>DUPU01000093.1 GCA_012838175.1 Clostridia bacterium
GCGGGGCCTGCACCTTAAAAGTGGCAAACCGGATTAAAAATCAGATTTTGCATGTAGCTTCCCTGGTTTTGCAGCAGCCTAAGGAGTTTTTGCAAATAAGAAACGGCCGGGTATATTACATCAAAGATACAAATCAAAGCGTAAGTTTTAAAGAGATCGGAGTGATTTCCAAAAGTAAATATCATCTTGATATTATTGCTACCGAAACCTATAACGGAGTTTCCAACCCCGGCGCATACGGGGCACACTTTGCGGAAGTAAAGGTGGATACGGAGACCGGATTGGTGAAAGTTACGGATTATTTGGCGGTGCATGATGTGGGACGGGTAATTAATCGAGTCATGTGTGAGGGGCAGATCCAGGGGGCTGCTCAAATGGGTATTGGCTATGCCTTATGTGAAGAAGTTAGCTTAAACCAAAAGGGACGGGTTATTAATGACAGTTTTAAAAACTACCATCTAATTAATGCCCCTGATATGCCGGAAGTACGAGTAATTTTACTTGAACGGGGAGGGGATGACGGTCCTTTTGGGGCAAAGAGTATCGGTGAAGTGGCGGTAGTTCCGGTTGCTGCTGCTGTGGTAAATGCCGTAAATAATGCCCTGGGTACGGATTTATCTGTTCTTCCTTTGACACCGAAAAAGATTTTGGCTGCCTTAAAAGAAGTAAATAGTTAGCTTTTGACGCCTACAATGGGAAATTTTGCAAGAGGTGACAAATATGGAGATTTCACTTCATGTCAACGGAAAAACATACAGGCTGAATGTAGATCCGAGAAAACGGTTAATTGATGTTTTAAGGGATGATTTGAATCTGACGGGCACCAAAGAAGGATGCGGTGAGGGGGAATGCGGGGCATGTACGGTAATTTTAGACGGGCAAGCTGTTAATTCTTGTCTGGTTTTAGCCTGCCAAGCAAGGGACAAAGAAATTCTCACCGTAGAAGGATTAGCCCGAAACGGTGAGCTTGATTCCTTGCAAAAATCTTTTATTGAGCATGGTGCGGTGCAATGTGGTTTTTGTACTCCGGGTATGCTCATGTCGGCTAAGGCATTATTGATAAAAAATCCTCATCCTACGGAACAAGAAATTAAAGAGGCAGTCGCCGGAAATTTATGTAGGTGTACAGGTTACAACAAAATTATTGCGGCAATAAAAAAGGTGGCAGAAGATAGTTAAAGGAATAAGCCAGACAATATAAAAAAGGATGATGATAAGTGACCTCACGGGAAAGGATTTTAGCCGCCCTTGCTCTGAAGCAGCCTGACCGGGTGCCCTTTGCGGATGATGTCAATTTAGAGACGAGACAAAAATTAATGAATAGAGAAAAGTTTTCCGACCTGGAGTTTGCAAATACTTTAGGGTTAGATGCGATAGACTGCAGGGCAAATGATTATTATGCTCCTTTTTTTTGTGCTACAAAAATAATGGACGGCCATGAGTTTTTAGGCGAAGGATTAATTAAAGCGGAAAAAGATTTATACTTATTAAAATTTCCTAACCCTCGAGAAGAACGTTTTTATGACCCGATAAAGCGATTTGTGGAGACAGTAGGCAAAGGGGAAAAAGCTACATTTACCTATATGTCCTGGGGTGTGGAAGGTGTTCTTAATTCCTTGGGTGTGGAGGTATTTTGTTATGCACTTTACGAAAATTTTAAATTAGTGGAAACTGTTTTTAATCGTTATGTAGAGTGGAATTGTATGGTTATGGAGCGTTTAAATACGGTAGGTATTGATTTTATAATTACATATAACAATATCGCTTACAATAGTGGCCCTTTGGTATCTCCTCAAGTTTTTCGGGAAGTTTTTTTACCCGGGTTAAAAAAAGTGGCAGAGGTCTGTAAATTACCTTGGGTATATCACGGGGATGGAAATATTATGCCTCTGATGGATGATTTGTTGACTTTAGGAATGAACGGACTTCACCCTATCCAACCAGGAGCGATGGATTTAAAAACTGTAAAGGAACGTTATGGAAAACGTTTGTGCTTGTGGGGAAATGTGGATTTAACCTACATACTGACCAGAGGTACTCCTGAGGAAGTAGAAGAAGACGTCAAAAGGTGCATTAGGGAAGCAGGAGATAAGGGCGGGTTTATTTTGGGGAGCAGTAATTGCCTTCCACTTTATTGTAAAAGGGAAAATATTTGGGCTATGGCAAATGCCGTAAAAAAATATGGGAAATATCCCTTATCTTTTTGAATAAAAAAACAATATTCAGTAAATATCGGGGAAGGGAAAATCCGCTCATTGGAGAATTAGATGGAGAATAATGATGGTGAAAGGATTAATGCCTTGAATAATGGAAATGTTTTTGCGGCAGAGCCCCAAAAAAGAGGAAGCAAGGTGAATTTATTTCTTTTTTTATGTGGGGCTGTTTTTTCTTTTGTTACTTTTTATTCCTCACTGACGGTACTCCCTTTATATGTGTACAAACTAGGAGGAACGGAGTTTGATACCGGACTTCAGACCATCTTATTTTATTTAGCGTCAATTCTAATGCGCTTTTATTTTGGCCCTTTAACTGACCGAAAGGGAAGAAAGATTCCTTTGATAATTGGGGCCTTTGTTTTTGCTACTTCTTCCTTATTTTTTCTTATCTCTGATAGTATTTGGAAATTAACACTGGCGAGAATTTATCATGCTGTGGGACTGGCAACATTTTTCTCCAGTGGGGGATCTTTGATTGTTGATTTGGCCCCGTCTAACCGGGTAGGAATATATATTGGGATGTTTCGGCTTACTTTTGTTCTGGCATTACTTACCGGACCAAGCTTAGCTATGAGTGTAATTAATAACTATAACTTTAATGTATGGTTCGTCTTTAGTTTTCTTATTGGCCTTTTATCTTTGTTGATGCTGGCTCTAATTAAGGTTCCGGTTAATTCCGTTAATCCGGAATCAGGTTCCTTACAAAAATTCAGGGTGGTGCTGAAGGAAAAAGCGGCTTATCAGGTTTATTACGGTATAGCCTTAGTTTCTTTAACTTATGGGGTACTAATTAACTTTGGTGTTCTATTTATGGATCAAAACACCGGAATCCCAAATCCAGGACTTTATTTCACATATTTTAGTATTGTAGGTATATTTGGCAATCTGGTTTCGGGATATCTGTCAGACCGCTGGAAAAGGCCGGTGGTTGTTTGGTCTGCCGTTATGTTATTGGGAATTGGCACAGGGGTTTTCCTTTTCCTTCCTCATATTCCGGGGATATTCTTTATCAGTAGTATTTTAGCAGGATTGGGTTATTCCGGGGGAATGGCTTCTTTAGCGGCTTGGCTGGTAGAGGTAACTGACAAGGATCATAGAGGGACAGTTTTGGCTCTCCAGGAGAGTGTCATCGATTTAAGTATTGGGTTATCCTCCTTTTTTTTCGGAGCTATAAGCGGTTATATGGGAATGGGATATACTTTTGCCGTGATTGGTTTGTTTGCATTTGTCTCGGCATTAATTAAGTTTCTGGCTTTTTGTTCTTTTGGGCAAGCATTTCATCATAAATAATACTATTATTTCATTTCCCCGGGGAGCGGATTATGATGAAAGGACTTTTGCTCAGTGCTTTTTGTCTGGTTTTTCTTTTCCTCTCTTTGTCTATAAATGAGGCTTTGGCTTCAATTATTAAAACAATTATTGCTTGGGGATGTTTTGTTTTTTTATCTTTAACCGCCTGGGAGATTTGGAAATTAAAATACGGGGCCGGTAAAGAAAGCAAATGGGATGAGGATCCGTAAGTTTTATTTTGACTTGACGGTACTATTTTTTTGGCCATAATGTTAACCATAGGACGCGAGGGGGTTAACAATTTGAAAGAAGCAATTCTTAAGTTATTAAAAAACAGTCCCGGTTTTTTGTCCGGAGAAGAGATCAGCTCTGTTTTAGGGGTATCTCGAACGGCGATTTGGAAACATATCCGTACTTTAAAAAAAGAAGGGTATATTATTGAATCCCAGACCAAACAGGGTTATCGCTTATTAAAGGTGCCGGATCGTCTGTATCCGGAAGAAATAAAAGAGTATCTGGACACATCCTTCATTGGGCGCAATATTTATTATTATCAATCGGTTAATTCTACCAATATGGTTGCCAAAGATATTGCAGAAAAAGGTTTTAATGAGGGGACAGTAGTAATTGGGGAAATGCAGACTGAGGGAAAAGGACGTCTGGGTCGAAAATGGTACTCTTCTGGTACAGGAGTTTGCATGTCCATTATTGTAAAGCCTTTAATACCTCCTTCGGATGCTCCAAAGTTAACCCTGCTCACGGCGGTATCGGTAGCCCAGGTTATTCAACAGGAAACAGGGATTAAACCAGGCATAAAATGGCCGAATGATATTTTTCTTCATGGCAAAAAGTTATGTGGAATTTTGACGGAGATGAAGGCGGATATGGATCAGATACATTATGTTATTGTAGGGATTGGGATTAATGTCAATGATAATAGTTTCCCCGAGGATTTGAGAGAAGCCACATCACTTAAATTGGAAACGGGTAGTGATGTTAACCGGCTTAGAATAACCGGGATGGTGCTAAACAAATGGGAAGAGAACTATATAGAATTTTTGCGCCATGGATTTGGCTCTATTAGATCCGTTTGGAAGGATTATTCTGTAAACTTAGGTCGGGATGTAACAGTTCATACTTTGCAGGGTATCCTGGAAGGCAGAGTAATGGATATTGACGATGAGGGATTGCTTTTGGTTCAAGATAATCAGGGAATAATCCATAAGATTGTGGCCGGAGATGTAAGTTTGCGAAAGGAAGGCATAGGGTATGAAAATTAAAGACATGGTGGTTGTAGCATTGTTCTCGGCTTTAACAGCGGTGTTATCCCAAGTTTCTTTTCCTGTACCGTTTTCTCCTGTCCCTGTAACTCTACAAACACTTGCCGTTTATTTAACCGGAGCTGTTTTGGGCAGCCGTAAAGGGGCTTTGGCTTTAATCGTTTATATCCTAACCGGTTTATTTGGATTGCCTGTTTTTTCCTTAGGGAGATCAGGCTTACCTGTTTTAGTCAGCCCCACCGGGGGATATATATTTGGTTTTGTTTTTGCCGCATATATTATTGGTAAGATAATAGAAGGATCTGGAAATATTACTTTTTTAACGGGCCTAAAAGCCATGACGGCAGGTTTGCTGGTGATATATATTTTGGGAGTCGGTCAATTAAAATTTATTCTGGATTTAAGTCTAAAGGAGGCCTTTGTGATAGGCGCTCTCCCCTACTTAGCCTTGGAGGTTGCCAAGGTAATAATGGGTGCCTATCTGGGGGGCAGGATACGAAAAGCGGTTTTAAACGTTTTCCCTGATTTATAAGTTGTTATTGTCATAACATTTGACATCGTTATTTGTTGTATTAATCTAAGGGAAATTGATCCCAGTCCGCCTTTTTTATGATATAATTGACAGCGTATTTAAAAGATATTGGAGGAAGTACGGGTGTTTGCTTATCAGTTTAAAACAGGTATGAAAAAAGCACTTCCCATTGGAATGGGTTATTTTCCTTTAGGACTGGCTTTCGGTGTAATTGCGGAAAATGCCGGGTTTACTCCCCTTCAAATAGGGTTGATGTCTGTATTGCTTTTTTCCGGTTCCGGCCAATTTATTGCTGTGGCTTTAATCAGCGCGGGAGCCGGTTTTTGGACTGTTGTTTTTACCATTCTTTTGGTAAATTCCAGATATGCATTGTTTAGCGCGACTTTGTCTCAGTATGTAAAAAAAATGCCTTCCTGGCTTACCGCTTTAATCTGCCAAGGGCTTACAGATGAGACCTTTGTGGTATCCACGGCCCATTTCCGGGAGAATAAGCCGGATCCCAGGTTTTGGCTGTCTTTAAATATTACCTCTCATATAGTGTGGATTAGCAGTACTATTCTAGGAGCAGTGGCAGGTAATTTTATTCCCAATTTGGACAGCTTGGGATTAAACTTTGCTTTACCCGCCATGTTTATTGCTTTGTTTTTTATGACCGCGGCTAATGTTAAAGCAGTATGTTGCGGAATAATTGCCGGTGTCATTTCTTTAGTTTTAATTCATTGGGGGTTATCTGATGCTAATGTGATTTTGGCAACTATTTTAGCGGCAACGGCAGGGGTGGTGTTTAATAAATGGATACCCGGATAATTCTGATTATTTTGGTTTTGGGTGGGACTAATTTTATCATCCGTTTCCTACCGGCAGTGTTTTTAAATAAGTTTACTTTGCCTAAGGTTGTAGAAGAATGGCTTTCATATGTTCCGGTAGCAACCATGGCTGCTATAGTGATGCCTGAGCTGTTAAAGGGAGGCGGTCAGACCGTGTATTTATCCTGGTCAAACTTAAACCTGCTTAGTGCAGTGCCTACTATCTTGGTAGCGGCAAAAACCAAAAGCTTGGGATTTTCTCTGGCTACAGGAATGGGTACTATGGCTTTGTTGAGAATATTTATCCAATAGGGTTTATCTTAATACTAATCGGGAATGCTGATAATAAGCTTTTACTCTTGAAAAGCAAAGATGTACGGGAAAGTAGGTGTGTTGATGCTTCTGGCGATTGATGCGGGGAATACTAACATTGTATTAGGGATCTATAATGGGAGTTCTTTAATTTCCCAATGGCGTGTTTCTACTGATCGGCAAAAAACAGCAGATGAGTACGGGATTTTATTAAAAAATTTATTTGATTTTCAGGGACATAAGTTCAGCGATATAACTGCAATTGCTATTGCTTCCGTTGTTCCTCCCCTTATGACCTCTTTGGAGAAAATGTCCCGAAACTACTTCGGGCTTGCACCTTTAATTGTCGGTCCGGGAGTCAAGACAGGGATGCCCATTAAGTTTGACAACCCGAAAGAGATCGGGGCGGACAGAATTGTAAATGCGGTGGGTGCTTATGAATTATATGGGGGGCCGTTGATTGTTGTCGATTTTGGGACGGCGACTACCTTTGATGTTGTTACCAAGCAAGGAGAATATATCGGCGGCGCCATTGCCCCCGGAATCGGCGTGTCCACAGAAGCTTTGTTTGCCCGGGCGGCTAAGCTCCCCCGGGTGGAATTAATTAAACCACCAAGCGTTATTTCAAAGAA
Organism: Clostridia bacterium; assembly: GCA_012838175.1. GTDB lineage: Bacteria > Bacillota > Dehalobacteriia > Dehalobacteriales > Dehalobacteriaceae > DUPU01. The sequence continues at coordinate 7,069 of DUPU01000093.1, forward strand.
TACCGTTAACGGATTGCAGGCAGGAATAATTTTTGGTTTTACCGGACAAGTAGACGGTATTGTTAAAAGGATAAAGAATGAATTGAATGAGGAACCTTTTGTTGTAGCAACGGGAGGCTTGGCGGAATTAATTTCCCAGGAGTCGGAGACAATCCAAAAGGTGAATTCCTGGCTCACATTGGAAGGGCTGAGAATTATTTATTTAAGAAATAAGTAATTGTGGGTGACTTAGTCAGTGAAAATCGGCGAACTAGAGTTAATAAATCCTGTCATAACCGCTCCTATGGCCGGAATTACGGATAAGGCTTTCAGAGAGATTTTAAAATCCATGGGAGCAGGTATGGTGTCTACGGAAATGGTCAGCGATAAAGCCCTCACTTATGCAAATCGCCATACCTTGGAACTATTAGATATTCATGGGGAGGACTGGCCCATATGTGTGCAAATTTTTGGTTCTGAACCGTGTGTTATGGCAGAGGCGGCAAAAATTGTGGAAAGTCTGGGAGCACATGTGATAGATATTAATATGGGTTGTCCCACACCGAAGATTGTGCGTAATGGAGAGGGCAGTGCTTTAATGAGAGATCTTTCTTTGGCAGGAAGGATTATCGATAAAGTAGTTAAATCGGTAAAGGTACCGGTTACTATAAAAATGCGCAAAGGGTGGGATGAGAATTCCGTTAATGCGGTTGAGCTGGCAATAATTGCGGAAAATATGGGAGTAGCGGCAGTAACGGTTCATGGACGTACCAGGGAACAATTCTATTCCGGAAAAGCAGACTGGGGCATTATCAAGGAGGTAAAAAGGTCGGTACATATACCTGTTATAGGCAATGGGGATATTTGGACAGAAAATGATGCTGAAGAGATGATGAAAATAACAGGTTGTGATGGGGTAATGCCGGCCCGGGGAATGTTGGGAAATCCTTGGCTGGTGCGAAAGATGGTAGAGAAGCTTCAAGGAAGAAAAGAAATCTACTCTCCCGACTTCAAGGAGAAAATTTCCGTGGCCAGGGAACATTTATACCGAGTTGTTGAATTAAAGGGCGAAATTAAGGGTGTGAAACAAATGAGGAAGCACCTGGCTTGGTATATAAGGGGAATCAGAGATGCTTCCCGGGTTAGGGCAGAAATTAATAAATTAACTGCCGTAGAGGATATTGACAAATTACTCATATCTCTGGCAGACTCTGATGAATCAGGTTTAGAATAAATAAACTTGCAACCGGATATTTTTTGTTTATTTTTAAAACTCTGTTAGGAAACAGGGTTTTTTCTTGATTAAAAAAACAATTATTGGTAAAATTATTATGTGCACATCACTGTGCACAAATTTCCTGTCTTTAAAACGTAATTATATGGAGTGAGAACAGTGGATTTTATTCGTATAGGAGATAAGGTTATCAGCAAAGAAAAACTCTGGTCCAAAATTGAAAAAATTTTGGATTTAAGAGTAAAGGGCTTATCCCAGCAGGAAGCTGCCCGGCGCATGTCTTTGGATCGAACTTTTATATCCCGACTGGAAGGATTGGGAGAGGTAAGAAAAGGTCATAGTATTGCTGTTGTCGGGTTCCCCATTAAAAATAAGAAAGAGTTGGAGTTTATGTTGAAAAAGGAAGGTGTGGAATTTTCATTAATTATGTCTGAAGCCCAAAGATGGGCTTTTGTGCGGGAAAACAGCGGCTTAGATCTATTTAATAAGGTCATGGAATTAACTACGAAGTTACAAAGTTTTGATTGTTTGATTGTTCTTGCTTCCAATAAAAGAATAAAATTGTTTCAAGGCATTTTTAACAATGAGGTTGTAGGTCTGGAAATTGGTCAATCGCCCATTGAGGAGGATAAAACGGTGGATATAGAAGAGGTGCAAAAATTAATTCGGACTTTAAAAGGAGTTTAACATCAGGAGGTAAGGCCGTGAAACGCGTTGTCAGTGTGTCGTTAGGTTCTTCAAAACGTAATCATACGGTAAAGATAGAGATTTTAGGCGAAGAGTTTTCAATTGAGAGAATTGGCACCGACGGTGATGTCAAAAAAGCGATGGAAATAATTGCTTCCCTGGACGGCAAGGTGAATGCCATTGGTTTAGGGGGAACTGATCTTTATATTTATGCCGGGGGCAGAAGGTATACATTTCGGGAGTCCCTTAAACTTAAGAATTGTGCCCCTAATACTCCCGTGGTCGACGGAAGCAGTTTAAAAAACACCCTGGAAAGAAGAGTAATTGAGTACTTAAGAACGAATTTAAATTTCTCTTTTAAGGGGAAAAAAGTATTAATGGTTTCAGCCGTAGACCGTTTCGGAATGGCGGAAGCGTTGAGTGCCTCTGGGGCAAATTTAGTTTTTGGTGATTTAATCTTTGGATTGGGAATTCCCGTGCCTTTGCATTCTTTACGTACTCTAAGCAGGGTTGCCCGGATATTCGCTCCCTTTGTTGTGAAATTGCCCATTAAATTTCTTTATCCTACCGGTGCTAAGCAGGAGAGTACAACACCAAAGTTCGAGAGCTATTATAAAGAGGCGGATATTATTGCCGGTGATTTTCATTTTATAAAGAAGCACATGCCCAAAATACTTGAAGGGAAAACAATTATCACCAATACTGTAACCATGGCGGATATTGAGGATTTGCGTCTGAGGAAAGTGGAACTTTTAATTACGACAACTCCGGAACTGGCAGGCCGTTCTTTTGGAACCAATGTGATGGAAGGAGTATTGGTTTCTCTAGCGGGAAAGGGGCCGGAGGAACTTTCCAAAGATGATTTTGAAGACTTACTAGACCGGATAGACTTTAAACCCCGGATAGAATATTTGCAAACCGGGAAAGAAGTTAAGGCTTGATGAGCCGGAGTTAAAGGAGTGGAGACCTTGAGTGAATTTGCTTTTATGATTCATCCTTTGGATGTTAATGATGTATACCGAAAATTCCCAATTGCAAAAGTAATGCCCAACAGGCTGGTGGAAAAGGTGATGTCCTATTTTCCCCCCATTTATGTTTCTCATATTACAGGGGTAGCATCTAAGTATAAAGAAACCCAAGGATGTTTTATTGCTTGCCCTTTGACTGCTCGTCAGATGGTAGAATTACCGGAAAACTATGTTCTGAATAAAATTATTCAGACGGGAAAGCTGGCGGAAAAGCTGGGGGCAAAAATCTTAGGACTGGGGGCAATGACGTCGGTAGTGGGGGATGCAGGAATAACCGTAGCTGAAAATCTTAATATACCTGTTACTACGGGAAACAGCTATACGGTATACACGGCTTTGGAAGGAATGAAAAAAGCGGCTGAAATGGTAGCAATAGACTGGCGTAAGGCTGAGATAGCCATTATCGGAGCCACCGGGTCTATCGGCAGTATTTGTGCTCGCATGCTTGCGCAAGAATGTAAATACTTGACATTGGCAGCCCGAGATGATATAAAATTGGAAAAACTGGCAGCAAAGATTTATTATGAAAGCGGTTTAGCAGTGCGGACTTCTACAAAAACTGAAAAGATCCTGGGGCAAGCGGATATAATTTTAGCCGTTTCCAGTGCGGTTACCGAAATCATCAATCCGGCCGGTTTAAAATCCGGAGCGGTAGTATGTGATGTGGCTCGGCCCCGGAGTGTGTCCCGGACAGTTGCCAAGGAAAGGGACGATGTTTTGGTAATTGAAGGGGGATTAATTGAAGTGCCGGGAGATGTTAATTTTAATTTTAATTTTGGATATCCTCCTAAACTGGCACTTGCTTGTATGGCGGAAACAATCTTATTGGCCTTAGAAAATCTCTGGGAATCTTATACTCTGGGCCGAAACTTAACTATTGAGCAAGTTAGTAAGATTGGAAAGATTGGGGAAAAGCATGGGTTTAAATTAGCCGGCTTTCGTAGTTTTGAACGACCTGTTGATGAGAACAATATTAAGCGTGTCCGCGCAATAAGACTAAAGAATTCTAACTCCCAAGCTGTTTAGGAATTATCCCTTGACATTTATTAGCACCAAGCATATAATAGCCTTTAAAGATGAAGACCTAATAATTAATGCCCGCAAGCACTACCTCAATTTCTACAATTTGGTAGTGCTTGTTGCGGTAGTTATAGCCATTGTTAAAATTGCGCATAATTATAGGCATTGCATCATAATGATAATAAAACAAATCGTATCTTATCATTAAAAGGGAGCGAAATCATGTCTGAAAAGGAAACTATTTTAACGGTCGAGGGCTTAAAAAAACTAGAGGAAGAATTAGAACAATTAAAAACTGTTCGTCGCCGAGAAGTTGCGGCCCGTATTAAGCAGGCTATAGAGTTTGGAGATATCAGCGAAAATTCTGAGTATGAAGATGCCAAAAATGAGCAAGCTTTCATAGAAGGAAATATTATGGCCTTGGAGAAAAAGTTGCGCAATGCTCGGGTAATTGATACTAATGACGTGGATGTGGATACTGTATCTGTAGGGTCCACCGTGAGAATAAAGGACATGAGTTCCGGGGAAGAGTTGGATTATACTATTGTTGGTTCCGTAGAAGCAGATCCGGCTAAAAATAAAATTTCTAACGAATCTCCTGTGGGAAAAGCCTTATTAGGGCATATTATTGGTGATGAAGTGGAGATTAATGTGCCTGTGGGTATTATCAAATATAAAGTATTGAATATCAGAAAATAAGTGTTCAATTAATGTATTGTATATAGGGGTGAATCAATTGGAATTGGATTTAAATGATCAAATGCGGGTGCGCCTGAGGAAAATGGAAGAACTTAGGGGCATGGGCATTGATCCTTTTGGAGCAAAATTTGAACGGACAAGCACTTCAAAAGAGATATTAGACAATTTTGAACAAATGGAGAATCAAAAGGTTGTCATTGCCGGAAGAATTATGGCTATCAGAGGGCACGGCAAGGTTAGCTTTGCCCAACTACAGGATAATGAAGGACAAATACAGATTTATATTAGGCTGGATGATGTGGGTGAAAACCAGTATCAAGTTTTTCAGAAGGTAGATATTGGTGATATTATTGGAGTGGAAGGAACGGTTTTTCGCACAAAACGGGGGGAAATCTCTGTAGCTGTTCAGGTATTGACTTTTCTCACCAAAAGTATGCGGCCTTTGCCGGAAAAATGGCATGGCTTAAAGGATATTGAACTGCGATACCGGCAAAGATATGTTGATTTAATAGTTAATCCTGAGGTAAAAAGGGTTTTTGAATTGCGCAGTAAGATTATCCGTTCCATGCGCCGGTACTTGGATGGGCGGGGATTTCTTGAAGTAGAAACACCTACAATGCATGCCATTGCCGGGGGTGCCTCTGCTCGTCCTTTTATTACTCACCATAATGCGCTGAATATTGACTTATATATGAGAATTGCCCTGGAATTACACCTAAAGCGTTTGATTGTAGGTGGCATGGAGAAAGTTTATGAGATAGGCCGGGTATTTCGTAATGAAGGCATCTCCATTAAGCATAACCCTGAGTTTACTATGATGGAGCTTTATCAAGCATATGCAGATTATCATGACATGATGGAAATAACGGAAAATATGATTGCACATATTGCCGAGGAAGTTTTGGGCACAACCAAGATTACATATCAAGGCGAGGAGATTGATCTTACTCCTCCTTGGACGCGGTTGACTATGATAGATGCCATAAAAAAATATGCAGGAGTAGATTTTAATATCATTAAAACAGATGAAGAGGCCAGGGCTGTTGCTCAAAAACTAGATATCCACGTAGAAAATAATGCGACTAAAGGAGAAGTAATCAATACCGTGTTTGAAGAGAAGGTGGAAAGTCACTTAATTCAGCCGACCTTTATTTTGGATTATCCCATAGAAATATCTCCTTTAGCTAAACGGAAAAGTGATGACCCCAGTCTTACTTACCGTTTTGAGGCTTTTGTATATTGCAGGGAGCTGGCTAATGCTTTTTCAGAACTAAATGATCCTTTGGATCAGGCAGGGCGTTTTCGTGAGCAAATGAAAAAAAGGGAAGCCGGTGACGATGAGGCCCAAATGATGGATGAGGATTTTGTTCGGGCTTTGGAGTATGGAATGCCTCCTACCGGTGGATTAGGAATAGGTATTGATCGTTTAATCATGCTTCTTACTGATTCTCCGTCTATTCGTGATGTGATTCTTTTTCCCACTTTACGCCCTCGAGATTAATGCCGGAGTGTAAAAAATGTTTTTAGAAGTGAACAAATAAGTAAAGAATATATTGTATGATGAGGGGCAAACCATTGCATATTATTTAATGTTGGTTTACCCCTTATTCTATGTAAAAGTTTTAACTTAAAATATCTTGACAATAACATAATTATGGTGGTATATTAGTACATGTCGCCGGTTGGTGAAGCTCAACTTCCAATCCAGGCGATTTTTACCGGAAGGACCTAAAAAGGTCCCAAAAGTTACCAGCAAGAGGGTTGTTGACAAAGGATAATCAAGCTGGTAAACTGGTCAAGCCCTTAAGAAAGGGCAGTGAAAATGAATATTGACCTAAAGTAACATGGTGTTGCCTGACCGATTTTTCCTTTGTCAAGAAAAAGGATCTTGACAAACAGAAAAGAGTTTGAGAAAATGAACTTCGGTTAAGAAAGCAACTACCTGTTGCAAAGTAGATCAAATTCATCCGAGCAGAAGGAAGCCGGTCTTTGAGAACTGAACAGAAGAAGCCTGATGTTAAACAAGAGGCAAGAGGCTGGAGGCTGGAGGCAAGAAGCAAGACTTTAAGCATAAGCCTTGAAGCTGATTGTAAACATTAAAAGCGAAACCCTGTGATAACTTTGAGAGAAGTAAAGACAGGTAATTGAAGAAGAGCCAATTAAACGTTCGGTAAAATTAAGGTATTGTACGGGAATGTATTTAAGCGTTCCTGTATGAGATAAATTTTATTGGAGAGTTTGATCCTGGCTCAGGACGAACGCTGGCGGCGTGCTTAACACATGCAAGTCGAACGGAGATTAAGGAATTAGTTTACTAATA
>DUPU01000094.1 GCA_012838175.1 Clostridia bacterium
ATATTTTGAAAACATTTTATCAAAATGCAGGGGCATAAGAAAATGATTTAGTTTGTTTTAATTTGAAAAATCTCCTTTATTTCAGGAGGAGATAAAGAGACAAGCTACAATATCCGGACTTTAGCTTGTTTAGGGATTGCCGGCAAGGCCGATTGCCTCAGCCACTTTTTGCATTCCGACAATTGTTTCTTCCATCACCTTATCCATATCCATACCTAGTTTAGCCGCTCCTTTTTCAATCACTTCCCGGTTGACACCGGCAGCAAAACTTTTTTGTTTCCATTTCTTTTTTACGGAAGAAAGGCCTGTATCCAGGATACTTTTACTGGGGCGCATTAAAACCGTGGCTGTTATCAAGCCGGTTAGCTCATCAATGGTATAGAGTACTTTTTCCAAATCAGTTTGGGGCTCAACATCAGTGCAAATGCCCCAGCCATGGCTTTCTACTGCCCTTATGTATTCTTCTGGCCAACCTTCCTGGGCAAGAATTTCTCGTGCCTTACGGCAATGTTCATCCGGATACATTTCATAATCGATGTCATGTAAAAGTCCGATAATTCCCCATTTTTCCTCTTCATCAGGTTGATAAATTTGGGCAAAGTGGCGCATTACTCCTTCAACTGCCAGGGCATGTTTAATCAAAGCTTCGTTTTTGTTATACTTGTTTAATATTTCCCAGGCCTTGGCCCTGGTTGGTTTCATATCCATTAATATCTACCTTCTTTCGTTCAATAATGGAAAAAATAATTAATTTTTATTATAATACTTTTTCGTCATAATTACCAATTTTACACTATGCTATGCTATGACTATGCTATGACTATGCTATGCCCGGGATGGGATGAACAGTTTGATTAATTTTTCCATTGAGGTATAATAAAAAAGATCGATTTTTTAATGTTAGGGTTCAGGACGGGTAAGCTTCGAAAAATGGGGAGGTAAACATTGTGGAAGATTATTTCAAACCAAAGGTATTAAAAAACGGTAGAAGGAAAAATAAAGGGTTGCAGTTCATTACTAAAACAGCGGTATTATTAGCTATTGTATTAGCCGTACAATCTTTGCGTCTTCCCAGTTACATTACCGGTCCGGCAGTGAACTGTGTGTTAATTTTAGCAACCGTCTTTACCGGGGTTTGGAGCGGTATTACTATTGGTTGTATCACTCCTGGGGTAGGGTTATTCATGGGTATTATTCCCCCGGCTGCTGCTCCCTTGGTACCTGTGATTGTTGCTGCCAATATTACCTTTGTGTTTTTGTTTTCTCTTTTAGATAAATTAAACAGATATTTTGCTTGGTTAGGGGCGGCTTTTGGTAAATTCGGAGTTTTTTATATCTGCCTTAATTTTTTATTGGATGCTATTGGGATAAAAGTTCCGGCTCCTTTAGTGGTGGCTTTTCAGCTTCCCCAGCTTTATACAGCACTGGCCGGAGGATTATTAGCAGTAATTATCGCCAGGTATCTGAGACAAGTTCTTGACTAAGGCTGTTTCAAGTAGGAGTAAGAAGACCGGAATATATCATAAATAATTATAGGTTTGTCCTTTTAGAAGGATCCGGAAAAAATAGTTGATAAAAAATCAATACAAAGTCAAAACGTGACCGGGAAAGAGAATTTCAACCTGATAGAAAAATAATGAGTATTTGGAGGTAAACCATGGAGGCAATTTTTAAAAGAAGAAGCATACGGAAGTATTCCTCTGAGAAGGTACCGGAGGAACTGATTGAAAAAATATTAAGAGCCGGAATGGCGGCGCCATCGGCAGGCAACGAACAGCCTTGGCACTTTATTATCATCAATGATAAAGATATTCTTCATGAGATTCCGAAGTTTCACCCTTACTCCCAAATGTTAAAAGAAGCAAGCCATACCATTGTTGTTTGTAGTGACCAATCTCTCCTGAAATACCAGGGTTATTGGGTACAGGACTGCGCCGCGGCGACGGAGAATATGCTTTTGATGGCACAGGACTTAGGATTGGGTGCCGTTTGGCTAGGAGTATATCCAACGGAGGACCGGGTAAAGGCATTGAAAGAGCTGTTAAGTCTGCCGGAAGGAATCACACCCTTCTGTATTATTTCCTTAGGCTATCCTGGCGAAACCAAGGAACCGGTGGATCGCTTTAATCCGGACAGGATACATAGAAACAAGTGGTAAGAGTTGAACTCAAAAATTTTGTCCGGTGCTTTACTGGCAAGCATCAAGTACTGGAAGGCCGGTTTAATTTCGGAGGATGATTGAGCTATAAGGTTGAGCAACAGTGTATGTATTTCCGTCTGTTGTAATTACTACGGTTCCTCCGGTGTCGGTGCGATATGTCCTAATATTCCGGTCTTCCAGCCTTTTTAGTATTTCCGGAGCGGGATGGCCGTAGGTATTGTCCTTTCCCACGGAGATTACAGCTATTTGAGGATTAACCTTATTTAAAAACTCTATTGAAGTGGATGTCCGGCTTCCATGGTGTCCGACTTTTAAAATATCCGCTTCAATATTTTTGTCCAAAAGAGTCAACTCTACATCTGATTCCATATCACCGGTAAACAGGAATTCAATTTCTTTATAAACCAATTTGGTAAGGACGGAGTTATTGTTAACGTTTTTATAATTATCCCCGGTTTCAATAATAAAAAAATTCAGATCCGGGCCAAGGTTAAATACCAGGTCTGCATCTTCCTGATAAGATGCTTCTTCCGCTTCCACTGCCGCCCGGTAATCTTGGTATGTTTTTGTAGTTCCTTCTGCCCCGCTGTCAATAATCTTTTCCACCTCGAAAGCAGCCAAAACATCATCCAAGCCGCCGATATGATCCTCATGGTTATGTGTAGCCACCATAATTTCAATATCATCAACTTTCATTTCCTTTAAATATTCTATCACTGCTTCACCATCGGCATTATTTCCTGCATCAATGAGAATATCATAACGGTTGGGGGCTTGGATATAAATGCTGTCTGCCTGGCCAACATCGATGAAATGTACATGGAGATTTTGAGTAGAGGAAATTTTGGTTGATTGAACAGTAATGGTTCTTGTTTCAGGAGTCCAGTTTACTTCATCTCCTAAAGATTCTCCCACAAATCGCAGGGGAATGAAGGTGCTGTTTTTAATAATTTGAGCACTTACAGGCAGCTCTTTTTTTGCACCGTTAACAAAAGCCCAATTCTTTCCGATGGGAATTTCAACTGTTATGTCGCCCCTAACACCAATAGCGGTTTTTGTTTCTTCAACCCAATTTACTTCACAACCCAAAGCCTCAAAAAAAGAGCGCATGGGAATGAGGGTGCTGCCCTTGAGGATTACCGGTTCAGGGGAAAAATTTCTTTCCTGCCCGTTAATTAACACCTTGATTTCTCCGGGAACTGAAGCAAAATTAAAGGGTATTGCAGCTAAAGAAATAATCACAAAAACAATTACCCCAAAAAGATTTTTTTGCAGCTTATTTTGTGAAAATCTCATTTGTGTCACCCCGTATTATTATTAATATCATTTATTTCGGCAAGTTTTGGGGAATACCTTTTTTATTTTATTGAGGGTGATTTGGGAAACAATTTATTCCTGGCATACGTCTATCCAACTATGGTAAATTATTCATATATATAAAAATTAATAAATCTGAAATACGGGAGAAGCGGATGTTAATGTTGTGTGAGATAAAGAAAAGAGAAAAGTTTTTCTGGTCTGTTTTATTAGGAACCCTATTTTTATTAATTTTTTATCAACGGGTTTCTTATGGCGAAAATATTGGAAAGGCCCAGGGCACTTACCCTCCGGGGGTATTGGTTAGCAAAGTCGGCCGGTATCCGGTTTTTGAGCTGGGTGTGAAGGTTTTATCTATTCAGGATATTTCTCCGACCGGGGATGCTTGGATCAGCTTTTCCTATCAGCCGGAGGAAGGTTTATCGGAGGAATGGATTCAGGCAGCCCAGGAGGGAGAAAAGAAAGGTCTTCATTTCCTGGTGCGAATAGGGGAAGAGAACCTTCAAATCAAAGATTTCCCGGAGAGGTTGGCAGACATTTTTCAGGATGATTATCTTGACTTAAATATGGATTTTTGGGTCTCTTTAATCCCGGACCAAGGGATTTCTCCCATTGAGTATGATGAGTTTTATCATAGAGTTAAAGAATATTTTGTGCAAACAGAAAAGGAGAATATCTCATTAATTTGGTATCCCCAAGGAGATTTTTCGGAATCCCGGGGAGAACAGGTTGTAGATAAAATTGACAGGGTAGGAATAAATATTTCTCAAAAAGGTGATTTAAATAAACTTGACCGTATCTACCAAATATTTGCCGGTAAAAAGGATATTATCATTAACGAGAATATTATTGATACCTATGCTTATGATTTAATCAGGGGCATGGCCTTTTTAGAGGAATTTTATTATGCCGTGGCCATAAAATACCCGGCTGTTTCAGCAGTATTTCAAAGCTCCGACCTAAGCCAGGCTGATACCAAATACCAAAAAGCCATAGAAAGTTTTAAGCAAAAAAACTGGGTGTCCACTTTGGCCTTGGAAAAGACGAATGAGCCCATGTTTGATGTCCTTAACTTAGAGGTGGTTTTAACCGGCCCGGTGGAGTTTTTATTCCTGCCCAGGGATGATATTCAGGATATTGCTTATGTGGAATATAAATTTAATACCGGAACAATCATTCAGGCTATCCGCTCCCCTTTTCCCATAATGATTGATACTAACCAACTGCATAACGGGATTAATTCTTTAACCACAGTTATCTATAACAAGGAGTTAAAGATTATCGGCAAACACCGGAGTTATTTTCAGGTAAAAAACAATAACCTTCCTTACCGGGCGCAAAGGTTAACCAATTTATATTCCCAAGAGAAGAAGCCTATCTATGCTCGTGCCTATATCCCTGTATTGATGTATCATGATTTGGCACCCCAGGTACCAAAAGAGCTGTCCAGCAGCACGGTATCCACCGGGCTTTTTGAAAAGCATTTAAAAGCATTATTGGAGCAGGGTTATACCCCGGTGACCTTTTATGAATTGAGCCAGTATCTAAACAAGAAGGGGGGAATGCCTGCAAAACCCGTAATTATTACTATGGATGACGGCTATTTAAGCAACTATACTTTGGCCTTCCCTTTGCTTAAAAAATATAAGGTTCCTGCTACCTTTTTTGTTACCACCGCATACATGGGCATAAAAACTCAGATGCCCCATATCAGCTGGGACCAGGCTCGGGAGATGGAGGAAAGCGGTTTAGTGGATATTCAGTCCCATACTCATTGGCACCGTTTATACAGTGAATTGCCTGCCGATGAAGTGATGTATGAGACCAGCATGTCCTTTGGTTTGATTGAAAAGAATCTTGGGAAAAGAGACGTGAAGGTGCTGGCTTATCCGGAATTCCGCAACACACCGGACAATAGGAAATGGGTTCAGGAACAAGGTGTAGAGCTTCAGGTAACTAATTTGGCCTCTAAGCAATCTGTAACATCAAAGCAGAATATTCAGCGGATTCATGTCCATAACAATATGTCACCTCAAGCCTTGATTAATACCATTAAGAAATTGACCATGTAAGAATATGACAAACCCCCAAAACTGCCCTTACAAAAACCGGGCAGTTTTTCCTTTTTAGTCTATGAAAAAGCGTAACCTCTTTTCGGACAGGTAAGCTTCACTATGACTTCTTTTTTATTGACTTGAGCTGCTAATGAGTATAAAATGAATTCGGGTTCATTCTTATGGCAGGTCAGCTTAATTTTACAAGTAATTAACCGGGGCAGGGATGGAATGATGGCTTATAGGCAAACAGAACGGGTAAAAGAAAAAAGGGCGCAGAAAAGGGCCCAAATAATCAAAGCGGCGCGAGAAATTTTTGCACAAAAAAGCTACCAGGAAGTTTCCATTAAAGCCTTGGCTAAGAAGGCAAAGATTGCCACGGGTACTTTTTATCTCTATTTTTCCAATAAGGAAGCCCTGATTAATATGATTGTGGATGAAATGTTTCAGGAACTTTTAGCCTGTATTAAAGAAGAACGAGCCTGTTTTACCGATAGTTTAGACAAGCTTCAGGCATCGATGAAAGCCTGTATAAAATTATTTGTGAAAGAAAAAGAGATGGCGAAAATTCTTTTAGTGCAAGTACCGGGTGTTAATAACGCTTTTAACGCCAAGTTGATTGAAATTGAAAACGAAATGATTAGATTTACTCGGAATGACTTAGATGAATTAAAAGCCCAAGGGAGGCTGCCGGAAGAAGATACTCTGGTCAGTGCCATGGCTTTTGTAGGCAGTTTTCGCCAAGTGATTATTAATTGGCTTAGGGAAGGGAAACCGGAGGACTTGGATAAAGCTTTTGCCACCTTAATGGAGTACAATATGAGAGGACTGGGACAAGTAAAATGATAGAAAACTATCTAGCCGTAAGTTCTCTGGGGGTAGATTATTGGCACCAGGGGAAAAAGGTGCGCGCCCTGGATTCAGTAGACCTTACCTTGGACCGGGGGAAAATGGGTGTTGTTATCGGACCCTCCGGATGCGGCAAAAGTACTCTTATGTCTGTTTTGGCCGGATTGAATACCAAGTATACCGGGCAAGTGCTGATTGATGGCAAGACTCCGACGGGAGGATTAGAGACGGCTTTAATTCTTCAGGATTTTGGACTGCTGCCCTGGAAAACAGTGTGGGAAAATATTGTTCTGGGGCTGAAGATAAGAAAAAAGAACTTGAGCGAGATAAAAGGGGCCGCCGAAATAATTTTGGAAAAGATGAATCTTATTCCCTTGGCCAAGAGATACCCGGCTCAATTAAGCGGCGGCCAAAGGCAGCGGGTGGCTATTGCCCGGGCTTTGGTATTGGAACCGAAGCTTCTTTTAATGGACGAGCCTTTTTCTTCTTTAGATGCTTTAGCCAGGGAAGAAATACAGGATTTTCTATTGGAGATATGGGAAGAAACAAAGCTTACCACCATGCTCATCACCCACAGTATTGAAGAAGCCGTGTTTTTAGGTCAAAGAATATTTGTTATGTCTCCTTGTCCCGGAAGGATCAGGAAGCAAGTAGAAAACCCTTTGGCCGGTGACCATAGCTTGCGCGGTAGGGTACAGTTTGTGGAAATGTGCAGTCTGTTGAGGACATATCTTCATGGCGGGAGGAGGGAAACCTATGAGACTGATGCCTAATAAACAGCAAGGATTATTCACTTTTGCCTATACTGTATTGGGTCTTTTTATGGGATGGTGGATGTTGGCCTTGGTTTTAGACAGTCCGGCGGTACCTTTGCCCTGGGATGCGGTAAAAAGCCTGGGGGAAAGTCTCCGGGGGGATTTATTGTTTCACTTGGGGGTGAGTCTGTACCGGGTGCTGGTAAGTCTGATTCTGGCCACGGTGTTAGCAGTACCTTTGGGTATTTTTCTCGGAAAAAATCCGGCCTTAGACAATAAAGCGGCACCTTTGGTCTATCTTACTTATCCTATTCCCAAAGTGGTGTTGATGCCTGTTTTTTTAATTCTTTTGGGTATAGGGGATGCGTCTAAAATCGTGCTCATTACCCTGATTACCTTTTATCAAATCCTGGTTACCACCAGGGATGCTGCCAAGAATTTGGAAAAGGGCTATGTTTCTTCAGTTAAGTCCTTGGGGGCCACTTCCTTTGATCTTTACCGTCATGTTTATTTTCCTGCTTGTTTACCGGCAATTTTAACCTCTTTAAGGTTAGGATTGGGGACGGCTTTGGCGGTGCTTTTCCTGGCGGAAACTTACGCTACCCAGGAGGGAATCGGTTTTTTTATTATGGATAGCTTAAGCCGGATGAATTATGAAGAGATGTTTGCCGGAATTATCGCCATGAGCCTGATGGGCTTCTTCCTTTACCTTCTCCTGGACCAGGGGGAAAAGGTATTATGTGTTTGGACCCGGTTGTAATAAATCAAAAAATCCCCCTTCGGGGGATGGGGCGGGTTGAAAAGGAGTCAGATTCCCAGTAAATAACCAAGAGAAAAAAGCAAACTGTAAATCAGAGATAAGCGGGCAGTCCCGGCCAAGGTTGCATTTAAGGGAGCCCCTTTTTTTGTTCTCATATCCTTGATCAGAGGCAGGGCGAAAGGCAGGCTCAGCCAGGATATGAGAATCCAAGCCGAAGTTTGTTGGGTCAGCCACATAATAATAGGAACTGCACCGGCAGCAGCCAGCAACAGAATATATTCTATTTGGGTACCCCGGGGGCCCAAGCGGACAGCAACTGTTCTTTTCCCTGCTTTTTTGTCTTCATCCATATCCCGGTAATTATTTACCACAATCACGGCTGTAATGAGCAATCCCACAGGGAGGGAAGCCCACCATGCAGCCGGAGCCACAGAGCCTGCCTGAACGAAATAGGTACCGCAAACCGCCACCGGGCCGAAGAAAATAAAAACAAAAAGCTCTCCTAAACCATGGTAACCCAGGGGAAAGGGACCGCCGGTATAGATAATGGCACAGATGATGGAGGCAATACCTATGGCCAAGATGGGCCAGCCCCCAATCCAAATAAGATAAGTACCGATGCAGAAGGCCAGAGCAAAGACAACCCACATCCCTTTTATCACCTGAGCCGGGGTCAGGAGTCCGGCCTGGGTAACTCTTAAGGGCCCGGTTCTTTTTTCCGTATCGGTGCCCTTTTTAAAATCAAAGACGTCATTAGCCAAGTTGGAGCCGATTTGCAGGAGCAAAGCCGCCACGAGAGCAGCTAAAGCGGGGCCGAAACGAAATGCCTGATCTCCTGCGGCCACCACTGTACCTACCACAACAGGGCCGATGGCGTTGGGCAAGGTTTTAGGGCGTATGGCCAGCATCCAAATTCTAAAATTGCTAAGTGCTTCTTGAGTTTGTGTCATAATGATAAATCCTCCGTAATAATTGCCTGAACTAAAGTTATTCGCGTCTCTGATTAGTTTTCCTTCTTCAAGCAAAAACTAAGATATTATTTAAAATAAGTTATTGACATTTTTTTATGGGCATCCTAAGATAATAACTAATAAAATGAATCGGGGTTCATTTTATTAGTGAAATAGGCAAGGAGGTTATATAAATGGGCAATTGTCGTAAAAACAGGCTCAGGGCATTGATAGGTTTTTTCTTCATCGCAGTCCTGCTTATGGGATGTGCCCGGGAAAACGTAGGGCAGGATAAAAACGACATGGGGCAACTAAAAATCGGTGTTTTGCCCGTGGAAGATACCATGCCTTTACTGGTAGCGGAGAAAAACGGGTATTTTGGTGCAGAAAACTTGCAGGTAGAGCTAATTTTTTTTCAAAGTCCGGTGGAACACAGCAATGCCATGCAATCAGGGGAACTGAACGGGATGGTTACGGATATGATCGTGGCTGCCCTTTTAAGGGATTCCGGACTGGATTTAAGGATCACTTCCATCACGTTGGGCGTAACTCCGGAAGAAGGGCGGTTTGCTATTATTGCCTCACCTGAGTCTGCAATACATAAGATACAAGATTTAAAAGGGAAAAGCATCGGTATTTCCTATAATTCTATCATTGAGTTTGTAACTGACGGTTTATTGAAGGAGGACGGCATAGATCCTTCGGAAGTGAATAAGGTATCCATACCCAAGATTCCGGTGCGCATGGAAATGCTCTTCAATAACCAAGTAGATGCCATTACCGTTCCTGACCCTTTAGTGACATTTGCTGAATTTAAGGGGGGGAGAATTGTCGCCCAGGATCAGAAAAAAAATCTCTCCCAGGCAGTATTGCTTTTCAACAAAAAGACATTAGAGGAAAATACGGAGGCGGTGGAAGCCTTCTATCGAGCCTATACAAAGGCTGTAGAGGATTTAAATAATAACCCTGAGGATTATAAAGATCTTTTGATCGAAAACGCCAATATTCCCCAACCTATTGCCGAGGACTATCAAATTCAGCATTATCCCAAGCCTCAGGTCCCCAGCGAGGAAGATGTTAATAATGTTTTGGAATGGATGGATCAAAAAGGCCTATTGAAAAACCGGTTGGAATATCAGGACCTGGTCCGGGACATTCTGAAAAAATAGATGACGGCGTGAACAACGCCGTTTTTTATAAAATTACATACCGGAAAAAAGGGATAGGAAGAAACAGCTAGAAGTTTTTATCACAAGCTTTTTTCTAGTAAGGGGTAAACGGGAACATTTTGGGAACAAGGAACATCTAAAATATATGGATTAAGTTTTGAATAAGAAACAGCCCAAGGCGGATATGTTTAAGACATAATTGTTAATAAATTTTGTATTTAAGGGAAACGGAGAGACTAAAATGTATTATGACGACTTTACAGTTGGACAAAAATTTTTTTTGGAACCGGTTACCATATCAGAAGCAGAAATATTGGAATTTGCCAAGAAATATGATCCACTCCCCATTCATATCGACCCGGAGTTTGCAAAAAATTCTCTATTCGGAGGGATTATTGCCTCAGGATTCCATACTTTATGTGCTATTCATGCCAAAATGATAAAGCTAAGGATTGTCTACGAAGAAGTGATTGGGGGATTGGGAATAGATTATCTGCAATGGTCAAATCCTGTCCATCCAAATGATACTTTGAGGGGAGAAGTGGAGATTACGGAGAAAATCCCCTCTTCCAAAGGAGGGCAGGGGATTCTGGCGTATCGGGTTGTGGTTCGAAACCAGGATGACCAGCTAGTGATGACCTATCAGGTAAAATCACTGGTAAAATCCAGAAATTAAAAAAACAGGGAGAGGAAAGTAACATATGGATAAAAAGACTTCAGTTTTGAGAAAATATTTTACCCTTAGTATTCAAGCAGTTTCCGGTACTTTTAACCGTTTTCCCCTGACCATGATTCTGTTCATGGGGTTAGCTGCTTTGTTGATATACCGGATTGAAACACCTTATGAAAAAATCAGGGATATCAATGATATTTTGGACCGTTTGACGGGAGTAATGTCTCTGGGGGTACTTGTTTCTCTTAGTGTATCACTTCTTTTGGAAAGATGGGGAAAAGATAAGCATATTCTTTTGAAAATTGTCTCTTTTGTCTTAGTTGGTGCTTTCCTGGTCCTGTATTATTTGTTTTTGTTTCCTGATACCGATAATGTTTCCATGACCAGGCTGCTGCTGATTATGATTGCCCTGACCTTGTCCTTTTTCTTTATTCCTTACCTACCCAATAAAGAACGTTTTGAAATTTATGTGACCAATGTTATTACCGGATTTGCCACCTCCTCATTTTTTACTGTTGTTTTG
>DUPU01000095.1 GCA_012838175.1 Clostridia bacterium
CCGGGGTAAACAAATTTCTTTTTGGCGCCGTGTTTTCCGTGGGCTTGATGATGGTGGTTATCGGCGGGGCTGAGTTGTTTACCGGAAATAATATGTTTCTTACTATTTCTTGTTTAAATAAACAGGCCGGATGGGGCGGTCTGCTCTATAACTGGATAGTGGTTTTCTTGGCCAATTTTGCCGGTTCTTTGCTGCTCGTGTTTATTGTGTTCAGTGCCGGATATTATGCTACAGGCGACGGAGCATTGACCGGAGTAGGAGTAAAGGCTTTGGCCATTGCCAAAGGCAAGTTGGCCCTTACTTGGAGCCAAGCTTTTTTCCGGGGCATTCTCTGTAACTGGCTGGTATGCATGGCGGTGTGGCTGGCGATGGCTTCAAAAGATGTGGTAGGGAAAATCTTTGCCATTTTCTTTCCCATCATGGCTTTTGTCACCAGCGGGTTTGAGCACAGTGTGGCTAATATGTACTTTATCCCCATGGGGATGAAAATTGCCTTGGCCAATCCCGGTGCGGCGGCAGCGGTGGAATCCTTGAAACTGGCTTCCCCGGAAGCCGTAACCTCCTTATTTACCTGGGGTAATTTCCTCACCGGAAACTTGATTCCCGTGACCTTAGGTAATATTGTGGGCGGGGCATTGTTTGTAGCAGGACTGTACTGGTTTGTCTATCTCAGGGATTCCGGTTCCGTATCTACCGATACTGCAAAAAATATGAAGGCTTAAAACTTCCCGGTTCGGACGGAAGAATCATAAATTATCTTATTCGGAAAAGAGAAAATGTGAAGAATCTGCTCCGCCCTTTTGGGTGGGGCAATATTTTTATAATAAACTGTAACAATCATTGAAAATCCTGAGGAATTATGAAATATTTTGTCGTATTTGCATTGAAAATCGGGTGCTGTTTATGGTATTTTATTTGTGGCAGCATGTACAACAGTTTTTTTGGAGCAGGTTATCGGGAGGCCGAGTATATCTAGTGAGGAGAGTGCAGAGATGGACGAATATTTTGAGAAAATGCAAGAATACTTAAAAATGGATACGGAAATATCTTACGAAGAGTTTGCCGACTATTACACCCGTTTTATGGAGAGTTTAAATAAGAATTATCAGGATTTAGACCGGGAGGCCTTAATCAAAGGTCGTTTTATCTGTTCCATACTCCAGGCCAACGCGGTAGCTCGGGCCAAGCGGAAAACCCCTGTGGCGAGGCGGTTTAAAAAAATGGGGGAGAAAAGCGGTTTTTGGGCCGATGCCATTAAACACCGTTTGCTAAAGGAAGGTATGACCGCGGCGGAAATAGAAAAAGAACAACAGGAATTGTTGGAATAGGTTAAACTATATGGCTTCAAGGGGATAAAAAAAGACAGGCTTAAATATTAAAAGAAATAAAAAATAACCTAAAACACTTTTGAGGAGGTGCTTTAGGTTATATTAGTTTAAGGGCATTTATTTAAAGAAACTTTTTATTTTTCGGTGTATAATGGGTGTGCAAAAGCTCATGGGACTTATGGCCCAGAGGTTCATGAAGAAATTCTTTGTAGAGCTGCTGTACTTCCGGATTATCGTGGGATTTTCTTAAGGGCAGGCCGGCATCTTCTGAGTAAATGGCCTTAATTCGTTCTTCTCTCTTTACATTGGATTTGGTAATAGGCTGGCCGCCGCCTCCGATGCATCCTCCGGGACAGGCCATAATTTCAATGAAATGATAGGGGGAGGTACCTGCCCGCACCTGATCCATTACTTTCCGGGCATTACCCAGGCCATGGGCAATGGCCACTTTGACTTTTAAGCCGTTTAAATCTATTTCCGCTTCCTTAATTCCCTCCATACCCCGGGCAAAGGTAAAGTTCACGTCTTCCAAGGTTTTCCCGGTAACCACTTCATAAACGGTACGCAGGGCGGCTTCCATTACTCCTCCCGTAGCTCCGAAAATTACCGCCGCACCGGTATAGGCGCCCATCCAAGAGTCAAATTTGCCCGGTTGTACTTTTGTGAAGTCCAACCCGGTCATACGGAAAAGGCGGCCCAGTTCTCGGGTGGTCAGGACCAGGTCCACATCTTGATACCCGCTGCTGTTCATTTCCGGACGGTTGGCCTCATATTTCTTGGCGGTACAGGGCATAATGGATACGGAGTAGATTTTGGCCGGGTCAATCTGCATTTTTTCCGCCCAATAGGTTTTTACCAAAGCACCGAACATTTGCTGTGGCGATTTGCAGGTGGACAGGTTATCCAACAGGTCCGGATAATAGGTTTCGCAGAAATTAATCCAGCCGGGACTGCAGGAGGTAAACATGGGCAGTTTCCCGCCTTCTTTTACCCGTTTCAGCAGTTCGTGCCCTTCTTCCATAATGGTCAGGTCAGCGGTAAAGTTGGTATGGAGTACATAGTCGAAACCGATTTGTTTCAATGCCCCCACCAACACATGCATATCCATGGCTCCTGTAGGCAAACTTACTTCTTCACCGATGGCCAGGCGCACCGCGGGAGCCATTTGGGTCACCACAATTTTGTCCGGGTCAGCGATGGCTGCCAAAAGCTCATTAATTTCTTCCTTTTCATGGATGGCACCTACGGGGCAGGCGTGAATACACTGGCCGCACATGATACATGGGCTCTCGGCCAGGTCCTTGCCTAAGGCAGGTACCACCATGGCATGATGGCCCCGGTTTTCCAATCCCAGGGCATTGACAGTCTGAATTTCGCTGCAGGCATATTCGCAGCGCCGACACAAAATGCATTTTTCCGGGTCTCGCACCAAGGATGGAGTGGAGGTATCCCGGGGCAACCCTCGGGTAATATGTTCAAAGGGATTTTCCCTGATTTGGTACGCTTCCGCTAAAGTTTGCAGTTCACAATTTTGGTTCCGGATACAATTGAGGCAATCTTGGGGATGGTGGGCCAGGATCAATTCTAAAATTGTTTTCCGGGCCTCCAAAACCGCCGGGCTGTTGGTTTTCACTACCATCCCATCCCATACCGGAGTGGAGCAGGCGGCTTGAAGCAGGGCTAATCCTTCCACCTCACAAACACATATCCGGCAGTTTGCCTTGATTGCCTGGTCCGGATGGTGACACAAGGTAGGTATTTTTACTCCGGCTGCTTCCGCTGCTTGGAGAATAGTTGCATTTTCGGGAACGGCAACCTGAATGCCGTTTATTTTTACATTAACCAAATTCTTTCACTCCCTTCCTACACTAATCTGGTTTCATAATCCGTACTAAAGTTGTTGATAGTGGTAATGACAGGAGTGGGCGCGGCTTGACCTAATCCGCATAAGCAAGCCCCGGCCATTACCCGGCCTAATCTTTCCAGCAAGGCTATGTCCTTTTTGTTACCATGGCCGGTATTAATTTTTTCCATTATTCTTCTCATGCGCATAGTGCCTTCCCGGCAGGGAGCGCATTTGCCGCAGGATTCATGTTCAAAGAATTGGGTGATACGGGTAACCACATCCACAATATCCCGGTCCTGATCCAGAACGAAGACTGCACCGGAACCCAGAGTGGCACCGGTTTGCCGCATGGAGTCAAAATCAATGGGGGTATCCAGCAGGGTTTCCGGGATAAAACCTCCCGAGGTACCGCCGATTTGTACCGCTTTGAATTTTTTATTTCCTGCTATTCCTTGACCGAATTCAAAAATAACATCCCGGATAGTTGTATCCGTAGGAACTTCGATAAAGGTTCTGTTTTTTACGTCCCCGGTGAGGGTTAAAACCTTGGTTCCCGGGAATTTGGCCGCCCCGATACCGGCAAACCAGGCACTGCCTTTTTCTATAATAGGAGCAATGTTGGCAAAGGTCTCCACATTATTGACGATGGTCGGCTTCTGCCATAGACCGCTTACCGGCGGGTAGGGGGGACGGTATCTGGGTTCTCCCCGCTGTCCTTCCAGGGACTCAATTAAGGCGGTTTCTTCCCCGCAGACATAAGCTCCTGCTCCCAAACGCACTTCAATATCAAAATGGCCTAACACACCTTTGTCTTTGGCCTGGTCCACAGCATTTTTTAAGGTTTTTGCCAAATCAGGATATTCTCCCCGGCAATAAATATATCCTTTGCTTGCGCCAATAGCGTGGGCGCAGATAGCCATCCCTTCCAGAACACTGTGAGGGTCATTTTCCATAATTACCCGGTCTTTATAGGTACCCGGTTCACCTTCGTCCGCATTGCAAACAACATATTTTTCATCCGCCTCCATGCGGTGGGCGAAGAGCCATTTTTGGCCCGTGCTAAACCCGGCGCCTCCCCGGCCTCTCAGGCCCGATTTCTTTACTTCTTCAATCACATCCATGGGGCTCATACCCCGGGCTTTTTTCAGAGCCTGGTAACCCCCGGCTTTCAGGTAGTCGTCAATATTCATGGGGTCGATTTTGCCCAGGTGACGCAGGACGATGCGCAGTTCTTCAGCCATAATGAGATTTCCCTCCTCTCAAGTATGTGAAAAAAATTACGTTCACAATTTAAGTTTACAACGACCCTGTGTTGATTACTTGTACTCTCCTAGGATCTGGGGAATACTTTCCGGGGAAACTCCTCCGTATGGTTTCCCGTTGATGGTGATGACAGGGGTTTCTTGGCACTGGCCGACACATTGGGCAAACTCCAAGGTGAACTTTCCGTCCGGAGTAGTTTCACCCATTTTAATACCCAATTCTTTTTCCAAAGCGTCCACTACTTCCTGGGCGCCGGCTATATGACAGGGAGCACTTTCACAAATCCTGATAATATTTTTTCCCCGGGGTGTGATGGAAAAGTAGGAATAGAAGGTAGCCACCCCGTAAGCTTCTTTAACAGGAATTTTAAAAACCTCTGCTGTGGCAATAATGGCTTCTTCCGGCAAGTAATTCATCTTAGCCTGTACAGCATGAAAGGCTTCAATAATGCCCCCTTCCAGGGAAGCGTATGGAGAAATGATTTCCTTATAATCCATCATTGAATAAAGCACCTCCTTTCGCTAAGATATACGTATTCTTCTACTTGATTATGAAAATTCCTTGGGCATGAAAAACAGAACTTGTTCAGCAAATTGAATGGAGAAAAAAGGAAGCAAGAAAAAATTATAAACATCAAGAAATACACCTTTGTTCGGAAATATGAACAAAAAAATATTTATAAAAAAATTTTTTCTAAAAAATTTTTTTATAAATATTTAAGCAAAATGTATAATTATAAGTTTTAATAACAACCACAATAGTTTATTTTATCCGCCAACCATGGGTATAGATATTCATCCGGTTTTCCCGCACAAAACCGATGAGAGTGATGCCGGTTTTCTCCGCCAAATCAACGGCTAAACCGGTGGCGGCGCTGCGGGAAATGAGCAGGGGAATCTTCCTTCTGGCGCATTTAATCAGCATTTCGGAGGAAATCCTGCCGCTGGTGACAATAATCTTATCTTCATAGCCGACGCCATGCATCATACATGCCCCGAAAAGCTTATCTAAGGCATTATGCCGTCCGATATCCTCAAAGACAAATATGATTTTCTCCCCATCCGCCAAAGCCGAAATATGAGCCCCCCCGGTGGCTCGGAAAAGCTCTCCCCGGTTTTCCAGCTCCTTGACCAGGGAAAGAATCTTGGAGGGGAAAAGAGACAGGGGAGAAGTGATGGGATGGGATTTTAAAATTTCCCGGGCCGGGAAGTAAGTGGTCCCTTTGCCGCATCCGGTGGTAAAGATGGGATGCAGCCGGGATTTATTCAAAAACATCTCTTCATCATGGGTAATTTCCAAATGGATACTGCCTGTTTCTTGGTCAAAGTCTATTTTATTCACGTCCCCTTTTCCCTGGATAAAACCTTCCGATTCCAAGTAGCCCAAGGCCAAATAGTCCAAATGCATGGGTGAACATAACAGGGTCACCAAAGGTTTCCCGTTAATATGAATGGTAAAAGGGAATTCTTTAATTACGGTATCCTCGGTGAAATATCTTTTATTTCCCGTAATTTTTTCAATTTTAATGTCGGTAGTGTGTTTTAACAAGGTCTTCACCTCAAAGCTTATAATGTTTGGGCTAGGGATAATTCTTTCCGGGTGTTGATATTGACGAA
Source organism: Clostridia bacterium (assembly GCA_012838175.1). Taxonomy (GTDB): domain Bacteria; phylum Bacillota; class Dehalobacteriia; order Dehalobacteriales; family Dehalobacteriaceae; genus DUPU01. The sequence goes on from DUPU01000095.1 coordinate 6,054, forward strand.
CATTTTCAGCTGGGGGTCCATTTTTTTAAATGCTGTCTCCGGAATGGTTTTGACCCGAACCAGGGGATAAAAACATTTTACCTGCAGCCGGTTTTTCAGCAGGCAGGTTTCAATTGGTTTAGTGCAATTTTTAGAGTAGATACCGTAAAGAGGTTCTATATAGCCCCGGATGACCGGGACAATTACATCATACCCTTCTTTTTCCTGGATCATATATTCTATGGCTTCCCCGTTGACAAAGGGCATATCGCAGGGAAGGAAAAAATTATAAAAAGAAGGGGAGACCATCAGGCCGGTATATATGCCTCCCAGGGGCCCCTTGCCTTGGAGAAGATCCCGGTGGAGCCTTACATTTAAATGACCGTATAATTCCGTTTCATTGGTGATAATTATAATCTTATCATTAAAGATTGGTTTTAAGATGTTGACGATGATTTCAATCAGGGTGCGGCCTTTGATTTTTTCAAAAGATTTATTGGCCTGCATACGGGTGCTTTTGCCCCCGGCCAGGATAATCCCATGCATCTTTAAGGCTCCTTTCTTCGGAGATGTTTTAGGATATTTCAGGATATCATTTTTATTCTGAAATACCATAGGCAAAATTACCCTGCCATGAGTATGCAGGGTAACTGCCTATCATAAAAAACCAAATACGGGGAGCGGATGTAAATAAATTTGATAGCTTTTTATTTATTAAAGGTAAATTAAGCTTTGGCACTTTTGGATTTGTCCGCGGGAGCAGCGGCAGGCTGGCGCAAGAAAGCAAACCAGTAAAAAGCAGCCACGAACAAACCGCCTCCCACAATATTGCCCAGGGTAACAGGAATTAAATTGTTCACGATAAAGTTTCCATAGGTAAATAATGAAGAAACGGCTTCCGGAGAAGCAAACTTGAGGGATTCAACGGCTACCAGGGCTTGGGGATTGGCTCCGGCAATGTGAATACCCATGGGAATAAAGTACATATTGGCCACACTGTGCTCAAATCCGCTGGTGACAAAGGCCATGATGGGGAAGAAGATGGCAAAAATCTTTCCGACTACGTCTTTAGAGGCTACGGACAGCCAAACAGCCATACATACCAACCAGTTACAAAGAATGCCCCGGAAAAAGGCTTGGCTCCAACTTAAGGTCAATTTTCCTTTGGCGATGGCTACCGCTTTAATCCCGGCGGCGGTCAGCGCGCCTTCCGCATTGGCATAGTAGGCTCCGGCAAAAACAATGGCCATGAGCAAAAGAGAGCCTACAAAGTTTGCAATGAAAACCACGACCCAGTTATAGACCAGGCCGCCCCAGGTGGCATGGTTGTTTAAAGCGGAAATAGTTAAGAACATATTATTTCCGGTAAACAGTTCCGCTCCGCCAATTACCACCATCATCAGGCCGACGGAAAAGACGGCGCCAAAGAGGAATTTATTCACTCCGGAATCCGCCCATTCGGCAGGCCAACCCGCACCGACAACGGTAGCCAAATTGGCTCCGAATCCAATATAGACCCCGGCCAGAATACCCAGCACAAAAAGTTTCACTATGGACATGGTAGATTTTACTTTACCTGTATTACAGCAGGCAGAGGCAACTTCCGCAGGTGAAAGAAAGTTCATCGTTTACACACTCCTTTAACAAATGTTTAGTATTTTTGATTAAACTCCCTGGTTGTCATAAAGGTCCACAAGCATATGCTCTTTCCCGATGCTTGCCCGGAACACCTGAATTAATTAATAATTATAGGGAGCCGGGCAAATTCTTGTCAGAACATTCACAAATCAGAACATGTTTAAAAGGATAATCCGTATAAGTCATCTCCGCTCCCCCGGTCGGGATTTAACTTCGACTTTTTTTGTAAGTCCTTCTACGCAATTTTTTCCAATTTTACCGCGCATACCTTGTACTCCGGAATCTTGGCTACCGGGTCCAAAGAATCCGCATTGGTTAAGATATTAGCCGCCGCTTCCGCAAAGTGGAAAGTGGTGAAGACTACATGCTCTTTTACCATATCGGTGAGATAAGCCTTCACTTCAATACTGCCCCGCCGGGTAGTTAATCTCACCATTTCCCCGTCGGCAATATTTAGCTTGGCGGCTAAGGCCGGGTTGATTTCCACCACATTTTCCGGCCGATGGGCATGGAGAGCGGAGGACCTTCTGGTCATGGTTCCGGTATGGTAATGGTATAGGCTCCGCCCGGTGGTGAGAATCAAAGGATACTCCTCATCGGGGTTTTCCCGGGGTTCCTTAAACTCAATGGCAAAGAACATGCCTTTGCCCCGACTGAACTTACCTTCTTTATGCAGGTAAGGTGTCCCAGGGTGTTCCGCATTGGGGCAGGGCCAGGCCAAACCTTTTCCTTCCAGTCGGGCATAACTCATCCCGGCATAGGAGGGAGTAAGGGAAGTAATTTCATTAAAGATTTCTTCCGGGGAATGATAGGCCATGGGATAGCCTAAAATGGAAGCCAGTTCGCAGATAATCTGCCAATCCTGTTTCGCTTCTCCCGGGGGATCAATGGCTTTTCTAACCCTTTGCACCCGTCTTTCCGTGTTGGTAAAGGTGCCGTCTTTCTCCGCAAAGCAGGCGGAAGGAAAGACCACATGGGCGAATTTTGCCGTTTCCGTTAAAAAGATATCCTGTA
>DUPU01000096.1 GCA_012838175.1 Clostridia bacterium
AGCGTTTGAGGCGGAAACAAAGGTGCCGGTTAAAAATCTGGAAAAAGGAGCTGGATGCATTCTTCAACACAAGATTAACGATATGCAAATGGCTGCAGCCCTTATCGGGGTCTTTGCCGGGGATACCTTTTTGTTAGAGGATTTAAAGAACCCGTTCTCTATGTTTTCAGGAATTACCCAACAAAGTGCAACCTTTCCTGATCGTTTCCATAAGGCAGTAATCTTTCCCGTTCCAGCCGATGATGCAAGAATTACTCATGGTGTTATTGTGTTTTTGCCGTAATCAGAAAGAATATGGTTTTAAATGCTGCAAATGAAAGATCCCCGGAATTTTGGTTTTACAGAATTTTCTATAAATTGATTGTTTTTATCTTTTTTTTTTCATATATACTGTTTATGGAAAACTATGCCTAACAAGGTGCCAAATACTATCTTTTGGCTAAAAGGAGCGGCAGGATATGAAAGACACAAAAAAGGGCGAACAAAAGAAAGAAACAGAGTTTATTAATGATTATTATTCAAAAGATTCTTTAAAAATAAGCCGCAAAAATAATAATGCTGATTTTTTTATGGCATTGGCTCTGGCGCAGGGAACAGTACCTCAGGTGGTTAATGAAGAATTGTTCAGAGGCTTGAGCCTTTTAGGAAATCATAATTTTCTTCAGGCCCTTGAGGAAAAAGATGCCCGAAACAAAGCATTAAAAAATTACATTGAAAGAGATACCTTTGATTCTGTAGAAGTTTCCAACCTGAAAGCAAGTCTAGCTGATAATATAAATCAAGATGAAGTAAACATTATAGAAAAAATAAAGGCCAAGCCCGGTTGGACAGAAATTCCGGATGCCGTTACCGATGAGGCAATTCATTGGTCATCTCTGACCCCTGTAGATTTTTCCCAAAGCATTGCAGCGGGTTCAGACGGTGCGGAAGGTCAATATACCGGAGATATGGCTATAACGGTGCAGGGGATTATTAATGAGTGAAAATTTGAGGGCTGTTGTGTCCGTGAGATCCTTGATTTTGAAGGATGGAAATATCAGGTGACGCATGAAAGCATTGTTTTTATAGCTTCATTTCATAACAAAAAGTGGAAAACGGTTATTCATTTTGCCGGGAGCAAGAATATATGTTTATTATCGGTTTTTCCTTGGGTATTATCCCAGGACAGGCTGCACAAAGCACTTGTATTGTTGAATGAACTAAACGTTTCACAGAAAATAGGCTGTTTTTTTGTTAATGGTGCCGATGGGAGGGTAGTTTATCGCTTTCCTGTTTTGGTGCTGGATGAGTTTTCAGCGAGGGATTATATCCGGGATGCATTACTTTCAAGTGCGGCTAACGTAAACGAGTATTGGGAACGTGTGTACAATGCTGTTCTTGGAATATGACTTAAGGGTGGGGTGCAGTATGAATGATACCGAATGGAATATAAGTGTGGAAAAGATAGATCAGCCTTACGCTGACCAATGGGAACTTATGAGTGACTTTATGTCCCTATTGGATATGAGGTTATATTATATGTATAAATATCATATGTGGGTAGGACCGGAAAACAACCTGCAAAATATGATCGGTCTTGCCGTATCCCGAATTGAGTTTGAAATGAACCTTACAAAGGCAATTGACTCGGTGGTAGGGAGCAACCTGAAAAATGAGGAAATTGCTGATATAGAAATGCTTAACAACTACTTTTTACATAGGCTGGAAAGTACCAAGGAACAAGGTGGCGCATTGAAAGTACTGCAATTAATGAGCAAGTTTTCCCTTGACGACTTTTCCGGGAACTGTTTGCTTTTGGCATTTGCTGTGCAACTGGATAAAAAATATGAAAAATTATTTGCTTATTTGCAGGACGATATTACAAAAAAATTACCTACAGCAGAGACAGCTATAAAACTTTTTGCTATTCCGGGTGAGGTGATCGCTGATTATTTCTGTTATTTCACTTCAAACAGTCCTTTAGTCAAATTTCTCTTAGATATGGATGGGGAAGCAGATACGATTTTTGGCATAAAGCTCAGGCTGCGGGAACGAATTATGGATTATCTTCTTGGCAATGACGATGACAGCTTGGGACAGGGTTATGTGGAACTTTTTGACGAAAACCAGGAACTCCATGATGTCTATGTAAAAGACTTTCCTTTTCGCATCATAACTTCGGTGACGGATGCATCAAATACGGAGAATGCTCACAAAGACGAAACGGTGCTTGTCTTTATTACAGGCAGGAAAGGCAGCGGACGCACTTTTCATGTAAAGCATGCTGTGCGCAGAAAAAAGAGGCGGTGCCTTTTTATTAATGCCAAAGCTTTATTGGAATCACATAGAGCAATCGAAGAAAAAATAAATGAAGTAATCTGTGAGTCCATATTGAGCAATGGGTATTTATGCTTTACCGGTTTTGAGGTATTGCTGGATGAAGAGCAAAAAAAGAGTTATTCAGCTTTGTTATCTGCCCTTATTGAAAATGCCCCTTATCTAAAAGGATTGATTTTTATTACATCAG
>DUPU01000097.1 GCA_012838175.1 Clostridia bacterium
AGTTGCAAGTAATTTTTCCATAGTATTACATGCCTTAGTCAGAATTACCGAATCCCCTGGTATCTATACCGATGCATCTATATCCTATTTTTGGCAGCTGGTCGAACTGGTATTCAAACAGTTTATGACTTCCGGGCCAACCGTGCAAAAACACGATCGTTTTTCTGCCTTGGGGATTAAGGTCCTCCACATAAATTTTGACATTCGGTTCTACCTCAACAAAGTACCCCACATAAATACCCCCATGATTTTTTTCTTTATAGAGGATATTCTATCAAGGATAAATGTATTACTTTGTTTTGCTCTCAACTTTTGCAATGTAATCTTTCATTGCTTTTTCTTGTTCAGCATCAAGCAAAGTTTCGGGGGCATTTGCCAGGATCAGCTCTACTTTTTTACGGGCAGCTTCTACCACATCTTGCATCCCGTCTTGTTCCCAGGCATCAAAAGATCTCCAGTCAGACACGCTGGGCTGCCAACCATCCCGCAGATGCATTAAAGTGGATTCACTGGTTAGAAAATCCTGGCAAGGTTTGGCGTTCAGCAATTCATCCATACCTATTGATTTCGGATCCGTATTCATACCATTGATAATATAACGTACCCGGCCAATCATTTCATCGTCCAGTACGGTTTTTTCCAATGATGAAGCTAACAAATTTGCCAAAGTACCTACTGATTGACTGGTAAGGTTTACGCCGGCCAGGGCTGTGAACAAAAAGCTCTGCATGGTTTCCATACCCGCTTGATAATCAATGATTTTGGAACTGGTCACACCGGTTTGGGCCCGGGTCGGCAGGTGGTAGAAATCTTTAAACATTTGTACGACTGCGCCCAGCATTAATGCCGTATCAGGGCTGGCACATTCCCATGCAGCGTAACGCAGATTACCATAAGTTAACGATGCCGAAGCTACAACGGGAACACCGGGCTTCACCAACTGAGCATAAACAAGGCCTGCCAGGGATTCCGCCACTGTCAAAATTACTGTGGAGTACAAATAAACCGGGGAGGTAATCCCTGTCATAGGGGCAGAAACAATAATTACCGGCTGGTTATGTTCAGCATAAACCTTTATTCCTTCACAGGCAAAGTTAGAATAAAAGAAAGGCGAGTTGGAACATACGGCATGCCAAGTAACATAGTGATTTTCCAAATATCCTTTCTGCCCGAAAGCAATTTCAAACAGCTCCAAGCACTCTTCCTTTTGCTCAACCGTATCAAGTTCCATGGGGCTTAGAATAGGTTTATCACTATTCTGCATGGAACTAAGGACACAATACAAACCTTTTACCCTTTCATTCACATCCATGGGGCTCAGTGGCTGAAAGCCCGCAATATCTATATTATCACAAGCCTGATATACTTTTTGCAAATCGGCAAAATCCTTTAATGTAGGAGTGCGCCGCTGCCCCTTGTCATCGGAAATATAAACTTCCCCGCCTGCCGGGTGAACCAATAAGCCCTCCCCCACGGTAACACTTTTTTGGGGATTCAACGCTTCTAACCGAAATGTACCGGGACATTGGGCAATACATTTCTCCACCAGTTCTTTTTCTAAAAAAACGGTATGATTCTCGACTCTGGCACCGTGTTTACGAAAGGTTTCTATTGTATCATCAGATTCGAAGACAATCCCACGTTTTTTCAACAATTCCAATGCCTTTTCATGAACCATGCCCATCTCGTCCTGTGACAATACTTTAACCAAGGCAGCCAGACCCATCATCATCCTTCCCTTCTCATCCGAAAATCAGCCGGCAGCTTCCTTCAGCCCGTCCTTCTTCTGAAGATTTTTATAGTCAGAAAAATAAGTGAAACGTTTCCACTGCACACAAATCAGTCACCGAAGCTTATCCCTACAGATTTTGCGGTTTTTACCAAATCCCCCTCTATAGGCACCCTCTTCAACTGTTCAATAGCATCTTTCAAAGGCACGGTCAGCACATTTTCACCTTTCAGGCAAACCATTACCCCTTTTTCTTTCCGGGCTAAAGCATAGACAGCAGCGGAACCAAAACGGGTAGCCAAAATTCTGTCCCTGGGCGTGGGGCTGCCTCCCCTTTGCAGATGCCCGAGAACGGTAACCCTGGTTTCATGACCCGATTGCTCGGCTATCTTTTCCGCGACAAACTTGCCGATACCCCCTAATTTAACGGGATTATAAATATTCCCCTCATTAATTCCGGATATCACCTGCTTGCCGCCAAAAGGAGCTGCCCCTTCAGCCGCAACCACAATACTGAATCGCCGTCCCCGGTCATTCCTTTCCTTGATTTTTGCGCATATTTTTTCAATGGTGAAGGGTATCTCCGGAATCAAAATCACATCGGCTCCACCCGCTAATCCGGCATGCAGTGCGATCCATCCGGCATCCCTGCCCATTACTTCCAATATCATTACCCGGTGGTGACTTTCCGCAGTGGTATGTAATTTATCAATAGCTTCTGTAGCTGTTGTTACCGCCGTATCAAAGCCAAAAGTTACATCTGTCGCAGATAAATCGTTGTCGATAGTTTTAGGTACCCCGATGACATTAATCCCTTTTTCAAAAAATTTTTGCGCAATAGCCAGGGTTCCGTCCCCGCCAATTACAATTAAAGCTTCCAAACCATTTCTTTTAATCACATCAATCGCATGTTCCGATTTATCCACATACACATCCTGACCGTTAACGCGCACCCGGTAATGAAAAGGACTGTCCCGGTTAGTCGTTCCCAGGATCGTGCCTCCTTTGGGCAGGATCCCTGTTACCTGTTCCAATCCCAAAGGAACAAATTCTTCTTCCACCAAACCTTTATAACCGTCTTTAATACCCAAAACTTCCATTCCGTAATCATTTACCGCAGTCTTGACCACTGCCCGAATCACCGCATTTAATCCGGGACAATCACCGCCCCCTGTCAATACCCCAATGCGCATTTCAAATCCCTCCTAACCATCTCTGTATCACAAGAAATGTGGCAAGAAAAACCTCCCCCTTGCCACATTACAAATTCTCCCGATACCACTCAATGGCTGCTTTAATCCCCTGCTCAAAACTCCATTCCGGCTCATAACCCAGCAATTCTCTGGCTTTACTGATATCAGCATTGCTATGCTTTATATCCCCCGGCCGCTCGGGTCCAAAAATTGGCTCGATTTCCTTATCCAATGCCTTACACAGCTCATAGTAGACATCAATTAAATATTCTCTGCCCCCGTAAGCAATATTAAAGGACTGGCCTGCCGCTTCACTTGGCGCCAAACAAGCCTTCAGATTGGCTTCAATCACGTTCTC
>DUPU01000098.1 GCA_012838175.1 Clostridia bacterium
AATATTTTTTAATGATACAATATATTGATCCTATCATCAATGGCACTAATATATATTGTTACAGGTTATTCAAAAGCGTAATTATGCAATTTGCTCATTTGATAAAACTATAGGCTTTCAATAAAAGCAGTTAATTGTTTTTCAATAGTCGGATCCAATGACGGGGCTTGATATGCAGAAAGAATTTCTTGACACTTGTTATGGGCTACCTCATTAATTTCAAGTTCCCCTAATGCACGCCAGTTATCAAAAGTTGCCCGATCTGAAATCCCAGTGCGCCAGAATTCAGTTTTGAAAGTATTAAAAGTATGTTCCTGATCCAAATAATGTCCTGCCGGACCTACCTTATGAACTACATCCAAAGGCAATGCCTCTTCATTAACTTCAATACCTTTTTTAATCCGCAGAACCATACCCAGCATTTCATCATCGATGATGAATTTTTCGTAAGACATACTCATGTAGCTTTCTAATATTCCGGCGGCATGAAGTACAAAATGGATTCCGCTGGTCATAGTGGTCAAAATATTCATCATAGATTCCCATCCGGCCTGAGCATCCACACATTTTGAGTCGGCCAAAGTACCTCCGGCCCGGCAGGGTATACCATAAAAGGCTGCCATTTGCGCCGTTGCCATAACAATCAGTGCCGTTTCCGGCGCCCCTATGGTTAATGAGCCATATTTCATTTCAGCAATAGAGGAAGTGGACCCATAAACCACCGGTGCCCCAGCCCGGACAATTTGGGCTAAAACAATGCCTGTTAAGATTTCCGCATTTTGTACTGCTAAAGTACCGGCCAGGGAAGCAGGTGAGGTCGCCCCGGCCATGGCTAATGATGCTACAATACAGGCTTGGCCTGCTTTGGCATATTCCATTAAGCCGCCCAACTGCCGCTCATCAATGACCAAAGGACTAATAGTATTTATCAGGCTGATTAAAGCAGGTTTTTCTTGTAAATTATGTTCCGGTCCAAGGAGTATTTGGGCCATTTTAATGCTGTCCTGAGCTTTTTTGGCACCGCAAGAACTCCCCATAAAACACTTATCAGAATACTTGATACACGCATAATGCATTTTGGCATGACGAATTTCTTCAGGAATATCCACCGGTTCCACCAATACCCCGCCGGTCATACTTAAATATTTGCTGGCTCCGGCTAATTTTGCAAAATTCTCATAATCGGCATAACAAGCTACACGTTTTTTGTTTTTCCAATCCGTGACGAAGGGAGCTCCATATCCGGGAGCAGTAATATAATTATCTCCGCCTATGGTAATGTTTTTCTCCGGGTTCCGTGCATAAAGAGTGAATTCTTTAGGTGCTTCTTTTAGTTTTTCCTCTACCAGTTGCCGGGATAGATAAACCCTATCTCCTTCCACACGGGCTCCCGCTTTTTTAAAAGCTTCCAAAGCCGGGGCATAGCCTACCATGACCCCTGTTTTCTCTAATATTGCCAACGTTGCCTCATGGATACTTTCAACTTCTTTTTGACTTAGAGCTTTCCAACCGCATGCCTTCATTAGTCGCGCCTCCTTAACTCCTTTTAGAGCAAAATATTATTACTGACTAATTAGTCACAGAGAAGTATAAGTACAGTCTATTTAGGTCCATAAGTTTCAAAAACAAAAAACCCGTCTTTTTCCTCTTCTTTTTCCCATTCCGGCCGTCCTACAGCCGTGACTTCGATACGTGATTCCACATAAATATCGTTTTCAATCATGCCGGTATTGGCATAAACATCTTCATGATTTACTACCAACTCATAATTTTTTGCCCCTGCTTTTTCCGCCGTCGCTGCAGCCCTTGCTTTTGCTTCATTCAACGCAAAATTTACAGCCTCGTCCAGTTCTTCAAAAACTCTCCGTTCCCAAGGTGCATGCATCAAATAGCCGCTTCCGGCTTCACCGGGCTTAATTAATACTTTCACCGTTTCCATGATTTTTCCTGTTGCCGCACCAACAGCATTCGCTACTTCAGCATGGGGAGGAATAATCAATTCGGTATGTAGCTTTTCCGCCATTTGGGGGAGCCAAGCTTCCACCGGAGCCCCGATTCCAATAACAGGTATTTTCATTTTAAAGAAACAGTCAAAGGTTTGGTTTTTACTAGGCGCTAAAGCCTTATTAATGAAATACATTGATGAATCGTCTTCTTTGAACCAGATTTTCTGTCCTTCACAATCTGACAAGCTTTGTAAGCAGGTAATACACAAATCATTAATTATTCGTTCAGATGCTGCTTCTACAAATTCTTTTTTTGTCATACCTGCCCTTCCGGCAAGTATTTCCACCCCAATGTCCGAGGCTTTCTGATTCCATTGGTCATAAATACCTTTTGCGTGAAGAATATCTGTAGGTGTAACTGATATCCGTGCTACAATGCCTAGATTTATCAAATGTTGCAGATTAAAGAGGTTGGGGTCAATTTCCAATTGGCGGGCTAAATAATACAGGCTTCTAGGTCCCTCTTGAAGAATACTTATTGCCTTATTCTCCCAGGCACTAAGCTCTTCCGCCGTACCGTTTTTCAAAAACATAAAACAATCGGTGGCTTGGGCAAACATTAAATCATAGCTTTCTTCAAAATTAATCTTCAGATCATCAACAAGATACGGGTATTCATGTGCAACTACACAAAGAGGCCATACCCTTTGGGGACCGACTGTAATATCTTTATCTCTGGTTACTTGAATATAACTGTCTCCACCTAAACCATAGGTGAAAATTTCCGCTGCTTGGACCCGGGTAAGCCAACCGCCAACTTTTGCCCCCTCTTGATTAATGCGGGGGACCCCGTTCTTCAAGATGGCAATATCTGTGGTCGTACCTCCCATATCCAGTACTAGGGCCTCAGGGGTATCAGTTAAAAATGTTCCTCCGATTATACTGGAAGCAGGGCCGGAAAGAATGGTTTCAATGGGCTTTTCCCGCGCCAAGGATTCACTCATCAAACATCCGTCCCCTTTAACGATCATGATAGCAGCATCCATTTCTTTTTCTTGCAATACCTTTTTTACAGACTCAATCAACTCGGCAATGATGGGAATTAACCGAGCGTTAAGTACAGCAGTAATTGTTCTTTCATAAAAACCTAGAGATGTGGTAAGCTGATGGGCGCATACTACCGGAAGATTTAAAATTTCCTGTACCATTTTGCTTACGGTAATTTCATGTTCCGGATTCCTCACGCTTAAATATCCTGATATTGCAACCGCATCAACCTTACCCTTAAATGAATTGATTGCCTCCTTGGTTAATTCAAGATCGAGGTTTTTAAGACTTCTACCTTTAATATCATGACCGCCGGGCAGGACGCAATAATGGGCTACAGGCAACTTGCCAATGGGTTCATGCCCGATCATAAGCAATCCGACTTCACACCCACGGCCTTCCACTATAGCATTAGTTGCTAAAGTTGTAGAAAGAGAAACTATATTTATTTTACTAAAATCTTGAAAGTCCAGGTTGTTGATACAGTTACGGATTCCCACGGATAAATCTTCCCTGGTAGTTAAAGCCTTGGCCTTGGTGAGAATCTTTTTACTGTTGAGTTCAACCACCACTCCATCGGTGTAAGTGCCTCCGGTATCTATACCTAATACAAGTGACATCGTCCTTCCCCCTCAAACCTCAAAAAGATGGTTAGAGGCTGCCCACTTGGAGCAGGCAGCCGTTTCTTATATTTTATTCGTCTTCTCCGGGCATATGACCAACAGCATTTTCCACAATCTCTCTTATTTTAGCGGCTACATCCTTGGGCAGCGGGGCCGGTTCATGATAATTAATAATATCCCGCACTTTTTCATTGGCTACTTGAGTTAATGTCTTTCCGCCGGCTTTTTCAAATATTTCCCGAGCAGCCCGGTTAATTAAACGGGGAACATAGTTTTCTTCCATATGTTTTTTTGTATGTTCTTCTTCACCAAATCTTCCCCCTGGACCAACTTTTTCAATTACATCCAAAGCCAAGGTTTCTTCGTCTACCTTGATTCCCTTAGTCAGGCGTCTGGCCATGCCAAGAATTTCATCGGCAATTACCACCAAGTCCAGGTTAGATGTGGTGCCATACTCAGAATACCCGGTATCATGGTTTAGGTTCGCACCGGACATATTGGTCATTGCAATGGATAATGCCGCTTCGATACCGGCTTGCTCGTCAATAATGCAGGAGTCAGTACATCCTGCTGTCCCAAACATGGGAATATTAAGATAATGGGCAACATCCGCCAGACCGGCCAAAAGCAGGTGCAACTCAGGAGCCCCATAGGAGAAGATGGTAGATCCCATATCAAGAATAGTATATACTCCACCCATAATGAAGGGAGCACCTTCCCTGGTGCACTGGCTGAGGACCAAACCGCTTAAGCTTTCACATAAGCCCTGCACCATCACTCCTGCCATAGTAGCAGGAGCAGTTCCTCCAGCCATAATACACGGTGTATAAATGGTAGGCAAACCTTTTTTCGCTCCCATGACAAGCTTTTGAGCAGCCTCACGACAATGAACCCCTGGGGAAATCGGCTCCGCATATAGGCAGATGAAAGGATTACGACGTAATTCTTCTTCACCGCCGGCCACAATTTCCGCCATCTTGATACAGTCTTCCTGTCCCCACTGGTCAACACAGACAGTGATAATCGGTTTATCTGTGTTTAAAATCTGCTGTTCAAATTCGTGACGGTCGGAAATCAGGAGAGGTACGTCCTGTACAATACCTAAGGACATGGCGTAGTCAATATTGGGGAGAGCATCCAAAACTTTAGTGGCCCAACCTACCGACTGTCTGGTAGCCCGATGCCTTTCATTGGTGAAAGGGTTTCTGGTAAAAGGTGTACAAGGGCCGGAACCAAAATAGGCATTATTCCCTTCAACAAACAATTCCCGGGCACCGGTACGGCTGTTGCACAGCACAATATGTTTTTGACAGGTTTGCAGGGCACGCTCGGTAATATGGGCAGGAATTCTAACTCTTTTCCCATCCACCCAGCAACCGGCTTTCTTTAAAATCTCCAGTGATTCCTTATCATGAAAATCTGTCCCTGTACGCCACATCGCCTCTTCGGCGGCATATACTAACTCCTGGCACTGGGCAGGTGAGAAAACATTCATCATAGTGCTGGCATAAGCTTTATAATTACTTCTCGTTGTCAACTTAAATCTCTCCTTTCTCTCTCATGGTTTCCTATTCTATAGCCGCTTCAGCTTTTGCAACAATAGCCTTGATTTCCGCCAATTTATCTTCCGCCAATTTATCCGGCCTGTGATTCTTCAGAATATCCAGGGTTTTTTCCTTCACTCTTTGGCCCATGGATTTTGCACCCTTAGCAATCCAGTCATCGATCCGATTCCGATTCATGAGAGTCGGCCACCAAAATTCGGACCTAAAAAACTTCATGGTATGTTCTTCTCCCAGGTAATGACCACCCGGCTGAACCGCATCAATAACTCCCCGAGCCAGTCTTTCTTCATCAACTTCTACGCCTTTCATCATTCTACGGGTCATCCCCATGACTTCATCACCCATCACGATAAGCTCCAGGGAGCCGGTCAAACCGTACTCCAGCAGGCCGCAACCATGAATAAGGTTAGTGCCGCTCAAACCGGCATGGAGGATGGAAAAAGCTGCTTCCAATCCCATCTGGGCATCGCTTAATTTTCCATCAGTTGCTCCGGCAAAACCAAAGTTTGGAATCCTTAGATAACGCATTACATTGGCAAAACCAGTTCCCATAAGTTCCACTTCAGGTGCACCCAAAGGCTTAATTCCATTAGCTTTATCTTCAATGGTGAAGAATCCGCCGCCAATCACCGGTGCACCTTGACGAACCAACTGGGCCAGTAAAATTCCCACCAAAACATCGGCAACGGCAACCACAAGGGCACCTGCCGGAGTGGCCGGGGCAGTATCTCCGGCAACCAGTTTCGTATTATAAACGAATGGAATTCCGTTTTTGGCCGCAAAAATTACCTTGGCCAAAGTTTCATCAGAATGGACCAAGGTCCCTTCAGTAGCAATATATAGGGCAACAAAAGGATTTTTTTGCAACTCTCTTAGTCCACCGGCAATGGCAGCAGCAATATCAACAATAGCTTGTGCTTGAGCGACATTTTCCACATTTTGCACAATGGGTTTCGTAGTGTTGGAAACCAAAGCTTCAAAGGCATGAACTTCAGCCATAGCAGGGGCAACATCAGAGGGTAAGCCGTTATTCATAGCAAAGTCAATATTTTTCAGGCTGTCGCAAATAATAGCCGTGTTGACAATATCAGCTTTCAAGGGTTTTCTGATTTCACCGGTCACAGGATCCAGAATCTGTCCATTGCCCTGTCCCGGACCGTAATAAACATTGGTAGTTTCTAAGCTTAAAGCCCTTTTTCCGTTTCTGTTGCATAAGGTTATCCGCGAAGGAACGGTTCTCACAGCCCATTCGGATAAAGCAGTAGGGATACGTACCCTGTTGCCGTCTACCCAGCAACCCGCTTTTTCAAATATTTCCAAAGCTTCTTTGTTTTTTACCTCGGCACCGGTACGTTCCAACAATTCAAGTACTGTCATAAAAATTTCTTCACACTGGTCTTCACTTAGCATTTTCCATAATGTAGTCTGATTTACCTCATAATTTGCCCGGGTATATAAACTCCTTGTTGTATACACTGTCTTCTCTCCTTTCTTACTCACCGTATTTTAACTTAATAACTTCTTACATAAATCCACCGCAGAAGCAGCATCGGGAGCAAACCCATCCGCACCTACTTCATCGGCAAAATCCTGGGAGATAGGTGCCCCGCCGACAATCACTTTAACTTTGTTGTGTAATCCTTCTTCTTTTAATAATTCAATGGTATCTTTCATATGTAACATGGTGGTGGTAAGCAGAGCCGACATAGCCAAAATGTCGGGATTATGTTCTTTTACAGCTTTAATAAACTGCTCCGGAGATATGTCAATTCCCATATTGATCACTGTAAACCCGCCGCTTTCCAACATCATCCCCACCAAATTTTTTCCAATATCATGGAGGTCGCCTTTAACCGTTCCCAGCAAAACTTTTCCGATTGAGGGCATGTCTTTATCCGCAATCAAAGGTTTTACAATTTCAATTCCCGCACTCATTGACTTTGCTGCCATTAAAACTTCCGGCACAAACATTTCTCCGTTCTTAAACCGGGACCCAACAATATTCATGCCGGCAATCAATCCCAAATTAATAATATCCAGTGGAGCACTGCCCTCATCAATAAGAGCTTGGGTCACTTCTTTTACTTTAACCTGATTACCTGTAATTACCTGCTTGGATAAATCTTCAAAACTTGCCATTGTGTTACCCCCTTGCTTTTATGATAGTCCTACATAAAAACCATACAAAAGCTACGCCGACAATTCCAAAACTTCTTGTTTTTTCCCTCCTTTTTTAAAGAATTTGTGAAATGTTTTACATGCCAAAGAACCTTTAATAAATACATTTGGTTCTTTAATAGTTCATCTCTGATGAAGTTAGTATTCTACATTTGTTACCAATATCCTTCAACCTTTTTTATTTTTTTTATTAGTAAAATACCTATAATAAACCATCTGTTTTTCTTAGAACAATTATTTGTACCTTAGAAGAAACTTAACTGAACCTAAGTTGTATTTAGAATAACTAAAGAATTTGTATTTTAATTAATAAAAAATATCCAATTGATTTGTCAGTTTATCAACGAATCAATTGGATATTTTAAGATGTCAAATTTTTTAATTAAATGCAGAAACCAACTGAGGCAGCGTGGTTCCCCCCGTCGGCATCACCCAAACCTTAGCTTCACTGCCCATAATTCTTAATGCTTCCATATATGCCCGGTTAACATCACTAAAAGGTTCCATAAATAACTTATGCACAGTTTTATCCGGCAAAGACGAAACCAGAAAAATGCG
>DUPU01000099.1 GCA_012838175.1 Clostridia bacterium
AAATAGCAAATTGGGGCCGGGATCATAGACGGGATATTGTTTTTGCCTTACCCAGCATTTTTCATCCCCATGAAAGTAAGGCGATTTATCAAATAATTGACAAACTGAAGGAATCCTCTGTTAAAGCTTTGCTGACGGGAAATATCGGCGGTATTATGATGGTGGAGAAAGCCGGTTGGGATCGGGGAATATACACTGATGTAGGTTTAAATGTTTTTAATGATTTAACCATAGATTTTTTGCAGCAAAAAGGGATAGATTTGGTAACCCTTTCCCTGGAGTTTACCTTTGCTCAAATAGAAAATTTGAATTTCGGTACTTCAGGGGTAGAATGTATTGTTCACGGTGCCTTACCCATGATGGTGAGCGAGTACTGTGTCATCGGATCTGTACTGGGTGGAAGGTGCAGGGAAAAAGCCTGTTCTAAACCCTGCCGGGGAAGGTCTTTTAGTTTGAAAGACAGGATGAATTTTGCATTTCCTGTAGAGGTAGACCGGTTTTGCCGGATGCATATCTATAATCCTAAGGAATTGTGCATGATAGCTCATGTGGATACGTTTATCCAATTAGGTGTTAATTCACTGCGCATAGAGGGCAAAAGATACCGTCCGGAGGTTGTTCACCAAGTTACTAAAAGCTATCGGCAAGTTATTGATGCAGCCATAAAAAACAGGCTTGACACCATAAACCTCAAGGAAATGGAGATCTCATTGGAAAAGCATACACAGGCTGGCTTTACCAAAGGTCATTATTTTCGAGGCATTATTTAGTTTCCATAGAAGAGGAGAGAGAAATCGGTGGATGAAAAAACTTTAGGGAAAATTGAATTTGATAAAATATTGGAAATGCTTTCAGACTGCTGCGGATCTGTTTTAGGAAAAGAGATGGCCGGGGCATTGCATCCAAATAGCGATTATGATCAAGTAATCACAGGTTTGCAAGAAACCACGGAGGCAAAAGAATTACTCCGTTTTAATCCTTCCTTTAGTTTGGGTGGGATCAGAGATATCAGAAACAGTGTGGAAAGAGCCGCCATGGGGGGAATTTTGGAGCCGGAGGAGTTTATAAACATTGCCGATACCTGTGGAGCAGCCAGAAAAACCAAGTCGTTTTTTTCCAACCTTAAGGGTAGCTATCCGTTGATTTTGGATTTGGCAAAGAGTTTAGGCCTTTTTAAGTCTTTGGAAACTGCCATAAACGAAACCGTTGGGGACGATGGGTCAATTTTGGATACAGCCAGTGATAAGCTCTATGGTATCCGAAAAAGAATTAGAACCTGTCAAGAACGTATTAAAGATAAGCTGGAATCTTTTATTAAGAATCCCCACACGGCAAAATATTTGCAGGATAATTTGGTGACTATCCGTGGTGACAGATATGTAATTCCGGTAAAACAAGAGTACAAAGCCCAAGTGCCGGGATTGGTCCACGATCAATCAGCAAGCGGCGCCACTTTGTTTATCGAGCCCGTGGCTGTTTTAGAGTTGAACAATGAGCTGAAAAAATTAAGAATAGAGGAGCATGAAGAGATTGTTGCTATCCTGAAAAAGCTTAGTCAGCAGGTTGCTTCTTTTGCAGAAGAGCTTAACCATACCTTAATAGTTTTGGGAGAACTGGATTTTATTTTTGCCAAGGGACGTTTGAGCCAGATGATGGATGGCGGACCTCCGGAAATTAACAACCAAGGAATAATTAAGCTGGTGCAGGCGCGCCATCCCTTAATTAAAAAAGGGGTGGTGCCTATTGACGTGGATTTAGACAGGAATAAAGATTCCATGATTATTACCGGACCTAATACCGGGGGGAAGACGGTCACTCTGAAGACTATCGGTTTATTTCATGCCATGGCTTTATCCGGATTGCATGTCCCTGGGGAGAACGGTACAAATTTAAGCCTCTTTAAAAATATATTTGCCGATATCGGTGACGAGCAAAGTATTGAGCAATCATTAAGTACCTTTTCCTCTCATCTGGTAAATATTATCCGCATCTTAAATGAAGTGGGAGATAATACTTTAGTTCTCTTGGATGAACTGGGTGCAGGGACTGACCCTACAGAGGGGGCGGCCTTAGCCATGGCCATTTTGGAATATTTGCAGAACAAACATGTAAAAGTTGTCGCTACTACCCATTACAGCGAATTAAAAGTGTATGCATATAACCATCCGAGAATTGTTAATGCCAGTGTTGAGTTTGATGTGGAAACTTTAAGGCCAACCTATCGTCTGCTTATGGGGGTACCCGGGAAAAGCAACGCGTTTTTAATTGCCCGAGGCTTGGGTCTGGCTGAAGATATTGTTAACAGAGCCGGTGAGTTTTTGACCAAAGACCAAGTACAGGTGGCTGATTTAATTACAAATTTAGAGCTGGATCAAAAAATCAGTCAGCAGGAAAGGGAAGAAGCGGTAAAACTGCGTAAAAAACTCCAAGAAATGGAACGGCGTTTAAACCAAAAAGAGATAGAATTGCGTAACAAAGAAGGAGAAATCATACGCCGAGCTCAAGAGGAAAGCTTAAAGATTTTGAAAAAGACAAAAGAAGAGATGGACCTTCTGTATAAAGAGTTTAAAGCCGGTCTTGAGGAAGAGTCACAAAAGGTACAAAACAAGGCATTAAATGAGGCCAAGGAAAGAATTCGGAAGATGGAAGAGGGTATTCTTTCTTCTTTGCCGGAAAAGTGTTTTGCCGGTAAACCCCCCAAAACTGTAGTACCGGGACAATTTGTGGAAATACCCAGGCTTAATCAAAAAGGCCATGTTTTAACTAAACCGAATCAAGCCGGTGAGGTAAACGTACAGATCGGGATAATGAAACTAACTGTAAAACTGGATGATATCAGAATCACGGATAATTCAAAAGAGAATTACACAGATACCAAAGTAGGCCATTTAAGAATGGAAAAGAGTATTTCCATCTCTCATGAGTTAGATCTTAGAGGTTTAATTGTGGATGAGGCATTGGAGAATTTGGATAAGTATCTTGACGATGCTTATGTGGCAGGTTTAAAAGAGGTGCGCATTATTCACGGAAAAGGTACAGGTGCATTAAGAGAAGCTGTAATGGCTCACCTAAAAAAACATCGTCAAGTTAAGAGCTTCCGTATGGGAGATTACAATGAAGGCGGTACCGGGGTGACCGTTGCAGAATTGAACCTGTAAGGTGCCGGTATACATGCAAAAAGAGGTAGGAAAAATCTACCTCTTTTATTTATACACATCTTGCTTAAAAAATTATTTTCTATTGAATATGTACTTGTGAATATGTACTCTTTTATGCACCTGTATGGAAAACTCTCACTTCATTATTCTACTCATCATCGTCTTTATCTTGATCATTTTCATCGTGATTATCGCCTGAGGCACCTCTTAACACCTGATGTTCCGGTAATTTGCAATAATCAGAAGGAACCATTCCCGGCTGGAAGGACCGAAATTCGATAAATTCCTGAGGGCAGCCTCCTAATTCCCCTTCCTGAGGATAGTTGGCTAAGTATAAAATGCCTTCATGTCTCGGATCAGTACAAATTCCAATAAGTTCCGTGCCTGCATTTGTGGGAAGCCCTCCATGAATTTTACAAGTGGATGCGGGCAGGTACAAACCCGCATCCAATGCTTTTTCATAAGAGAGAGTTTTGTTTAAAAATACACCGTTAACCTTTGTGGGACAGAAACTATTAGCAAGCAATTTGCTTTCCGCACAAATGCTGGCGGTTACCCATACATCTGATGTTTCAGTAGGGACATTATTTTTGGCAAAAATTTCATTTCTGATAAAACCATCGGGAGTTAAATCACTGGGTAGTTTTCCGGTTTTTATATCCACGGCTTGAGTAACTATACCCGGCGGTTTGGTAAAAGGAGTGACCGGTACTCCTTCCAGGGACTTTTCCATAACATACTTCCAAATTCTAGCCGGATATTGCCCTCCGTATACCTGTTTTAAATAGTTTGGTTTTCCGTTGTCATCCACATCTTCATCATATCCCATCCAAACCACACCGACTAATTCCGGAGTATATCCGGCAAACCAAGCATCTTTGTTGGAACTGCCGCGAACATTGTTGAAAATGGGTTTATCCGGTAATTGAGTGGTTCCCGTTTTTCCTGCCACCGGTCTGTTCATTTTAGCTCTGGTTCCTGTACCGGCATTGACCACGGTTTTTAACATATCGGTCATGAGATATGCTGTTTGTTCTTTCATGGCAATGGTTTTCTTTGGAGTTACATCGACAATCGTATTGCCGTTCTGATCAACAATTTTAGTGATAACATGGGGTTCAATATATACACCCTGGTTGGCAAAAGCAGAATATGCCGCGGCCAAATTCAGGGGAGACACCCCATGGGTTAAGCCCCCCAATGCCAAAGAAAGGTTTTTATCGTTTTTGTCGTCAAGGGGTAATCCTAGTTTTTTTGCGAAATTAAAGCCTTCACTGATTCCAATAGTACTTAAGAACTTAACAGCAGGGACATTAACAGAGTATTGAACCGCTTCTCGCATGGTAATTAATCCCCGGTATTTTCCATCATAATTTGTTGGTCTGTAAGGTTTGCTTGCTGACCCAAAAGTTGTGGGCACATCATCTACCACACTGGATGGTGAAAAACCCTGTTCCAGTGCAGGAGCATATACAGCAATAGGTTTAATGGCAGATCCCGGCTGTCTTTTAATATCTGTAGCCCGGTTTAATCCCCTCTTAGTCTGGTATTCCCTCCCGCCGATCAAAGCCTTAACTTGGCCGGTTTTAGGATCCATTACCGCCATAGCACTCTGAATGGGGTCAGAGGTTGAACTTTTGGGGAAATTATCTTCGTTGCTATAAGCTTCTTCTGCCGCCTTTTGCACTTTAGGATCTAAGGTGGAATAAATTTTTAATCCGCCTGTATAAAGTAAACTGGAATCTAAACCTGCTTCTTGTAATAAATCCTCTGCTTGATCGATAACATAGTCCGTAAACCAGGGATAAAGATAATCATTTGTTTTCTTATATTCTGCCAGATTTAATGTTTCTTCTTTGGCTTGGTCGGCTTCAGCCTGGCTAATCTTGTTGTAACGAACCATGTTGTTTAAAACTACATTTCTAATATATATAGCATTTTCCGGATTTAAGAAAGGAGAATAAATACGCGGGTTTCTAACCAATCCGGCCAGCATTGCTGATTCGCCGAGAGTAAGATCTCCAACATCTTTGCCGAAATAATGTTGAGCAGCTGCTTGAACACCGTGTGCTCCGTGACCAAAGTAGATCTCATTGAGATAAAATGATAAGATTTCATCTTTGGTATAATGTCTTTCCACTTGTATAGCTAAAAAAGCTTCTTTAATTTTTCTTTCCATGCGTTTTTCTTGATCTTCTAAAATAGCGTTTCTCACCAATTGCATGGTTAAAGTACTGGCACCCTCAGAAAAACTGCGGTTACGAATATCAGCGATTAAGGCGCCGATAATTCTGCGTACGTCTACACCGGGATGCTGATAAAAACGCACATCTTCTGTAGCAATAAATGCATCAATCAAATAGGTGGGCATAGCTGATAATTCCACCGGAGTCCGGTTTTCCGCCGTGTGCAGTTTTACGAACATATCCCCATTGGCATCATAAATAAAACTGGTGCTTTCCGTTTCTAAATCGGCAGCACTCCATTCAGGTAAATCTTTTACGATGCCCAATACATAACCCAGGGCGGAACCGCAACCTATAATTAGGAAAAGAATCAATGACAAAATAATAATGCGGAATATTTTAACCTTTCGTTTTTTTCTCTTCCGAGCTGTCATGATCATGCCTCCTTGTGTTTTGAAGAGGTTAATTGCCAACATATCTAAGCTATTATATCATAAAGATACATCATATTAAATATACTATGAAACTTCGGTTTTTGTTCCATGATATACTTAATTTGAATGCTTTTATGTACACAGCAATTATCCCTAAAATAAATTCGGAACAAAATCAGGATTTGTTGGTGTCATACGGGAAAATATAATGCCCGGCCATAATATAACTATCATTAATATAATAAGAAGGGATTAATTATCATGCCAAAAAAGATTTTAATTTTTTCCGTGTCAATCGGATCCGGCCATGATTCGGCGGCAAAAGCTTTAAAAAGCAATTTCATTGAAAAGTTGCCTGATGCAAAGGTTAAGATTATTGATACTTTTGATTATATTAATTCAACATTACATAAAGTTGTGGTAGGCAGTTATATGGAAACCTTAAAGTTTAATCCTAAGGTTTGGGGCTACCTTTATCGTCAGGCTGAGTATGGTGATAGAATTGTTGATTTAGGGCAGATTTTAAATAAGCTTTTGTCCTATAAATTACATCAATTAGTTGAAGAATTTCATCCTGATGCCATTATTTGTACCCATGCTTTTCCCGCGGGTATGGTGTCAGTTTTAAAGGCACAAACAGGTTTGTCCGTACCTATAATTGTTGTATTAACTGATTATACGGTACATGCTTTTTGGATCCATGATTATATTGACTATTATGTGATTCCTTCAGATGAATTGGAATCTGAATGTATAAGTAAAGGAATGCCTCCGGACAGTATTAAGCCTTATGGGATTCCTATTCGGAAAGAATTTTCTTTTAAGTATGATAAAAAAACTATTAAAGAGAAAATGGGATTAGATGAGAGGAAAGTAGTTCTGGTGATGGGGGGCGGCCTGGGCCTGGGAGCTGTGCAGGAAACAGTAAAAAGCTTGTTGCATAGTTCTCATGATTTGCAAATTTTAGCGGTTACCGGACATAATGTTCGTTTATATAATCAACTAATAAAACTCAGACAAGAATACAATAACCTCCATGTGTTCGGTTATATAGACAATATTGTGGAACATATGACGGCAGCAGATTTAATTGTTACCAAGCCCGGAGGATTAACCACAGCAGAGGTCCTGGCAAAAAAACTTCCTATGGTTATTATGAATCCTATTCCCGGACAAGAGTATAGAAATACTGAATTCTTGCTTAATTGGGGCGTCGCCGTTAAAGCAGAAAGGCCTGGTTCATTGTCCTCCCTCATAAATCATTTATTAAAAAACAGCTTACGCATGAAACATATGAAAGAAATGGCCGCTTATCTCGCAAAACCGGATGCTGCCAAAGATATTACGGATTTTGTAATATCCTCAAAGGAAAAAAGTAAATAAATTTATGGAAGACTGAAAGCTTTTTGTAACCTTTGAATATCCTCTTCATATATTAAATATGTGGAGGTGAATGTGAATTTTGTGGAGAAGAAAAAGACGTAAAATTTGGATTTATTTTTTATTTATTTCCCTTATGTTATGTGGGATGTTTGCATATTTGGAGGTAACATTAAGGCCGGCAATTATTAAAGTGGCTGAGGCAAAAACCCAATTGGAGGCTACAAGAATTGTTAATGAGGCCGTTTATCGAAATATTTCGGGAATTAATTACCGTGATATTATGGAGATACATAAAGATAATGATAATAGAATCGTTTTAATGATGCCTGATACTGTTAAGATTAATCAATTAGCTACGCGTACCTCCTTAGAAATTGAAAAAGAATTGGATGAATTGGAGACCCAAGGATTCTCCGTACCTTTAGGCTTAATTACGGGAAGTGCTTTATTTTCCAATACCGGACCGCCTGTTAAAATCGGTATAATTCCGGCAGGTATTGTTAACATAGATATTAATGATGAGTTCGTGGAAGCTGGGATTAATCAAACGAAGCACAGGATTTATTTGAACGTTAAAACCAAATTGCAAGTGGTTGTACCATTGTTTAAATCCAATGTGGATGTTGCCGTACAAGTACCGGTTACAGAAAGCATTATTGTTGGTCCTGTTCCTGAATGGTATATGAAATTTAATTCCCAGGGTGGATCTTCCTTTCCCGATATAAATCCAAACATTTTTAATTGACAGTCATTTACCAGGCGCGAAAAATCAGCGCTTTTTTTCCGGCTAAATTATAATATTTAATTTTTAGGTATTTTTTAAGAAAAAAGAAACAAACTAAAACAGCAAAAACTTTTTGATTAAGGTAGTTGACAGGGGCAAAATAGTTTGGTAGACTAATAAAGCACCTTGAGAGCGGGGCAAAAGTTACCAGTGAAAAAGATGTTGACAAAGGAAATTAAAGCTGTTAAATTGGTCAAGCGCGCTCGAGAGAGGGCGAAAAAATGATCTTGACAGACTCAAAAGAGTTTGTTAAGCTATTCTAGCTGGTCTTTGAGAACTGAACAGAAGAAGCCTGATGTTAAACAAGAAGCAAGAGGC
>DUPU01000229.1 GCA_012838175.1 Clostridia bacterium
ACAAGGCTAATTCAACTATGTTTTGCGAATCCTTATTCAAAGACTCATATTTATCTTTTAAACAATACAGAATAGATTCAAAGCCCTTGGTATTAAAGCAGTGCGAACACTCCAATAAAGCAATGTTAGCTATGGGTTCGCATCAATAATAAGTATACCTTCTGGGTCATAGGTTTCCTGAATCCCAAAATGCTCCACCCTTCTTTTCCAGTTTGACCCGAGAAAATAATATCGTAAACTGTCAGTTTCAGGATCAATAATGTTCTCTAAACAGTGCTTGAGTTCCGCGAATTGTGTAGGATTTACCAAACATTCAAATACTGAATTTTGTACTCTCTGGCCGAAGTTTTGACATTGCTTGGCAACTTGACGCAAACGTTTCCTGCCGGAATCTGTAGTAACATTAACATCGTAAGTTATGAGCACCATCATAAATATCACCTCATTTCCAGAAAAACGGCGGATAATCTTCTATATCCCCTCTAATATGCCTGGCTAAAAGCATAGCCTGAATATAAGGCACAAGTCCTATTGGAACTTTTTCTTCCAGATATGGATGAACAATTTTCTCTTGTTTTCGTTTTTGCCAAGCAAGGAGGACTTCTTTTCTTGTTTTATCATCCATTACAACTGCACCATTTTCCTTGACAATAAACCCACCGGCACTTATTTGATTTCTATTAATAAGTGTCACTGCAAGCCTATCCGCGAAGTGCGGCCGCAATTCTTCCATAATATCTAGGGCAAGACTAGGTCTCCCAGGTCTGTCTCGATGTAGAAAACCCGACTGCGGGTCAAGGCCAATACTTTCAAGAGCTGCAACTGTTTCATGTGTTAGCAAGGTATACAAAAATGACAATAACGCATTGATCCGATCTAAAGGTGGACGTCTGTTTCTTTCCGTCATGCAAAAATCATCTTTTTGGCTGAGAATAAGCTGATTAAAAGCACTAAAATAAAGATATGCAGCTTGTCCTTCCACTCCTCTAAGAGTATTCAAATCTTTAATGTTATCTAATTGCTTAGCAAAAATTGCTAAGTTTTTTATAACTTCGGTTAATAACTTAGTATCTACTACTAAGGGATGATCTCTTATAGCACGATGTAAGACGGCTCTTTGGTTAATAATTTTTGCTAAAATAAACCGCTTTGCTAACCTCAACGATATAGTATCGTTATCTGACCACCGATACTGATTTTTTCTTAATAGGATATTACCTGACACTTTTCCGGTAACACGACCCATGAAATTACCATGCTGAGTTAAAAAAGAAAGTGTAACACCTCGTTCACAACATAAATGCATCAGGCTTGGGCTGGCACCGGCAAAGCCAAAACATACAATTCCCTCTAAATTATGAACCGGCACGCGAAATCTAATTTCATTCTCAACCTTTACTAATACATTTTCCCCATCACGGGCTAAATAAGCTTCCGGAATTGTTACATAAAGTGTATTTAAAAGCTTTCTCAATAATCCTTTACCTCCGAATCAACCATTAGTGCTAAATACTTCTCGACGGAGCGGTGTCGTATTGTTAATTCAGGTTGACATATTTCTTTTAGGGAACACAAGGAACAATGTTTTCCTTTTACTGCTTTTGGAGTCTTCCCACAAGCCATCAATTGATGCATTTTCTTGGAAAGATCTTCTACACGATCCCGAAGCATTTTGTTGAAAGCAATATATTCACGGCGTCGTAACTGTACATAATAAAGAAACCCCGAGTCAATTTTTACATTCAACATTTCTTCCAATGCAATTGCTTGAGCGCAGAGTTGCACCGCATCCCGATCATCACGTTTAGGACGGCCTCGCTTGTACTCAACAGGGTAAGGCCTCCACCAACCCTTGCGATTTTTCATACGAATTGTAACACCGTTGATTTCTTCTTCAGTTCTTTGGAATTCAACCACATCAGCGACACCACGCAGTCCAAGCTTTTTGCTAATAATCGGCACCGCTCTGACAATCCTGATATCTTTTCGTGTTTCATCCTCAAAGGGATCATCAGTACGTTCATGAAAATGCTTCCCATCCACTGTAAGAACATTTTCAGCCCATGCCTGTTCAATATGAATAAGAGCCCACTGTCGCTCGCAAAATGCCATATGTTGGATTCCAGAAAGAAGGAGAAAATCATCATCCGAGTAATATTTTTCCATATTATTTTTCTATTAAACTTACACTTTGTGGAATAGCGTCTCTTGCTATCGAAACAATATAATCATTAAAATCTCTAGGAGGTTTACTCTCATCTCTCCGTTTAACTGTTACAGCATCAAAAAGTTTCTGAACTGATACGTCCCCCATTTTCGATGAATGCTCAAAAATAATGATTTTTCTTGTACTCATAAGTCCACGTGCAGCAGAACGATCATGTTCAAACATATTTTCTAGAGCTTCCCACAAAAGTTCTAGATCATCTTCAGAAAAGCCAGTTTGGTTTGCCAGAGGTGCTGAGACAAAACCATGGGCACAATAAAGCCCATAAGGAACCGTAAATTTTCGTCCCATGGTTCGGTTATCTCCACCTTGTTTTTCTGCTTCGGTTTCTGTAGTAACAGCCATTCTTGTTATGCTATGCTCAAGAGACACAATCGGGTCAACTGAACGGGCAAAAGTAAGTTGTACAGGTCCGCGAACCTGGCCTGCATTTGCTCCGGTAGATAATACTGCACCAAATGTTCTTATGTCGAAAAAGTTTTGGCACATAAACTTTCTTGCTTGGTCAATCTCTTTCCCTTGGCCTTGTCCAACTTTATTTCGTTTCTTTCCATCGCCGGGGTCTTTTGGCGGATCGTTCAAATTTATATTTAAGCTTATATATGCTTGTTCAATAATATTGTTTAATATAGCTTTTTCCTTAATAAAGATTCCATAAGGGGGTTGATCACCTTTTTTTAGTCCAACATAATTCCTTACTTTTCTTTTTAGGCAAACATCAGTTATCAGGCCATGACCAGTTTCTGCATCAATTCTTGGTAAATTTCCCGCATCAGGATCGCCATTCGGATTTCCATCCTTAACATCAAATAGCATCACAAAATCATAACGTTTCTGAATATCTTTACTCATAATAGACTACCTCCTTAAAAATATTTTTAATAATATGTTAATCATTGCTTCTTTTACTGAAAAACTTTTGTCTTTGATGATAATAACCTAAAGCAAAAAGTCCTTGCTCATGTAAATTGAGATGTGCGGGAAAATCTCTTAAATTGCTCATAATCTCACCCAGTAATCGTTCAAAATTTACAACTTGTCCTTTGTTCTCCAACTTAGCAAGATGATGATTCTTAAGACGTATTAAATTGGGATAGACTGTTACCGGTGTCGCACAGGCAGATCCGTAAAAACGTTCACGTATCGTAGCATTAATACCAGGATTTGCTTCCTCTTGAATCTTTTCTAATACAGCAAATAAACGTCCTAATTGATATCCCACAGATGTTTGATTAGCATCCAACTCCATCATAACCTCCTTATAATTTTGATTAGGATAAAACCGATAATATCGGTTAAGGTATGCTTTAATTAATGCAGCGCGAATTGGTTTTACCCTATTTTCCGTGTCACTGCGGATTCGACGTATAACTGCTTGCAATAATGTCGTCGGGTATGGTGTCCCGTTTAATATTGATCTCATAAAATCACTGGCTAGATTAGGAGGAATATTTTCACTATTATCCTGAACTGCGATATTAACCAAAATTCTCCATATCGAATAATATTCCGGCTCTTTAGATGGTTTTACGATAACAAAATCATTAAAGTACTGCCTAATGCGGGTAGCAAATTCTGAAATCGTTCCTACCTGCCAAAAACGAACAACTATTCTGGCAACATTAGGTGCAAGTCCTAAAATGTAGAACCTGTTATTTCCATCATCTTCTCGATAGCTTCCGCTTTTTGCTGACTCAAACAATGCTTTTACTCTTTCGGTACCTGCATTCGGATCGTCCTTTTCCGGTTCCTTAAAAAAAAGAGCAAAATCTGATTCAAAAGATGATTGTTTTTCTGACCAAAAAACTGTTGAAGCATCCCCAATTAACATGCGTTGAGCTTTTGACTTTAATAAAGTATTCAGCGCTGTAACATAAGCAAATTCTGTCGATTTAATTATTGGAGCATTATAACCTTGTTCTTTTCCATAAGAATCATATCCACTGTTTTTTTGAAAACCAACCAAAATTTTTGCATCTTTCCCAATTGGGGTTCTGCTATGTGTTCGCACAATAATCCCTTTCTCCCCTGTAACAAGACATATCCCTGTTTTCTCGACTTTTCCTTCCTGATCACTATCTGTTCCAGCAGCTTGCAAGTTTTTTACAACATATTCTCTAACCCTCTTCCGACACGGGACAGGAATATCAGAAACAAGTCGAAATGTCATATTGCATTGCTTTGTTTTTAAGCATTCTTTAATCATAGGAGATGCGATAGCTTTAGCAATCTCATTGTTTTTATAGAATAGGAGAACAGCTTTTACCCCGACATCCTCGGTTAATTCCTCAGGAAGTTCTGATAAGGCTTTGAGCCATGTTTGATGTTGTTTAATTGACTTTTCATCTTCGGTAGGAAGACCTAATAAGTAACCAATATGATCCCATAAAAGAAAAGTTGTCGCATAGCTCTTGCTCCCACTTCTACCTACTGATCTTGGTAATAAAAATGTTTTTCCGATTAACTTATTGCCAACCTTTTCTCTGGTATCCTCAATATTTATAAACTGACCTTGTTCATTGATAACGATTAAGAATTGCAAT
>DUPU01000100.1 GCA_012838175.1 Clostridia bacterium
AATTGCCCTAGCCACCCAGGGATTGATTCCCCTGGACGTAGCTTTACCAGTATTATTCGGAGACAACATCGGTACCTGTATTACAGCGGTATTGGCCAGCATTGGCACAAAACTTTCTGCAAAAAGAGCTGCCATCGCTCATGTGCTTTTTAACGTGACTGGCACCATCATTTTTATAACATTCTTACCTTATTTCAAGATGCTGGTTTTATCCATTTCTCCGGAAGGGGATATTGCCCGGCAAATAGCTAATGCCCATACCTCATTTAATATATTAAACACTTGCTTGTTTTTACCTTTCATTACTCTTTATACCAACCTTATAACTAGATTAGTCCCAGGGGAAGAAAAGATCATTAAAAAGGGTCCCGTTTACTTGGATAAAAGGGTATTGAATACTCCTTCCGTGGCACTTAGTTTAGCCAGTAAGGAATTAATCCGTATGGGCAGATTGGCAAAAGACAACTTGGATAATGCGATGACTGCACTTTTAAATAAAGATAGTTCTTTAATCAAAGATGTACTGGATATAGAAGATGTCATTGACGAACTGGAAAGTGAGATTACGGAATATCTTTCTCAAATTAATCAAAAAGGACTGACTAAAGAAAATTCTGTTATTCTCTCCAATTACCTGCATGCTGTCAATGATATTGAAAGGGTAGGGGATCATGCCAACAATATTATTGAATATGCGGAAACGTGCATTGAAGATAATATCATTTTTACACCCTTTGCCATTAATGAAATAAGTGAAATGCATAAGTTTGTTTCTGAAACATTCAGTATGTCCATCCAAGCTTTAAAAGACAATGATGTTGTTAAAGCGGGACAGGTTTTAGAAAACGAGAGTAAAATTGACGAAATAGAAAAATCTTTAAGAAAAAGTCATATTGGGCGATTGAATGAGGGACAATGTATTGTTCACGCCGGAGTTATTTTCCTTGATATCATCAGTAATCTGGAAAGGGTGGGAGATCATGCCCACAATATTGCCAGTTTAGTAAAACAGTAAATCTGAAACAATTGAAGCGCAACAATATGTTGCGCTTTATTAAAGGAATTAGCACCACAAGAGCGAAGAAATAAAAGACTATCATTTGAGGTGAAAATATGCCAAAATCTGCCCTGATGAAAGAAGAAATAAAACACGAAATATTGGGAATTTCCTTAATTGCTTTGGCTATTCTTTTATTAATCAGCTTTTATTTAGTTCCGATTAATAAAACGGGAGATCCTCGGCAAATGGGCACCATCGGTTTTTTTGCCGTGAGAATACTGGCAGGAGTATTTGGGATGGGAAGGTTTGTAATTCCGTTTATTATGATGGCATTAGGTCTATTATTACTAAGAAACAAGCCTTTTACCTTTATTAAACAAAAACTCCTGGGCATGATTTTTTTGTTTTTTTGCATAATTACATTTTTGCATTTTTATGTTGAGGTCGAAACCTTTAATCACTTTATTCAATCCGGGCTTAAAGGTGAAGGCGGCGGTTTAATAGGCGCTGTAATTTGCTGGTTGATGCAAAAAGGATTCGGTGTAATCGGAGCTAAAATTCTCCTGGGTGCATTATCCATAGTCAGTATAGTATTAATAACTGATGTTTCTTTAATATCTATTACCAAGAAAATGACGGCAGGAATTATAAAGGTTTTTCATCGTTTGAAAATATTCTTGGATAGTTTTTTATTTGAGGAAATCGATGAAAGAGAAGACAAATTAAGAAAAAAAAGAGCAAAAAAAAGTTCCCGTAAAGAAGCAAGAGAAGGACCTGTAATCATTGCCAATGATTATAACGTTG
Organism: Clostridia bacterium; assembly: GCA_012838175.1. Classification (GTDB taxonomy): domain Bacteria; phylum Bacillota; class Dehalobacteriia; order Dehalobacteriales; family Dehalobacteriaceae; genus DUPU01. The sequence continues at coordinate 1,805 of DUPU01000100.1, forward strand.
ATGAATCAGGCAATTGGGAAGAGCATCTTTCGGTAAATCCTATCCCGCAGCCGTTAGAGATTATGCCTTTTGAACCCATAGCATCTACTCCTAAAGAGAAAGATTTGACACAAAAGAATAAAGCCAAAACTGGTGAAGCTTCTTCTTATATTCTGCCGAGTTTGGAGATTCTCCAATCTGTCGTCAAGATAAAAAGCCCTCGTATGAATAAAGATATAACTGAAAGTATTCGTGTCTTAGAGGAAACATTGGAAAGTTTCGGAGTTAAAGTCAAGGTGACGCAAGTCAGCTGCGGTCCGGCTGTGACCAGGTTTGAGATGCAGCCTTGTCCCGGGGTGAAGGTAAGTAAAATTGTTAATTTAGCGGATGATATCGCACTGAATTTAGCCGCTCCGGTAGTTAGGATAGAGGCTCCCGTACCCGGTAAATCCGTAATTGGGATTGAAGTGCCCAAAAAAGAGGTATCTACAGTTTGTTTCCGCGAGGTTTTAGAAACCCCGCAGTTTCTCCAGTCCTCTTCTAAGCTAACTGTTGCCCTGGGTAAGGATATTACCGGCAATCCGGTGGTAGCAGATCTGGCGGCCATGCCCCACTTATTGATAGCCGGGGCAACCGGATCAGGAAAAAGTGTGTGTATAAATACTCTTATCTGCAGTATTTTATATAAGGCAAAACCATCGGAAGTAAAATTTCTTATGATTGACCCCAAAATGGTGGAGATGGCTAATTATAACGGTTTGCCCCATTTGATTTCTCCGGTGGTAACTGATCCGAAACGGGCAGCGGGAGCGTTGAAATGGATTGTTAATGAAATGGAGAACAGATATAACATTTTTGCTTCTACCGGCGTTAAGGACCTGTACCGATATAATGAATTGAAACAGAATACCGGAGAGGAATTACCTCAGATGGTAGTTTTAATTGATGAATTATCAGATCTTATGATGGTTGCACCCAATGATGTTGAGGACTCTATTTGTAGACTTGCTCAAATGGCACGGGCAGCCGGCATCCACCTGGTGGTTGCGACACAGAGGCCTTCGGTCGACGTAATAACCGGCTTAATTAAAGCCAATATACCTTCTCGTATTGCCTTTGCGGTATCATCTCAAATTGATTCCCGCACCATACTTGATATGGCGGGGGCGGAAAAACTTCTGGGCAAAGGGGATATGCTTTTTAATCCCATTGGGGCGGCAAAGCCTATTCGTGTTCAAGGTGTATATATTGCGGAAGAGGATATAAATAATATTGTCAGCCACTGTTGCAGCCAGGCCAAACCTGAATACTTAGAGGGGATACTAAAAGGTGAATTTTCTGGGGAGGATAAGAGTATGGAAAAAGATGTGCTTTTTGACGATGCGGCCAAATTAGTAATCACAACCGGTCAGGCATCTGTTTCCTTGCTCCAGCGGAGATTACGGGTAGGCTATTCTCGAGCCGCCAGGTTAATGGATATGTTGGAAAACCAGGGTATTGTCGGTGAATATGAAGGTTCTAAGCCGAGAAATGTCTTAGTAACCTTAGAACAATTTGAACGCATGCAAGAAAAGAATTCATAATCAGTCATCAACCTTATGCAGAAAAACCTTAACTTGTATCATATTTTTTTATTTGGTATACTGATTTAAATAGTTAAGTTTTCATTTATATATAGTTTAAGCCTTTTGGTGAAAGCAATGATTCATGACATAGATTTTGAAGATGCCTTAAATTTGTCCCACCCTATTTTTATTGATGTCAGAACAGAGAGTGAATACCAGGAAGACCATATTCCCGTCTCTCTTAATGTACCGATTTTTAGTGATACCGAGAGAAAAGAAATCGGTATTACATATAAGAATGACAGCCCGGAAGCGGCAAGAAAATTAGGATTAAATATTTTGTCTCCTAAACTTCCTCGGATTATTGAATCAATTGAAAAAGCGGGGGTAGGAAAAACCCCGGTTTTATATTGTTGGCGCGGGGGAATGCGCAGCCGGGCACTGGCTGCAATACTGGAATTAATGAATATTCATGCTTTTAGGTTAAAGGGAGGATATAAAGGATATCGCCAATACATAAATAATTATTTTCACCGTGAGAAGATTCCTTTTGAAGTAATAGTCCTTTATGGATTGACGGGAACTGGGAAAACCCAGGTCATAAAGGAATTAGTCAAACTAGGTGTCAGTGCCGTTGATTTGGAGGGATTGGCCAATAACAGAGGGTCGGTATTTGGAAATGTCGGACTCCTTTCTCAACCTACCCAAAAGATGTTTGAGTCTATGCTATGGTTTCAATTGCATCAATATCGAAATAAAAAGTTTATTGTTGTAGAATGCGAGAGTAAAAGAATCGGAAGGATTACACTGCCTCCTCCTCTATTTGCCGGAATGAAGGAAGGAAAACGTATCCTTCTTTTTGATAACATTTCTCACAGAATCGAAAGGATTTTAAAAGAATATCAGGTTGGCCAATATACCCAAGAGCTGATTGAAGCCTTAAATAAGCTAAAGAACCGTTTAGGCAGTGAAACTATGGAATCTTTAGTCCGGATGATCAATTCCGGAAGTTTTTACACAGCGGTGGAAACATTATTGGTTAAATATTATGATCCTCTTTATAATTATCCTGACCACTCCTCACCGAAATATGATTTTAGTGTGTGTTCTTTTGATGAGAAGAAAGCTGCAAGAGAGATTTTGAATTATTTACAACCCTGAAATGAGGTGATGTAATGGACCTGATTGGAGAAGAATTGCGTATTCGCAGAGAATCCAAAGGATTAAGCCTGCGTGAGGTTGAAGATGCCACCAAGATTCGGATGAAGTATCTGATTGCTTTAGAGGCAGATGATTTTGATGCTCTTCCCGGCAAGGTATATGTGATCGGCTTTTTAAGAACTTACGCCCGTTTTTTAGAGATGGATGATGAGGAATTGGTAAATAAGGTTAAATCTCTTTCCCAGTTTGCGGAAGAACAAGATGAGGAACCTGAAAAAACAACTATAAAGAAGTCCCCGGGAAGCCCAAACCTAATTCTTATTATTGCCGTGATAGCAGCTTTAATTTTTGCCGGAATTGTTTATACTCTTTCAAGGGATAAAAATGATAAAATACCTGAGGAATCCATTCCTCAAACTCAGACTAATAGTGAAAATGAATCTTCCGACAACGGGTCCGCACAGAACACTCAAGAAACTGAGACAAATCAGGATGCCAATAATGAAACGGAAATTAGCGGTGTATCCGTGACTGTAATAATTAGGGAAGCTAGTTGCTGGATGGATGTAAAAATTGATGGAAAAAACGATTTTAACGGTACTTTAAAGGCCGGGGAAAACCGTACTTTTGTCGGCCAGGAAAAAATTACCATTAAGTACGGTAATGCGGGAGCAGTAGAAGTTATTGTCAACGGGGAGAGTATTTACCCGGTTGGAAACCCGGGACAGGTTATTACTGTTGAATACACGGAAGAAAACAATACACCTTGACAGAAAGAGGTTTAGGATGGATTTTTATATAGCTTTAACCAGTTTAGGTTGTTCCAAGAATTTAGTGGACAGTGAACTAATGTTAGGTATTTTGAATGAAAATAATTATATTATTACAGAGGATTTTGCCAAAGCGGATATTATCATTGTTAATACCTGCGGTTTTATTTTACCAGCGAAAAAGGAATCTATTGATACTATCCTGGAAATGGCCGAATATAAAAAAACTGGCCGCTGTCAAATGCTGATTGTGACCGGCTGCCTAACTCAAAAATATGGCCGGGAATTAAAAAAAGAAATTCCTGAGATTGATGAGGTTTTGGGCACTTCTGATTTTTATCGAATCGGGAACTTGGTAAATAAAAGGTTTAAACAAGAATCTCTTTCCACTTCTCAGGAATCCTTTCCTTTTGAAAAGCGTTATCTGACAACCCCTGAACACACAGCCTATGTAAAAATTGCCGAAGGCTGTGATAATAAATGCACCTATTGTTTAATACCCGAATTAAGGGGTAGTTATCAAAGCCGTCCTATTGAGGAAATATTGTCGGAAGTGCGTTATTTAATTGCCAGGGGAGTGAAAGAAATAAATTTAATTGCCCAGGATACCACCTACTATGGCATGGATTTGTACGGGGAAGAAAAACTTGCTGATTTACTGGAGATGATTGCCG
>DUPU01000230.1 GCA_012838175.1 Clostridia bacterium
ATCACTCACGTTGCATTAATAAAAATCTAATTTGTCAATGTTTGAAAAACCGCAAAAACTGACAAAAATGCTCAAAATAACTAGCTATGCATGAAAAAACTCCTTATAATTAAAGATATGGGGGTAGTCCTTGCCCAAATCTTTAAAAATAAGGAGCATCTACCATGCAAGGCAAGGATACCATAAATTCAACATTTTTTCTACTGTTTGAACCAATTTTCATCGAAGATTTTATTCAGTATCTAAATGACACTAGGGTTGATAAGTACACAAAGAAACTTAAAACTATCCAGCTAATTGAGCTTATAGCAAATGCTCAGCTTAACCAGCAACAAGGACTGCGGGATATTAGTAATAGTTGTAATAATGATGAATTTAGCCAAGAAATCCAACTTGAATCAATTAGTGCGTCCCAATTATCCCGCCGGTTAAGAGAAATGAAACCAGGAATCGTTCAGGAGCTATTTAAAAAAGTAATTGCTCAAATCGGAGTTAAACTCGGATCCAGAAACTTGGAACAGGGATCAGGAAATTTTTACATCATTGATTCTTCAACAATCAGCCTTTGTTTGTCTAAATACCCTTGGGCAGAGTTTAGAAAGACGAAGAGCGGTATTAAGCTCCACCTACGGCTGCAGTTTTTTAATGGAAATATCTTACCGGATCATGCCATTATTACACCTGCAAAAAGAGCGGATAAAACTCAAATGGATGACATAGTGGTAACTGAAAAAGACGCTCTTAATGTTTTTGATCGAGGATATTTAGACTACAAAAGATTTGACTACTATTGTGAAAATAATATTCGTTTTATCAGCCGGTTAAAGAGCAATGCCCTGGTAGAAGTAGTTGAAGAATGTGATGTAAAAGCTGAGAGCAATCTAAAAAAGGACCAAATTGTCTACCTTGGCAAAGACGGTGTCAGTAAAATGGAGCATCCAGTAAGATTGATTGAAGTTGAAGACACCGAAGGAAAACCGGTTATCATTATTACCAATGATTTTAATCTGAGCGCGGGAGAAATCGGAGATATCTACCGTTACAGATGGAAAATTGAACTATTCTTCAAATGGCTGAAGCAGCATTTCCATGTTAAACATTTTTACGGGTTAAGCAAACAAGCTGTGGAAAATCAATTATTTATTTCACTTATCACCTACTGTCTTTTAATGTTACTGAAATTGAAAACGAATTTTAAAGGATCTTTACTAACCATAAAAAGATTAGTGAACACTTGCTTGTTGGAACCCTTTAGCATGTTTCTTAAGAAGTTAAACAGGAAACCAAAACATAGTTCCAATGGCCGTCGAAAACCACCAAACCATGAGGCCGTCTACCAAGAAACATTGAGGCAGGTGATAGCAGGCGAAACAGATCATTTAGATGATCTGACATACGACCCGATATTATTGTAACCAGATAATGGCAAACAGTGGAATAGGGCTACCCTTAACTGGTTACTCACTTGACCTACAATAGAAAAAACCATGTGTTATTTTATTACAAAAATTCAATTATTATCAAAATGATGCTTAGAAATATAGTGGGTTGAACTTTTAAAAAAGTTTTTATGCAACGCTAGTGA
>DUPU01000101.1 GCA_012838175.1 Clostridia bacterium
AATTGTCAACACCGGTTTCGAATTCCCCAATTTCCCCGGCGAGAAATTCCCCACCCTGGCATAAAACTGTTTAGCTTTTATCATCCTCCTTACTAGGATATAATCCCGATTTTTTCTTATTTTTCATGCGGTAACTGGGACCGCGAATATTGATAATGGTAGCATGGTGCAATAATCTATCTAATATGGCAGTAGCAATGACGCTCTCACTAAATATATCAGCCCATTCTGTAAAGCTCTTGTTGGAAGTAAGGATAATACTCCCGTTTTCATATCGTTCGGATACAATATTGAAGAATAATGATGCTGAGAGCTTGTCTAGCGGATGGTAGCCAATTTCATCGATTAAGAGAACTTTCGGACGCATATACTTTCTCATTTTCTTTTTCAGGCGATTTTCCTCATGAGCTTTCTTTAGATCAGCAATAAGCTCATCAGTCTTTACAAAATAAGCAGTTGCTCCCTGGGCAATAGCTTCCATAGCAAGGGCTACTGACAAATGCGTTTTCCCCACTCCCGGCGGTCCTAAGAAAACCACATTACCGGCTTCATGCACAAACCGTAGAGTGGCCAATTCTTTAATCTGCCGTTCATCTATTGATGGTTGAAATGCAAAGTCAAAATCAGCAAGGGTCTTCTGGAAGGGAAGTCGTGCCATACGTAACCTGGTTTTAAATGCCCGGTCTTTCTGGGCTGATAATTCATCCTCTACCAGTGAGTTCAGAAAATCAAAGTATGTTTGGTCTATATCAGCTGCTTCTTGAAGCCGGTAGTCTAAAGTTCTGGCCATTTCTTTTAGCCCCAGTTCGATCAGGTGTTCACGCAATGTTTCGATCTGCAGCATCACTGTACACCTTCCCAGACTAGAGATTCATAATAGTCTAAAGATCTTTTTTCAACCTGGGGCGGTTGAAGCACTGTTACAGAGTTTTTCCGGCGCCGGCTGGTAACTCCTCGTCCAGGAAGTCCATAGTAATGTTCCGGTTTTTCAATTCGCTGGTAACGTTTATGTTTTACCAGTGTGTGCTGGGTGAGCATTTTCCCCTGCCAATATATTTGTAGTTGGTCACCGGTAATTCTAATTAATACATCTCGTCCAATTAACTGCCAGGGCACGGAATAAAAGTTGCATTGGTAGGAGACAAAGCAGTCTCGGCTGACTTTACGCTGACAGTAATAAGCCAGGTCAAAGTCCGGGTAACCGGTATATGGCTGCAGTAACTCATAGGCCCATCGTGTAACCGGTTTTTCTAGAATAGTAGAGTGAATGCGCACGTTGGCCTTTTCATCCCGCCACTTGTGAGCTTGGAAATTGAGGTCTTCCAAAGAATTGAACCTGCGCCCGGGAAAGAAGTTTTCCCTGATATACCGGATAGGGCGTTCTACTTTGCCTTTAGTCCGTGCCCTGTACGGTCGACAAAGCCTAGGGGTAAAATTAAAATGAACACTGAAATCCAAAAACCGTTCGTTCCAGATGATATGACCGTTTTCGTCACGCCCCAGAGTTACTGTCTTGGTGTTGTCGTAAAGTATTTCTCTGGGTATGCCTCCAAAAAATTCAAAGGCATTAATGTGACATTTTAAGAGTGTTGCAATATCTTGAGATGTGGTAAACTCAAGATAGAGCATGCGTGAGTAACTTAGTACCATAACAAAGCAATACAGGGGACGGCGTGCCCCATCTAGGTCGATGATATGTCCAAAATGAGCCCAGTCTACCTGGGCCTGTTCACCAGGTCCTGTTTCATATCTTATGGTTGCTTGGGCCGTTAATACAGGCCGGTATGGCTGCATAAAGTCCCTCAAAATGGTGATTTTACCTTTATAACCTTTACTTTTTATCTCATCGTAGATTACGGTGGCGTTGAGTACACCTTCTTGCATTCGGGAAATTATATATTCTTTATATTCATCTAATTTGCCTGGTCTTCTCCGCTGAACTTTTTTGGGCGGGCCGTCAGATTGTATCCATTTTCTTATGGTTTTGCGGTCCCGTCCGGTGCGACGGGCAATTTCACTTATTGCTACACCATTTTCATACATTTGCTTAATGTTCAACCATTCCCCACTCCTTACGTAAATTTTAAACACCTCCGATTTGCCAGATCTTTGGTGTTTATATTTCTAGGAGGTGGGGATTTTTTCCCCGGTGTTTATGGGGATTTTAACACCGATTTTAACATAATGGAAATAAGAGAAACGATTTACACTTCTTCTTATATAATTTACTCAACTTTCCCACTTACAATGTGGGCTTGATCTTTGAAAAATTCATATAGAAACGCACATTAAAACAACAGAAAACCCCCTTGGAA
>DUPU01000102.1 GCA_012838175.1 Clostridia bacterium
AAGTTTCCGTCCCCTTAAAGGGGTCTTTTATTTTTAATAATGAAGATTAAAATTTTTCACAACCCTGAAAAGGTGTTTCCGTCCCCTTAAAGGGGTCTTTTATTTTTAATGCTGTCAATGAAATGCCTTGAGCCTATTGTTCTAATTTAACACTTTGCGGCGCTGAAAAATCTATTCCCATTTAATCCCATTTCATTCAAATAGCCCAAATATAAACATTTCATTATCTCGTTTTTTCTCTTCTTTACAAAGTTTTTCTCCGCGCGGCGATGAAATCATAATTTTCTGCTGTTTTGCCTATTTCTATCATCAAAAACAGGTTTAACACTGACTCCGCCCATGCCCAAAGCTGTTTTGGCACCCAGCCCTGCATACTCGCCAAAGGAGAGCAGGGCTCCCGCCAGTCTTGCAAGCTGTTCCGGACCTCGGATCTGAATAGTTATCTTTCCCATAAATCCGGTTATTTTTACCCCCTCCAAATAATATACCGCACTGCGCAGGGAATAGCGGACGATGTCAAGATTCAGCACTAGCTGCTCCGTCATTTCCGAATCATCAAGGGAAAACTCCCGGATAAAACCGCCGTACCGCTGAAGAAGGCTTTTAATAATCAAATCCACTTCCGGAAAGACCACATACTTTCCATTTCTTTTATGAGTGCATGGAGTCAAAAAACTTATTTCGTAGCGCCTGCAAACTTCCAAAGTGGTAAAAAACCTGGCAAAAAAGTCCGGTAGGCTTTCCTTGCTTTGCTCTATGGAGATAACCTCCAGATTCATATCTTTATGTTTTATCTTAATAGATTTTAAATGAAGCAACACTGATGTCAGAGACTGGGCTATTTCCTCATCCCATAAACCGATATGCCAGCTAAGCTCATTCTGAGTTCCCATGACAACATACTGAGAGAAGGGACGCAGGTTGCCTTGGTGTAGAGCTTCCCCCGTTTCTTGGGGCAGCATTTCCAGCAATGCGCCGTGAAGAAGTGATCCCCAGTTGTATGTCCCTTTAAGTTCCTTTTTATATCTACATTTTAAAATAATTTTCTCCAGCATACCCTTTTCCCTTTTTTCTTTTATTTATCTCAAACTCTATTTGCCCCTTTACTCAAAAACCAATTCACATCTGCCCATTTGATAATACTGGCCTTTGTAAAGGGTTGTCTTCAATATATGGGGAGACACTTTATACTTAGACACATCCAAATTGTGCTTATGTTTCGGGAATTGATTACTTAAAATTCTGCACACCAACTGCAGTGCTTTGCCGCGATCCTGATAGAGATTGTATGTCATTGTTTTGGATACAAAGCCTGTCCCGCCTCCCATAATAATATCCACTCCCTCCATGGCCTGAACGGATGCATCTTCTGGCAATTCTCGGAAAAATTGCTCAAAATTTTCATAATACATGTCAGAAAAAGTATGCAGGGCATCCTCAATTGTCATACGATTCAAACCGGCTTTTTCCAAAATAGATGTTTCCAGAGTGACACTAAAATGAGCTTCACTCCCCGGGATCAGGCATTCTCTAAAAATAGGGAGCAAATGATAGCTTCCGTCAGGTTTCCGGTCGTATTTCCCAATCAAAGTAAGCTGTTTATGATCCAGAATCCGGCTGTCGCTAACCTGTATACCGCGCATAATATCATTAATAGGTCCGGGGAGTCTTTCGTCGGATTTAGGGTTTTTGATATTTAATATCTCAAAAATCTTTTGATTAAGACTTTTTTCCTCGCTCTCCAAATACTTTTTTGCCCCGCGATAATTTTGTATTCCCCGCTCCACATTTGTTCTATGATAATCCCAGCCAACATCTTTTTGAAGCAGTTTGGCTCCAATGGCTGTCCTAAGAGCTCCCTTCAGGCTGGAGCCGGGAATATAGGGGTATCCTTCACCATCCTTCATAAATGTGAGGACTCCCCGGAACCGCTGGGAATAAGCTGCTTCGCCCGCATCAATACTGTAACGAATAAATCCGGCATAATCTTTTAGTCCCACGTTCTGATGGTCCAAAAAAACCTTTAAATCCTTTTGTCCGGGATCCATGAGAAAAATTACGAATTTCTGCATCAAGCCCCGTTCTTTCAAAAATCGGCTTAGTTTAGGCATATCAGGGAAATATATGAGTCCCTTTCTACTGTCAAAAATATATTCCTTTTTAGTCAAAGTCTCCCCTGAACCAATAAAAAGTGGGGCCAAGGTTCTAAGCCGAACACTAATCCTTTCCAAATGACCATACCTCATAAGTTCACCCCCGCAAACAGAGTCTTACCTAAACGCCATACAGGATGGGCACCGTGGCCTTTAAGATCGAAGAAGCCGCCGGTAAATCTTTTTTTCAGGCAGGAGCCGGGAGCAAGCATATAGATTGTGCGCTTTTTCAATTGCCGGTCTCCATAATGATCTGAACGGACAAAGCCACCCCGCCTGATAAGAGCATACCAACCTCCAAAAAGGGCTTCTTCCAATTCCTCATCCTTAGGAAGAGCAGTGCCCAAAAGTATTTGCCACGGAGCTTTTTCATTCTCCAGTAATTCAGCTAATTCTTTGGGAACAGGGATTTCTTCCACTTTGAATTTTCCCAAACCGGCAGATTGTTTGCCGCCAACCCCGGACAGACTTAATTCTGTTAGAATTTCCAAGAAAAGTGTCTGAGCGGATGCTTCTCGTGATCTTAGAATAAAATACAATCCGCAGGAGGGAGCAAAACGCCATATGGCTTGATGATAAGGTCGGGTCTGTTCCTGCCCTGTAACGGCCGCCTTTGTGACCACCGTTAAACTGCCAAATTCCTGTTCTAGCTTTTCCAAGTCCAGTCCTCCCCCTTTTAATTCTCTCAAGTAATCCTCAAAAAGAGAGAGAGGAATATATTCTAAAGATTTGAGTTTCTTTCTCAGTCCCGGATCGCCTTCCCGTTTGTGGTTGCCCAAATAAATTATAGGTTTTGGAAGGAAAAGTTCCTGCTCTCGATAGGGAAAAGTATCGGAAATTGCCAAAATGTCCTGAAAAAAATACTCCGACAGTTCGAAGAGCTTTCCCTTTTTCACTGCCTCGCAACATAGAGCGGAAAAGAGAGTGTCACTATGCAAAGTCATTCTGCTGTCATCAAGGGAGGCCCTACCATAATCCTGACCGATATGCAGACCGGTGGTAAAACTAAGCTTGTAAGCTGTATAGGCCATATTCCTCCACTTCCTTTAATTGATTTAAAAGCAAATCCGGTTTTACCGGGCAAGCACCATCCCGAATTTCAAGCTCGAAATCATGAAAGGCCACTTTACCGTAACCCCGGGTACCATGTCCCCCTAGATAATCCATGGAAAGCAATTTCAAACCCCGGGCGATATTCTCAAAGTCCTGTAGGATTTCCGTTTCCTCTTCCAAGTCGTAAACCATTTGCACGCCAAACTCTGCTCCCCGCACCACCCGCTCAATTTGGCGGGGATTTGCAACAGCTGTCAAACGCTTGATGGTGTTTTCGAACTTAATCTCTGTCATTCCGCCTCTTTTCTTTAACTCATCACTGTTGAGAAGAAAAGCATCAGCAAACTGCAAGCGTGCTGTTTTCGGGCTCTCGTTTTTCCCACCCGCATTTCCAAACAGCCTCTTGATTTCCTCCGGGTCCTGCTCGTGCTCCTGGGTAAGGAAATGGTTTTTTATCGCCTTGACCAGCAAGGTACGCATTTTCCCTTTCAGACTGGACCCGGGAAGCATAGGTTCACCGGTTAGGGAATCCCTGATTACAGGGCTGTCCACTGCACCAATAGCGGAAAAAGTGGAAGATCCCCCTATATGCATCCCCGTTAAAACCTTCATCCGGCACTTAATCACTATTTTTCCATACATGAGAATACCCTCCTTTATTACTTATCCTCTCCGCCATGAAAGCGATGGTATGCCACCAAAGCTTCCATATATCGGGCAAAGTCAATAAATTTTTTCCGGCTGTCACGAATATTGTCAATCAAGGACAACAGACCGGCTTTTTCCACGAAGGGCTTGATCACATAGGGTTCCCTGCCGCATTCATACACCAGGCGCACTTTCAAGTATTCAATTCTTTCCTGAATCCCTGGGTTCAGAGTTTCCCCGGAGTCGTTCTGCACCTCATTATAAATCTCAGTAACCTGGGATAGGATATTCCTAATTTTTGAGGTCGTTAAATTTTTGAAACTTTTTGTATTTTGTTCCTTAAATTCCAGTATCACCGTTTCCGCTTTATTCACATATCCTTGCCCCAATTCCACTGATTTTTCCTGCCGGAGCGACTGATTGGATTGGTAAGTTTGTCGCTTTTGCAGCGCAGGTCGATTCTGCTGCTCTACAGGTGGTTTTCCGTGATTCTGTTTTCCTTGCATTCCCTGAAACCCAGCTTTTTCAAAAGCACTCCTCATATCATTCATCCGAATATTCCTCCTTATCTCTTCTGGAATAGGTATAAAGCATCAGGGCTGTAATCAATTGTCTCCGATCCTCTTCTTTTAAAGCCCATTGATAAATATTCCGGCTGAACCGGGAATAAGCTTCCTTAATCTCAGGATGAGCCATATTATTTGGCTCCCGGCGCGCCAAAAAATATGCCAATCTGGCCAGATTGATTTGATCCTCAGCTGTTTGACGTAAAAGATATAGAATATGATATAAAAAACTGCCGCCGTAACCGGTTTCTCCGTCAAACAACACTGCCACCTGAGCATACTTTTCACCCAGCACCTTATATTCAAAGGTTTCCCAGTCATAGGTGTGCCGGTTCACCGGCAGGCCTTTTTCCCCTTCCAGTCCGAATAGGGCCACGGAATTCTTTTCTCCCTTAGCATAACGATTCTTTTTGGCCCTCATTTCCAATTCTTCCGTTTCCTTGGCCATTCTGGACAAGGGATAACCCTCCTCAAAGAAACCGAATCCGGCAGATAAGGTCAAAGCACCTGAGGTATAACGCTTAAAAGCCCGGTACAAATTAATCCCGGCAGACAGAACCTCATCCCAAGCACCGACCAGAAAAAGGTCATCACCTCCGGCATAAACAATCACAAGGTTTTTCTCACCCTCCTTTTTCACCAGGTGATTCTCACCCTCCTCTATCAGGGTGTTTATGTAGTACTTAAAAAAAACAGACAAGCTGCGGGACAAAGTAGTGGTACGAGAAATGGTTACATAACGGTATTGATTCTCTTCTCCCTTTCTCTGAAAACCGTTGATAAAAGCGGTACCCAAGCCGTCCACATCCGCCCGCAGTACCCCTATCCTTTTAATCCCTGCAGAGCTTTCCGCCAAATCAGCAAAAGTCTTCCATGTCTCATCCGGGTTATTGGCAGCAAAATCCCCCATCCAAATCTTTGTCGCCAGGGACAATCCGGTTCGGAAATTATTTTTGCTATATACACGGATCACTTGTCCGGCATCCTTAAGCAATAACTCTTTCACCTGCTCTACTGATAAAGCGTACATGTACTGTAAGTCGCCCCGGGCAGAAAAGAGGGGCAAGGCGGGAGCCTTTAGTTTTTCCTTCAGCACTGCAAATACTGTATCCTTTTTTATCAACATGCCCGAAATATCTGTAAATGCGGCGCAACTACTGCAGATTACCTCTTCATCCCTTTGTTCTAAATTGCCGGATACTCCACAGACAGAGCATTCCCTACCCTCCATGTCTGTGACCGTATCATTCAACTTTAAAATTTCCGCAGGTGAATACCGGCGCAGCTTCATTTCAGCAATCTGAGCCGATACACTTCGGAAAATATTGCTGTAGCTTTCCGGATTTTTTGTCTTGGACATAAGTTCATTTGCGGAACATTCTTGGATTCCAAAGGCTGTATAAAGTCTTGTGCCGAAATACTCTGCCAGTCTTTGGTTGATGCTTGCGATAGCCTGTTCTGCCCCGATCCTGACCTCAAGAGTATTAGGCATCAGGATATAGGCATGTCCACCGCCGGTATAAAGAAGATTGGCTCTGGACAGAGAAGAAATTTGGAGAATTTCGTCAGCCATATTTTCCAGTATAATTTCCAGATAAAATGATCTGGCTCTTAAGCCCTTCAAAGCACCCTTGGAGGAAATGGTATAAATAAACTGTTGTATCCCTGAAAGATCGAATGATAACAAGGTAAAAGCATTTTCTTCATAGAAATCTGAACCTTTTTCCAGCAGTTCCTTCCGGTAATCAAACCTACCTTGGCTTTCCAGATAAAGCACAATGGCAGAAGCCAGAGCAGCCGTTATCTTGGCATGGTCAAAAAGAGAAATATCCGCCGCTTCACTTAAATTAGTCGAGGAAGGAATGAAAGACAACCATGCTTCACAAATCTCCAGCAAAGAGTTAATAAATTTTTCATTGAATTCAATGCCTCGAAGCCCCTCCCCCATACCGGCCAGTATTTTGGCATAGTCGGAAGACGCCTGATACTTTTTCTCTTCGCCTGGAAGGAAAGGATAATTGATCTTCTTTTCGATAGGCCATGCTGGATGTTTTTCCTGTCCCTTTCTCCCGTTTAAAAGATTATAGATTGAATCTAGAGGCCTGTTTCTGTCAAAACCCTTTTTACTTTCTCCCTCAATTTCCCTGCGATCAATTCCGGCGGATATATTGTCTGCCAGATAGACCACATAGGCAGCATCCCTTTTATCCAAATCAGCATCTTTAATGTCCTGATAATGATGGTATCTGATACAGTTGATGATCTCCTGATCTTTTGTATACTTACTGACCCACTCGGCACCCGAGATACTGTGAGCCCGGCCATCCAGGTCCCCCGCACGATACAACACTTTCCCAATATCATGAAGGAGAGATCCCAGACAAACTTTTACTACTGAATTGTGCAAATTATCACCCCATCCCGTTCCCTTTATTTCATCGACAAATCTCTTTTTTTAACAACAGAATAACGTACATTAAATTACCATTTATGCTCCTTTATTCCATTTTGCTTAGTTTTTTTATTCTATTTATCATAAACTTTGCCCTGCCCCCCAAGAAAAGATTTTTCCGATAATTTTCGATTATTATCGACATGCATCTCATGCAATTCCTTACCATTTAATTTTGTTGGTATATGGATGTTTTTTACAGCCTATCAAATGCTGTATGGGGCATTAAAAAACCACATCATTTTTTGATGTGGTCAATAAATCTTTGTACTTTTTATTTGGACAAGGTGACGGTTTTAGTCCCATTGTCCCAATTAACTTTTAAACCTAAAAGTTCCGCTAAAGCCCTAAGTTCTACATAGGTCTTCCCTGCCAATATTCCAGCAGACAGAGTCTTCCCTTCAAAAACCACTTTGGCCTTCCCCTCAAAACCAGCCACATTTTTCACTTCCCCTGAAGTTTTTTCCCATGATTTTTTAAACATTTCCGGGCTGTGATATTTTGCAATAAGATTTGCCACGGAAAATCCCGGCAATTGGAAATGAGGTCGGTCGACAAAATTTTTCCAGCGCCCGCCCCATTCCAGTCCCAATGATTCACCTATCGGTCCTACAATATCATAATACTTAGCGGACCAATTAACCTTGCCGTTAATTGTGACAGCGATATCAAAAGCCAGCCCCCAACAATGCAAAGAATGAGGATATTTAACATTGGTGACAATATTTCCCGACCTGGTCCGTCCCTGGGCATATAAAGCATCCTGTTCTTCCTTTGTACGCCAGGTCTGAGTGATAATAATATTAATACCTTTGGCCTTGGCCAGCTCAATCAGCCGAAGAGCTTTAGGCTGCAAATCAGGGTGCAGCAATTTAACATCTCTCATTTCGACACCTTTCTCAATGCCCCTTGAAGGGACAACCTTTTTACCATAACATATGCAGGAAATCAGGTTTTTGCTTCTTGTTATACATAAAAACCTTTTCAATATCTCGTACAAACATATGTTTGGTTTTAGTATATCTAAAAACTTATTAAAAATCAATAAAAGGAGATTCCTGTTTTTGCCCGAAAAAAATATATAATAAACTTTTTTTAATTTCACGATATAAAACATATAAGACTATCACCTTACACTTACACAAAAGGAAGGCGCATACCATATGAATAATCCTTTTGAAAAAAAAGATAGGGCAGTTACAGCTTCAAATCCGAATCCTTCAGGAATCGATGCCATTATTAA
>DUPU01000103.1 GCA_012838175.1 Clostridia bacterium
AGCCATACAGTACTGGAGCAGGGACTAAAGGTTGGCAATACTTTAATTGTCAGCACCGGAGAATACGGAAAAAATCTTGGCATTGTGGATCTTTATTACCAAGACGGCAAAGTAGTAAACATGGAGGCTCGCCTCATTAGTAAGGACTCTGCGGCAGAGATAGCTGAAGACGAGGCAATAGTGAATGTTATTAAAGAGATAGAAGGCGAACAGGCAGAGATGTTGAATCAGGTAGTCGGAAAGACTGCAGTGACCCTGGAGGGAGAAAGGGAAAAGGTTCGTAGAGGAGAAACAAACCTGGGAAATTTGATAGCTGACGCTATGGTTTATGTAACCGGTGCAGATTGTGCTCTTCTTAATGGCGGAGGTATCCGTGCCTCCATTGATGCGGGCGATATTACCAAGGGTGAAATAATAACGGTACTGCCATTTGGCAACTATATTGTTACCCAAAGAGTAACAGGGGCTGAAATCAAAGCGGCATTGGAACATGGTACCAGGGCTTATCCGGAGTTTTCGGGAGGCTTTCCCCATGTTTCCGGTATAAAATTTGTCATGGATATCGGCAGACAGGCGGGAGATCGTGTTCTAAACATAAGCGTCAATGGACAGCCGCTGGATTTAAACAAGGAATATGTGCTGGCAACCAATGATTTCATAGCAGCCGGTGGCGACACATATACGATGTTGGTGGACAATCCGATCCTCAATGAGTACGGCGCTCTTGATGAAGCGTTGATAGCATATATCCAGGAGAAAAGAACCGTCAACCCGGCAGTGGAAGGACGCATTACCGTGCAGGAAACAAAACCGGAAACGAAATATTACGTTGTAAAGCCCGGTGACTGGCTGATTAAGATTGCGAAAAAGTTCAATACGACTTGGCAAAAACTGCAGGAACTCAACAAGCTACCCAATCCAAACCTGATTTTCCCCGGACAGAAAATCATACTGCCGGACTAAAGGAGCAAATCATAAAAGGGATCATCGGAGGGGACAGAAAGAGAATTAGTAACATTATTATCAAGGAGGAGTATTTCAAATGCGAGAATATGCTGCAAAAAAGCAACCCAATGCTGCGAAAATGGAGCCTAACGCTGCCCAACCCGTACCTCGCGGCAAGGTGCCAATTCCCGGTATGAGCAATCAAGAGATGCTCGCATTCCTCTCCGCATCACCGAAACAACGCGTATCTCAAGAGGACGGGATCCGGCAAAAGCTTACCGAAAAGTTTGGCGTGGATTTTTCAGGCCTGAAAATCACAAGGAATGCTGCCCTCGCCGATATACATGAGCGCGCGTATACCAAGGGCAACGAGATTCACCTGGCGCCGGATGTGAACCCTGTGTCCATGGAGGGGCAGGAAATACTGACGCACGAGGCCGTACATGTAATCCAGCAAGGCACCAGATCACTATCAGGCGGTATGCTTCATGATTCATTAATGGAGGCGCAGGCTAACGATATAGCAAGGGGAGCAGGACATATAGACGTTTCCGGCTTCTCCATGCCTACAGCTGACAACGCGCCGGTACAGGGCTTTCTCGGTTTTATTTTCAACCGATTCAGAAGCAATGCAAATAAAAAGAATATGGAAAATGAAAAGGAAATGTTAATGCAGCAAGCGCGAGAGTTGCGTGAAAGAAATGATCAGGATACAGCTGGATATTATGATCTGAAATTCAATCGTGAGATGGGCAAGCTTCTGGCTAAGTATGGCCTTGGCGGCACGGCTGTGCTTGATCCCGTTAAGCATCCTGAGTTGTTCAAGAAAGAAGCCGGGACGGAAGACGGGGGTTTCCACACGACGATTAAGGGTAATAAGCAAATAGTATATGCTTCTCAGCTGAGCCGAGAGTTGGAGTCTTTGCCGAGGGAGAAACACGCTCGCAAAACCGGTGCTTTGAAGTTGTACGGCATATCGCAAAAAGAGCTGGACGGGTTGTTTCGGCTCAAAACAGACGCGTACCGTAGTTTCATCGAAAGGACCGTCCATGGGGCAAATGCAGCGGCAAACATGGATTGGACGAACATGTCCGACAGCGAATTTATTAAGAATTTTCCTTTGCTTAGGGCGCTTTCACGTCTGAATGTTGCTGCCAATCAGGGCTCAGCGAGGGTAGGTGCAGATGAGAAGTTGGCAAAAGATCCCAAAAATAAAGCACTGATTGGCGGGCTTGACGATACCTCAGTGTTGTTGGGTGAGCTAATGAGTTACGGCCCTATTCGTCTGGAAAAAAATTGCTGGTGCTTCCGACGAGGAGATTGCCCCTGAATTTCTCAAATTTCGTGCTGAGCAAGTACAGGAAGCTCAAAAAAGATTTCGGGAAAACTATGCGGCCAGAATGCCTGCAACACCTAAGAAACCCGGCTTCTTAGCCCGTTTGTTTAGGCTTTTTAGGCGCAGGTGAGTAAGTATTGAAGACATGTTTTCCATAGGCAGGGAAGAGTTAACGGACACGGATGAGTTTTTTCAATTGTGGATTGATTTTCTGATGCAGCAGAACTTTTGGAGACTTTGTTCCATTTTAAAATCTCTTTGGCTTATAAAAATCTATAAAAACCCCTACTTCAGTTTTTAAAAATTTTGATGCCCGAATATTTCGGGAAGCGAAGGAACTATTACAACTCCTGTCTGGCAGTTGTAATACTATTAAAATTTTGTTTTTAAATCGGATTTGGTTTATATTTTTTCCGACAAATTGTGTCATGTTGAGATTGCCAAGCATAACATGTACTAGAACCAAAAAAATCACTGAAGAAAGGGGTAATATTATGTCAAGAAAAAATTGTGTATTTGATGATATTGTAGACTTAATCATAATCTTAATCGTATTGGAATTCCTTTGCAGCTGTGTTTTTGAATAATTTATTAAGGAAGGCCCTTTAACGGGCCGTTTTTTTATGGATAATTTAACTCCCAGTTGCCATTTAAGACTATATAATTTAAACTGTTAATATCATCAAGTACCAGGAGGAAAAAACATGAAGTATTTAGTAGTACTGGGAGACGGGATGGCCGATTATAAATTGGCGGCGTTTGATAACAAAACGCCGCTTCAGCTTGCATATAAACCTCACATGGACAATCTGGCAAGGATATCCGAAACGGGAATGGTGAGGACGATTCCTGAAGGCTATCCGCCGGGGAGTGATGTAGCCAATATGTCGGTTTTAGGCTACGAGCCGGAAATCTATTATACCGGTCGTTCTCCTTTAGAAGCAGTAAGTATGGGAGTTGATTTGGGGGAAAATGATGTTGCTTTCAGATGTAATCTTGTGACATTATCAAATGATAAGAATTATCAGGAAAAAATTATGGTGGATTATAGCTCAGGGGAAATTACCAGTGAAAAAGCGGCGGTCCTTATTAACGACATTAATAAGGCCATCGGCACCGAGGAATTCCGTTTTCATCCTGGGATAAGCTACCGCCATTTATTGGTTTGGGTAAACGGTAGGGAGGAGTTTGAGCTTACACCCCCTCACGATATTTCCGATCGGGTAATCGGTTCTTATTTGCCTAAAGGGGCGGGAAGCGAAGTTTTAACCGAGATGATGATGAAAAGTTATGAAATTTTAAAAGAACATCCGGTAAACAATAAAAGAAGAGCCCAGGGGCTCAGGCCTGCTACATCCATATGGCTCTGGGGGCAGGGAAAGAAACCTGCTTTTATCCCTTTTAGGGAAAAATTTGGTTTGAATGGATCTGTCATCTGTGCTGTAGACTTAATTAAAGGACTGGGTATTTGCGCCGGCTTTAGCGCTCCTATCATACCCGGTGCTACCGGCGGTGTACATACTAATTTTAGAGGGAAAGCCGAGGCTGCTTTGACTGAATTGAAATCCGGAAAGGATTTTGTTTATGTACATATAGAAGCACCCGACGAGGCGGGGCACCAGGGAAATCCTCAAGAAAAAATTAACGCTATTGAAAAAATTGACCGGGAAGTAGTAGGTGTACTGCTGCAGGGATTAAAAGAAATGGGGGAAGATTTCCGCATGCTGATACTTCCGGATCATCCCACTCCCATAAGTATTAAAACTCATACGGCGGAGCCTGTCCCTTTCATCATTTTTGACAGCCGCCGCCGAATGTCCTCAGGAATCAATAGCTATACGGAAGACGAAATACTATCTTCCGGCCGGTTTGTCCAAAGCGGACCGGAACTAATGGCAAAATTCATTAAGGGAGCATGACCTTATGAATGATTTACCGAATAATGAAAATAAAGAGGGTTATATCCGGGACTTGTTCAATAACATTGCAACAAGATATGACTTGCTTAATTCGCTGATGACTCTAGGTATGGATAACAGGTGGCGCCGGTTTGCGGTAAGTCGTGCTCAAATAGGTCCGGGGAGCAAAGTTCTTGATATTTGCTGCGGTACAGGAAAAATAACCCTGGAATTAGCTCGCACGGTGGGAGAAAAAGGACATGTTACCGGTTTGGACTTTTCTGAAAAGATGCTGGATGTGGCGCAGCAGACGGTAGCTTTATCCGGATTAGGAAACAGAATTACCCTGATCCAGGGAAATGCCATGAACCTTCCCTTTGCGGATAATTCCTTTGATGCGGCAACGGTAGGTTGGGGACTTCGTAATGTTCCGGATATATTTAGGGTGGTAGAAGAAATGGAACGGGTGGTTAAACCCGGAGGCATGGTGGTTTCATTAGACATGGCTAAGCCGGAAATACCGGTTTTCAAGCAAATATACTGGCTTTATTTTGAAAAGGCAGTGCCTTTTATGGGAAAAATATGGGCAAAAAAAGAATCGGCGTACAATTATCTCCATAATTCGGCCAAGGCTTTTTTGCATCAAAAAGAGTTGGCAGCACTGTTTCAAAAAGCAGGATTAACAGATGCATGCTACCACAATCTTTGTGGAGGAGTGGTTGCGGTAGTTGAGGGGAGAAAACCCTAAGGAGTTGATTATGAAATTAAAGGGAAATTTATCAGGTTTATCTCAGGCAACAATTCAAAAGCTAAATGCTTTATACGAGATTCATGTGGAGCGGGGCCAGGTTATTAATGCTCTCCTAGCCGGGGAAATGGCAGCCATTACCCATGCTATTCATAAAGAAATTGCTGTTTATTTAAACCGGCGGGGGAAAGTGGTCCATGTGGCAGTTGGCAATGATTATACGGTTCCCCTGGAGGAAGTTTCCTTAAGAAGAGGG
>DUPU01000015.1 GCA_012838175.1 Clostridia bacterium
AAGTTAAGGCATAGTCTAACGGTAGCCTTTTCCGGGGGAGTGGACAGCACTTTCCTTTTAAAAGCAGCCCATGATATTTTAAACAATTGGCTTTTAGCCGTTATAGTACGGATGGAGGCTTTTCCGGAAAGGGAATTTAAAGAAGCGGAAAATTATGTGAAAGAAATGGGAATCAAATATGTAGTTTTGCCTTTTGATGAATTTAATATCCCCGGATTCTCTGACAATCCTCCAGATAGGTGTTATTTATGTAAAAAAGCATTGTTTCGGGAAATTATCAGGCATTCAAAAGCCCATGGGATTGACTGTGTGGCAGATGGCTCTAACCTAGATGACCTTTTGGATTACCGGCCGGGAATGAAGGCTGTGCGAGAATTGGGTATTGTCAGTCCTTTGCAGGAGGCCGGAATGACGAAGGATGATATCCGTATTCTATCGCGGGAAATGGGTCTTTCTACCTGGAATAAACCGTCCTTTGCTTGTTTAGCTTCTCGTTTTCCTTTTGGCGATAAGATTACCAGGGAAAAAATGCATATGGTGGATCAAGGAGAAGAATATTTAATCAGTTTAGGGTTTGACCAGGTAAGAGTGAGGTGTCATGGAAAACTGGCCCGGATTGAGGTAGCTCCTGCTGCTAGGAGCAAATTTTTTAGCATTGATTTGATGGACCAAATTGTGCAAAGATTTACCCAAATTGGTTTTTCCTATGTGAGTTTGGACTTACAGGGCTATCGGACGGGTAGTACCAATAACCAAGACGGGAAATGAGACTTCGAGCATTAAAATTATTGGAGGATGATAACGGTGAAGATTGCAAGCAATCTTACAGACTTAATTGGTAATACTCCTTTATTGGAATTAAGGAAATTTGGTAAGCAAAATAATGTGGGAGCTAAGATAATTGCCAAGCTGGAATATTTTAATCCGGCGGGAAGTGTGAAAGACCGCATTGGGTACGGGATGATTGTAGATGCTGAAGAAAAGGGTGTGCTTAAAAAAGATTCAGTGATTATTGAACCTACCAGCGGTAATACAGGGATAGGATTGGCTTTTGTTGCCGCAGCCAAGGGTTACCGCTTAATATTGACGATGCCGGAGACGATGAGCCGGGAAAGGAGAAACCTATTAAAGGCATTGGGTGCAGAACTGGTTCTTACACCGGGAATAGAAGGAATGACGGGAGCCATTAAAAAAGCTGAGGAACTGGCCGCTGAAATCCCAAATGCTTTTATTCCCCAACAGTTTAATAATCCGGCCAATCCGGCAATGCACAGAAAAACGACTGCTTTAGAAATTTGGAATGATACAGATGGGCAGGTGGATATTTTTGTAGCCGGGGTGGGTTCAGGAGGAACTATTACCGGGGTGGGGGAAGTACTTAAGCAGAAAAATCCCAACATTAAAGTAGTTGCCGTGGAACCTGCTGTATCACCGGTACTTTCCGGCGGTAAGCCGGGGCCGGGCAATAAGATTCAAGGTATCGGAGCCGGTTTTATACCTGGGATACTTAATAGAGAAATTATTGATGAGGTAATACCTGTAAAAAATGAGGATGCCTATAGTACAACGCGCAGTCTTACCAAAACAGAGGGTCTTTTTGTGGGGATATCTTCCGGAGCCGCGGCATATGCTGCTGTGCAATTAGCAAAAAGGCCGGAGAATGCCGGGAAAAATATTGTAGTAATCCTTCCGGATACGGGGGAAAGGTACCTATCTACGGATTTATACCAATAACAGGGTGTGAATGAGATTTAGTTTCCATAAACAAAAACCCTTGGTAATCAATTATCTTTGACAATTTACCTGTAGGCCAATAGAATAAGGCAAACTGTCAAAAAAGAATAAAATTACGAGTAGTATGCGAATATATTGTTAAAGTTTTTGACAAGGACTGATATAATATAGGTGTATGTCATTCAGGGGGATAAGAAAAGATGATAAGCATCGAAGGCTTAACAAAGATTTATCGAAGCGAAACAGGGGATGTCGTAGCTTTAAAAAATGTAAACCTCAAGGTATCTGCCGGAGAGGTTTTTGGTATTATCGGCTCCAGTGGTGCCGGAAAAAGCACTTTAATCCGTTGTATTAACCTGCTGGAAAAACCCACCAAAGGGCAGGTGAAAATTGAAGGAAAAGACATTACCAAGTTAAGTAATCGGGAACTTATGAAATTGCGCCGTTCTTTGGGAATGATCTTTCAACACTTTAACCTGCTGATGCAAAAAACTGTAAATGAAAATATTGCTTTTCCCCTGCAGGTAGCTAATGTCCCCCGAAAGCAAATCAATGAGCGTGTTAAGGAATTGCTGGAATTAGTAGGGTTAATTGATAAAGCGGATTATTATCCGTCTCAGCTCAGTGGTGGTCAAAAACAACGGGTAGCGATCGCCCGGGCTCTGGCCAACAATCCTAAGGTACTATTGTGCGATGAGGCTACATCTGCCCTTGACCCTATTACTTCTAAATCCATTTTAGCTTTGCTTAAGGACATTAATAAACGTTTTGGACTGACCATCGTATTGATTACCCATCAGATTGAGGTAATTAAAGAAATATGTGACCGGGTAGCTGTAATAGAAAAGGGACAGATTATTGAAACAGGGAATGTAGTGGATGTGTTGATGCATCCCAAAACTACCAGTACAAAAAATCTGGTGAGCAGCGGCTTAATAGATAAAATTCCTCCCGATATGGTTTTGTGGGGCAGGAAACAGGATTATCAGAGACGGCTTAAGGTTTCTTTTTCCGGGGAAGCAGCAATGAAACCGGTGATTTCTTATATGGTGATGGAGTATCAGGTGTATGCAAATATTTTATTTGCCGATATAAACTATTTAAAGGATACTATGGTGGGTGAATTGGTATTGGAATTATCAGGAGAGAGAAATGCTGTTGAACAAAGTATACGGTTTCTCAGGGAACAGGATTTGGTTATAGAGGAGTTAGGTTAGTGATGACAGCGGATGTTTTAATTGAGTATCTGGAAATGTTAGGGCAGGGTACCTTGGAAACAATTTATATGACTATGGCGTCGGCATTGTTTTCATACATTTTTGGTTTACCATTAGGTGTGATTTCAGTTGTTTCCGAACCCGCGGGGATTTTACCCAATCCAAAATTACATAATGTTTTGGATAAAATTATTAATATTACTCGTTCTATCCCTTTTATTATTCTTTTAATTGCCTTGCTACCTTTAACCCGGTTGATAGTAGGAACTACTATTGGACCCACTGCGTCCATTGTTCCTTTAACCATTGCAGCTATTCCATTTGTAGCCAGGTTAGTGGAAACTGCTTTAAAAGAAATTGATTACGGAATTATAGAAGCAGCCCAGTCCATGGGAGCTACCCCTTGGCAAATAATTCGCAAGGTGATGATCCCGGAAACACTGCCCTCATTAATAATGGGAGCGTCTATTACCACCATCACTTTAATTGGGTATTCAGCCATGGCCGGTGTTTGTGGAGGAGGTGGGTTAGGGGATTTAGCCATTCGTTACGGGTATTACCGGTATGAAGATGATGTCATGATTTTGACAATTATCTTACTGGTTATTATTGTCCAGATTATCCAGAGCATCGGAGATTATTTATCAAAAAGAATTGATAAAAAGAATAAGTAATGTAGGGAGAGGTTGTCAATGAAAAGTAAAAAAATCTTATTGTTATTAGTAATGGTCCTGTCTTTATCCATTTTCTTATTTGGTTGTGGGAAGGACTCAAATGTCAGCGAAGGAAATGGGGATGTTGCCGGTGATAATGAAACAGGTACCGCTGAGCCTATGGTATTGCGCGTCGGAGCGACCCCGGTGCCTCATGGGGAAATACTTGAGTTTATTTCTCCCCTTCTTCAGGAAAAGGGTGTGGAATTAGAGATTAGGGAATTTACAGATTATGTGCTGCCAAACATGGCGTTAGAAAATAAAGAACTGGATGCCAACTTTTTTCAGCATTTACCATATTTAGAGGATTTTAATGAAAAAAATAATACCAACTTAAGCAGTGTTGTTGCTGTACATTTTGAGCCCTTAGGACTTTATCCGGGCAAAACAAAAACTTTGGAGGAGATTAAAAAAGGAGATATTATTGCCGTTCCCAATGATACTACCAATGAGGCCAGAGCATTATTGCTCCTGGAATCCGTGGGGATCATAAAGATTAAAGAAAATGCCGGATTGGCGGCAACTGCCCAGGATATTATCGAAAATCCTTATGAAGTGCAAATTAAGGAATTGGATGCGGCTCAGTTAACAAGATCCCTGCCTGATGTGAATTTTGCCGTCATTAACGGAAATTTTGCGGTGCAGGCCGGTCTGGATGTTTCCAAAGATGCCCTTAAGGCAGAAGATAAGGATTCTCTTGCTGCACAGACTTTTGCCAATATTGTGGTAGTACGTACAGGTGATGAAGAGCGGGAAGAAATAAAGATCCTGACCGAGGTAATTACCTCACCGGAAGTTAGAGAATTTATTAATGAAAAATATAAAGGGACAGTAATTCCTGTTTTCTAAAAAAACAAATTGTAGACGAGCTTTAGAAAAAGTACCGGATAACCGGTATGTGGAAAAGAGCTAGCCTAATAAATGTCCTTGTTATAGGGGTACATTTAAAATAAAGGTTAGCTCTTTTGTTATGGATTATTATTTAAACAGACCATAAGTTTTATTTACATCTAGAATAAAGATGATACCTTTTCCCGGCTCATCTATGTTTACTTGTTCCCTGATGGAGGAAACGATGGAATCAGTCAGGTCATTCTTACATATTATCATTACGATTTCTTTTTCAGGTTCTATGGCCATAGAGAACAGGGTATGAGTTTCATGAATGCCGGAACCTCTGGCGTTAATAATAGTTCCTCCTCTGGCACCCCCTTTATTTGCCGCCTCAATGACATCTTCGGCGTTACCTCTGTCTACGATGGTAAAAACAGCTTGATACATGGTGTTTTCCTCACCTCGTTTTTCTATAGAATCGTTGTACTTACAGCTGCTGCTGCCCAGTAAATCGGAAACAGAAATGGTAAAAGCTATCCCATGATTCGGTTTATGGAAAGCCAATTCCTTATTTAATATTTCCAAAGCTTGTGCAGCAGTTGTTTTATCAGCTATCATTAAGACAATTTCTTTTCTGGCATCATTTAATTCCAAAAACTCTAAAATCCGGCTTTTGATGGTTCCTCTGCCTAAAAAGATAGTTCCTCCGGATACCCCGTGTTTCTTGGCAATTTTTATGGTTTTGCTTCCTAAGCCAAAATTTACAATAATACATATTAACTCAAGTTCGTTTTTATCCGGACAATTCGGTATCATCTGCTTTTATACCTCCTTTGGCGGATTTTACTTTAAAAATTAAACCTAAGACCTGCACTGCAATCATCGGTGCTAAAGTAACCATGGCAATTATGCCAAATCCTTCTCTTAATACATCCGCTCCTTCAATTGCTTCCGCTACACCTTGGCCAAAAGCCAATATGAAAGTTGCGGTCATAGGCCCGGAAGAAACTGTCCCGGAATCGAAGCCCATTCCTACAAATAACTTGGGTACAACATATGTCAAGGCAACTGCAATAAAGTATCCCGGCAATAGGTAATGCCATAATTGTACTTCATCTATGATTATTCTGATCATAGACAGACTGATTGCCATACCGACTCCAATGGATAAAGCAAGTAATACCACTTTTCTTTTTACATATCCACTGGTAACCTCTTCTATCTGATGTGTTAATACGTGTACTGACGGTTCCGCTAATACGGTTACTAACCCTATGATAAATCCGATAATTACAATATAAAGTTTATTTTCCAGAGAAGCAACGCTGAAACCTACAACACTTCCCACATCCATAAAACCTGCATTTACGCCAACTAAAAACAATACTAAGCCTAAGTATGTATATACCAGTCCTTTGAAAATTTTACTGACGGTTTTCCTGGGGAGCTTAAATGAGACTATTTGAAAAATTAAAAATATCATAATAATTGGGAGCAATGCAATAAAAATTTCCCCTGCTACCGTTGGCAATTCATGAATAAACGATCTGAAAATCGAATCAGACTCAGAGATGCTATATTCAAGGCTTCCGGAAATTTCATCTGTTTGAGTGACAATATTCATAATCATAACAGATATTATAGCACCTACAGCCGTAATAGCAACTAATCCGAAACTGTCTTTTTCCGATGCTTTACTGTCTTTTTTTAATGAGGAAACGCCCAAGCCAAGGGCCAAGATAAAGGGAACGACCAATGCCCCTGTCACGGCACCGGAAGCATCAAAAGAGATGGCAACAAATTCCGGTGATGCGAAGATAGCAATAACAAAGATAATTAAATACAGTACGGTGATCATTTTATATAAAGGAATATTATAAACTATTCTAATTAAGCCTAGGGATAAGAGTATAGCAATACCGACGGATACAATGACCAAAATAGTAATCTTGGGTATTGCATTTGCTGTAACTGAACTCACTTGGTTAGCAAGGATATGCAAATCCGGTTCGGCAATGGAAATAAAAAAGCCAAGAGCCAAACCTACGCCGGCAACAATCCATATTTTATTGGTTTTGGTAAGGGTTGATCCCATAAGATTGCCAATAGGAGTGATCCCTTTATCCACTCCAACTAAGAAAATGGATAATCCGATTATGATCAGGAAAGCACCGAGAAGGAATCTTAATAATAAAGGTATTTCCAAAGGTGTAAGGGTAAAATGCAGTATTAAGACAATAATAGTGATCGGTAGTACAGAAATTACAACTTCTTTAAATTTTTCTCCAAGTATAGTCAAATAAAATTCACATCCTTTACGGTTTATTTTACTCGTCTTGTTGTGTCAATTACCTGTAGGTCCACCTCTTCCTGATATTAATTAGTCTTGGATTTTGGGATTTCGTGCAAAAAAATGAGTTAGCTGAAGTAATATATTGCGTCGGCCTGAGATGATTTAAAAGTACGAGAATTTTTAAGACTTTAAGAAACTGGTATGTTTGAATATTTTTTGGCTCAATTAATAAAATTATAGCATACTTGGAACCAAAAGGGAACGAATTTAGTCACTGGGGCGGAGGTTCATAAGCCATTGGTATTTTTAACCCGCGGGCAATAGTTTCGTCAATGGAAAAAAGATCGTTTTTATTAACCTCTCTGATGTTTTTTTTCCCTAAAGACTTAATTCCCACCTCGATTTCAGCTTTACTAGATAAGAAAAATTTAGCCAGGGTTTGGGCTGCCTTTTTTTTATTGAATTGACCGGAGTGTTTACCATTATACCAAGCTACTTGAGTAGGCGGTTCATAGGGCAGAGCTTTCAGTACTTGGTCATGGGTCATGGCGAATAGAGCAATGGAACCAATATAACAAGCATCCGCTCCCAGGGCAAGGGCTTTTAACGCTTCGCCCGGAGTGCGGATTTTTCCGCTGGCAATAAGTGAAACTCTTTTCTGAAATCCATTTTTATAAAGCCATTCAGCCCCCCGGGGGATTGCAAACACAGTGGGCACACCAAAATCATCCTGGAGTATGGGAGGGGAACCTTTGGTGGCTGCTTCCGCGCTGTCTAAGACGACATAATCCGCCCCGGCATGGCAAGCAATCTCTAAATCTTTTTCTAAATATTTCCCAGCGGCAATTTTCACACCAATTGGTACTCCCCCGCTGATTTCTTTAAGGTTTTCTATAAATCCGGGCAGTTTAGCAGTATCCTGCACGTTTAATTGCTGGGAATGGACAATAGCATCCTTTCCTTTGGGATATTTCAAGGCTTTTCTAAGTTGGCGGTCTATTGTTTTTGCGTGCAGTACATGACCCACTCCTCCTAAGGCACCTTGGCCGAATTGAATCTCAATTCCGGAACAATCCTTGAGGATTTCTTCGTCTCTGTTCCAGTCGCCCCGGTTATACATATAGATGTAGATATCGGCCGCCTTTCTTTCTTCCCGCAAAAAGGCACCTTCCCCGGAGCATATGGCCGTTTTGGCCATAGAAGCTCCTTTAGCCAAGGCCCATTTTGCATCTGCAGTCAGCGCTTCACCATAGGCCATAGCGGACACCATCATGGGCAGGCTGATTTTAAAAGGCTTTTTGGCTTCTTTTCCTATGATCACGGAAGTATCAACCGGGGTTTCCAAGGGAGTAGGCAAAACATCCAGCTGAGCAATATTAAACATTAGGTTGTCCAGGGAAGGAAATTTTTTAGGCGAGCCTAAGGGACGGTTTATCAATTCTCCCCTTTCCGCCCGTAAGTTTGTCTCTACAATGATCTGCGGGCCGATTCTGGTAGTAGCAGAAACAAACTCCCAAATATTTTCATCATATAAATCCGTCATAATTTTTTTTAGCGCTGAGTCAAATATTTTATTGAAGAAAAATCGGCCGCCCCATTTTAAACTTAGGTAACCAAGGCAGGCTGCCGACAAACCTAATAAGGTGGCTTTTTTTTTCATAGATATAACTTCCCGTCAAAAATTGTTTACCTTTTTATATTCTTTATTTTTTAAAGTGATTTATTCTACAAAAGCGCCAGGGAAAATTGTCCATGTTTAGCCGTGGAAGCTTCCTTGGTGGTCATTAACACCGATCTATACAAACTCATAACCTACTTTTAAATCTGTCTTAAGATGATGGTTTTTTTTACTCATCCTTCATAAAATCACTATATTCAGTTTTTATAATATTACCACCAAAGTAAAATTGTAGAAATAAAGCCAATCCATGTTAATTAATTATGTGGAATTATTATTAAACTATAGAGGAGGTGAGTATGAGGTGCCAGTATTATGGTAATAAAAGTTATGGCGCAACCAACCAAGGATATTTAATTTAAAATTTATCTGATGGAAATTAAAAGCGGAATATAATATAATAA
>DUPU01000104.1 GCA_012838175.1 Clostridia bacterium
ATAAAACCTCTTCTCCCTCACCTACCGCAAATAAGTCAATAAAATCCGCTAAAGGTTCCCGGTTAAAAGCACAGGGCCCCCCGGCAATAATTATGGGGAAATTATTTCCCCGGTCTTTTGCCCGCAGGGGCAGCTCTGACAAATCCAACATGTTGAGAATATTAGTATAGCTCATCTCATATTGGAGGGTAAATCCTAAAATATCAAATTCCTTTAAAGGGCGATATGATTCTAAACTAAAAAGGGGGATGTGATTCTCCCGCATTAATTCTTCCATATCCACCATAGGAGCGAAGGCCCGTTCCATAAGGAATTCAGGCCTCTGATTGACTATATGGTACAAAATACGCAAGCCTAAGTGAGACATGCCCACCTCATAAAGATCAGGAAAAAGAAAAGCCGTTTTAACCTGACACCTATTCCAATCTTTTTTCACCATATTCCATTCGTCGCCAATATATTGGCTGGGTTTTGTCACCTTAGGCAAAATATACTGCTCAATAAATTCTTGCATTTTTTCCTCCGACTAATTCTAAATATCTTTATTATAGTATGACACCTTTTACTTGATTTAACTACCTTATTATAATCTAAGTATTTCAACACAAAGGGAAATAATTCCTGCTAAATGTCTTATTTCTTAAAAACTTCCCCTAAGCTAATGTGCATGCGTCCTTGAAAAAAGAGGTCAATTATTGTGTCCTCTGTAATCAGGCCTATTATCCTGCCCTGGGCATCCAATACATAAATCAAATGATACCGGTGGGGTACCAACCGTTCAATTATTTTTATCACAGTAACTTTGGGCAGGGATACTAAGATTAAGGCGGGCAAAAATTCCCCTCCCTCTATTTCCTTTTTCTTTTGGGTTAAATAGTGCATAAAACTTAAATAAACAATTCCTTTCTCCCTCTTGTTCAGATAGAATAAGAAAACGGCGATTATCCACCAATGCAGGTTAACCGGGCTGTATGCCATGGCCCAAACCCCATAGATAAAAAAAATGACCGCCCATAATTGCCCGATGAGGGAAACAAATCTGGCCGCATATAGATACCCCGCCAACCGGGATAAAATCGCCTGAAAAATTCTGCCCCCATCCAAAGGCCAGGCGGGAATTAAATTAAACAATCCTATGGCCAGGCTCGCCTGCCCGAGAAACGCCATTGTCTCCTTCTCTTTTAAATAAAAACATAGGGCGAAACACACACCCCCAAGAAAAAAATTAACTAAAGGACCGGTTAAATAAAGGACTATTTCTTTGCCTAAGCTGCCCACATAGAGATTCTCCATGCGAGCCACCCCTCCCAGGGGAAAGAGTTCAAAGGTATCCACCCGCATCCCCCAAAAGACAGCGCAGAAAACATGTCCCAACTCATGGATGAGGATAATGGCAAAAACCAGGAGCGCTTTATCCCCAATACCAAGTAAAAAATAAATGAGGAATAACGCCGGTAAAAATCTCGATACCTTTAAGTTTATGCCCCTGACCTGCCCAATTTTCATCGGCTTTCCACCATATAATCCCTTTTCCCATACATATTCAAACATTTTTGTTATTACTGCGCAAATAATCCAAGGGGTCCACCGGTGTACCTTTAACTCTAATCTCAAAATGCATCTCCCGGCCGCTTGTTTCTCCAATTTGTTCTCCTTGCCTCACTTGCTGATCTTTTTTCACTTTTATCCCAGCCAAGTTATCATAAATAGTAGTTAATTCCTGATTATGTTTAATGGTGATTCGGTACCCTGTTTTGACATCTCCGGATACATCTTCAACTGTTCCGGCGGCAGCAGCCTTTACCGGTTGTACCTTTTCAACTTTAATATCAATTCCTCCGTGCCATTTTTGCTCATTTCCGGTTTTGTCCATCCCCCACCCAAAGCCCTGTACCACAATGCCGGAAACCGGCAGTACCATCTGTTCCCTCAGTCCGCTTGTTCCGGAATCCAAGCTTAATACTTCCTGTATCGCCGGCATCCAATCATTTTGAGGAGAAAGGCTGGAGGTAATAAAATTACGCACTATTGTTCCCAAAGTACTGTTTGTACCAATTAAAACCCATATAATGACACATGCCCAGAATGATATGACAAACTGCCAGATCCATTTTTTTCTTAATCTCCTTCCCATCCCGGATGTTCTTTTATAGTGTGCCGTTTTTTTGTCTTCAGCGGCATTTAAACCCCTCCTGGACATGCAAATCTTTTTACATATATATTTAATGGGAAAGGACTTTATGAATAAAAAAGGAGCTGTCCCACTAAATTGATTAGCGTACAGCCCACCAAAATCTTCTGTCACCTAAAACAATAAACTCTGTTTCCGGAGATTTACGCTTAAGACAAAGCCCATGGCAATCATATTGCTTAGTAAACCACTACCCCCGTAAGTTAAGAGAGGTAAAGGAATTCCGGTAACCGGCATAATCCCCATGGTCATTCCCACATTGACAAAAAACTGAAAAACCAGCATAGATGTAACACCTACCACAATTAAAGTGCCCAACATATCCCGGGCCTCTTTGGCAATTTTCACCATCCGCCAAAAAAGCAAAAAGTATAAAACCAGAATAGAACTTCCTCCCAGAAAACCTAATTCTTCTCCTACTGTGGAAAAAATAAAGTCTGTGTGGTGTTCCGGCAAGAAATTATACTGTACCTGAGATCCCTGCAAATAACCTTTCCCCCAAATGCCACCGGACCCAATTGCTACCTGGGACTGAATCACATGATATCCGGCTCCCAGGGGATCCATGTTTGGATTGATAAAAATAACCAGGCGCAATAACTGATATGGTTTCAAAGGCAAAGGAAGAGGCAAATCTTCAGGTGGTTTTTGAAAGCCATCGGTAGCAAAATACAAAAGTCCGAAGATAAAAAGAACTAAAACCAAAACAATTGCCAGCATCATCAGCAACACTCTGGGATTGGCCCCTCCCACCCAAAGCATCCCCAGCATAATCGCCACAAATACCAGGGATGTGCCTAAATCCGGCTGTTTAAGAATTAATAGCATAGGAATGCCTACAAAAATCAAGCTGGGAATAATATCCCAAAATTTTTCCAACTCACCTTGCCGTTTAGATAATAAGACAGCAAAACTGACAATAATGGCGATTTTAGCCAACTCCGAGGGCTGCAAATCAAAAAATCCCAAGCTGATCCATCGCTGCGCGCCCTTTGTCTCATGGCCGAAAACAAACACCGCCAGCAGTAAAGCAATATTAGCGGCATAAATATATTTGCTCAATTTCTTTAAATGGATATAATCAAATGAAGCAACAAAAAACATTAAGCCGAATCCGATAACTATCCACAATAATTGTTTTTTCACAAAGTAGTACGGGTCTTGGAATATATTAGCCGAAGCACTTCTTAATACAAATAGGCTCATAGCCATAATCACAACGAGGATCCCGATAAAAACCCAGTCAATATTTTTAAGTAATCTCGTCTGCAGCATTAATATCCCCCATTGTTTTTGCCTTTTCTCAATTGTTTTCCCTTTTCATAATTATAATGTGAGGCAGTCAGAGTAACAAGAAGCTTTTGTCAAAGAGGTAAAAAAAAACCTTCCTTCTGATTGAGGAAGGTATCAAAAATCAGGTGAAATGGATTAAATATTTTTATAAAGCGTGCCGTCTAATTCCTAAGATTGGAATATTAGCAACTAAAGCGATTGAATCATCTACAGAACTATTCAAAGACACTTCCAAGGCTGTCTGATCGATCTCCATATATTTGTTAATTACCTCTATCAAATCTTCCCGCAGTTTCTCAAGTATCTCGGGAGAAACATTGGCCCGATCGTGGACTAAGACTAAGCGCAGCCTTTCTTTTGCCACATTTTTGCTGTTTCCGCTGTCTTTCCCAAAAAAACGGCTGATAAAATCTCCAATATTCATACTCTCCTACCTCCTTAAGACCTGGTTACAAAACGTTTTAATTTTTCGAACCAGCTGGTAGTAGGTTCCAGATTCAGCAAAGGAACCTCCTCTCCCAATATCCTTTTGGTAATATTGCGAAAAGCCACGCCGGCAAGGGAATTCTTATCCAATACTGCAGGTTCTCCCTTATTGGTAGAAACAATAATGAACTCGTCGTCCGGTACTACCCCTAAAAGATCTACGGCCAGAATATCAATCATATCCTCAATACTCATCATATCGCCTTTTTTTACCATCTGAGGTTTGATCCGGTTAATCACCAGCTTAGGATCTTTCAATCCGGTTGCCTCCAGAAGTCCGATAATCCTATCTGCATCTCTTACCGCGGAAACCTCAGGCGTAGTCACAACAATGGCCCTTTCCGCCCCGGCTACGGCATTTTTGAAGCCCTGTTCAATACCGGCCGGGCAATCAACAACCACAAAGTCAAACTCTTCCTTTAAGTCAAAACATAATTTTCTCATTTGTTCTTCCGAAACTGCCGTCTTATCCTTTGTCTGAGCAGCGGGAAGCAAAAAAAGACCGTCAAATCTTTTATCCTTAATCAGTGCTTGTTTCAACCGACATTGTTCCCTGACAACATCTACAATATCATAGACAATACGGTTTTCCAGGCCCATAACAACATCTAAATTTCTTAACCCGATATCAGTGTCCACCAAAACAACTTTTTTTCCCGACATGGCCAGTCCCGCACCAATGTTGGCGGTAGTAGTAGTTTTCCCCACTCCGCCCTTGCCTGAAGTAATTACCAATACTTCTCCCATGAACATACTCCTCTCCTGTAAGTGTTCTCCTAATTATAAGAACTATTTTAATGGTTGGTACTTTTCAATAATTAGGTTACCATCGGCAATCCTGGCAGTTTCCGGATGATCGGGGCAAGGTCTGTCCCCGTCAGGAGGGCGGGAAATAAGGTTAGCAATTCTTAACTGGGTGGGATTTAAATAGAAAGCAGTAATGGTAGCCGTCATATCTCCGACGGCTCCGGCATGAACTACCCCCCGTACCGTTCCCAGCACAATCACATGACCTCCTGCAATAACCTCCGCACCGGGATTCACATCTCCTAAAACTACCACATTACCGGAATGCTTGATGCTTTGGCCCGATCTTAATGTTTTTTGAACTAACAGAGTATCTTCTTTTATTACTTCATCAAGCATATTTTTTTCCATGCCCTTCCTCCTACGATGCTTAAAACCCGCCTAAACTTAGCTTTAGTTCTACAATAACTTATTTAATTCCTTCCAACTTTGGGAAAAAACAAAAAATCTTATTCCATGGTTAAAGGAAGAGTATCCGGGATGGGTTCCCTTTTCAAGCCAAAATACTCTTCAAATACCGCTTTCGCCACATATCCGGCAGAAGAACCCCCGTGATAACCATATTCAACAATACCGGCGAAAGCTATCTCCGGGTCTTCATAGGGAGCAAAAGCCACAAATAAGCCATGATAGTCCTTATCCTTATCATCCCCAGGCAAACCTGTCTGTGCCGTTCCGGTTTTAGCCGCTACCTTGACTTCAGGGGGAAAATCCCGAAAGATGGAATAAGCAGTCCCCCCCGGCTCAACAACAGCCCTCATAGCCTTTTTTACTTCATCCAAAACCTGGGATGAGGCGCTGAGTTTATTTAAAACCGTCGGTTCAAATTGCTTTAATACTTTATTATCCGGAGAGATGATTTTGTCTACCAGATAAGGTTTCATCCTGTTTCCCCCGTTGGCGATGGTCGCCACACAATTAGCCAGTTGCAGGGGAGTATAGCTGTTATAACCTTGTCCCATGGACATATAAAAAGTATCATAGATACGCCAGGTGGACTCCCAGCCTTTAAAAGAACTTTCTTTCCATTCTTTGTTAGGCAATAATCCAGCGGCTTCCCCCGGCAGATCTATCCCGGTTAGCTGGCCTAAACCCAGTTCTTTGCCCGTTTGATATAATCTGTCGATACCGGTACGGTAACCCATTTCCTGAAAGTAGGTATTGCAGGAAACAGCCATAGCCTTGTATAAATTAACGGCGCCATGGGCTCTGGGGCAACCGGCCCGCGGTTTGACCCAGGCAGAAGGTCCGCAATAAACTGTGTTACTAGGCATGGCCTTTTCCGACGAGAGGTAAGCTACGCCGGTAACCGGTTTAAAAGTGGATCCGGGGGGATAAGTGCCGGATATGGCCCGGTTAAAAGTAGGCTTTAAATTTTCATCCCAATAATAGGCAACCTTATCTTTAGATAATCCATTAGCAAAATCGTTGGGATCTAAAAACGGAGTACTGGTCATAGCCAGGATCGCCCCTGTTTTTACATTTATCAGCACCGCCGCCCCGGCCTTGGCCTTCGGCTGGTCTTTCTGTAATCTTTCCAATACTTCCGTCATGGATTTTTCCATAACGGATTGTAAATCCGTATCCAGCGTGAGCACCAAAGAATTACCCGGCACCGGGTCTTTATGGGACCAAGTACTTACCGGTTGGTGCTTGGCGTTTACCTCTACCTGATCAGCCCCCGCTTTCCCTCTTAAACCGATTTCTTTGTTATCTTGGGTATAGTGTTCAAAAACTTTTTCCAGGCCGGTCTTTCCTACCCAGTCATTCATTCCGTAATTATATTCTTCATACTCTTCCAGTTCTTCTTTGCTGATTAAACCCACCGTGCCTAAAATATGACCGGCCAGGCTTCCTAATGGATAGTATCTCATTGGCTCTTCCCTAATCTCAACCCCAGGCAGTTCTTCCCTCCGTTCTTCGATTCGGGTTACCATTTGAATGCCTTCATCATATGGCAAACGTTTAATTATCACCGGTTCATAGGGTCGATGCTGCTCCATAAGAGCTTGGAGAATTGTTTCTTGGGTAATTTCCGGATCATCCAGGATCTCTGCCATTTTTGCCGCCACATTCTCTTTTTCTGCAATTTCCGAGCCGGTCAAGGTCACACTAAATACAGGCTTGCTTGTAGCTAATACCTCCATATCCCGGTCATATATATCTCCTCTCCGGGCCGGAATAGATACAATGCGAAACTTATTCTTATCCGCTAAATCTTCAAAGGTATCCGCCCGTACAACTTGTAAATAAAAAAGACGCATTCCCAAAACTATAAAAATCATCCCAATTACAGCCGCAAAAACACCTAATTTTTTTACTATCTCCTTTTCCTTCAATAAAAACACATCCTTAAAGAATATAATCAGGTGTAATTCTTAGGAATCTTTGTTGAACCATTTACTGACGTAGATTTTATAAAAAGGGACATAAACGAAGGGCGCCAAAACACCGTGGAAAAGGGCCAGATATAAAATCCTCACCCAAATATCCTTACCCCAGGAAATGTCTATTCCCACAATACTTCCAAAAAAAAGAAACAAAAATCCATGAAGAAAAGTGCCAATAAATAATGTAACTACAGGGACTAAATAGTTTTCTTTGAAAATCTTAGGTTCTCCCAGGCCAATCAGGTAACCGGCCAGCATTTTGGTCAAAATATGTATGCCAATAAACTTGCCCGTAACAAGGTCTTCCACCAACCCTATTACAAACCCAACTTTCAAACCGGTAAAAGGTCCCTCCAGCAATGCCGAAAATAGTACTAATATCAGCAGAAAATCCGGCTGAATTCCCAAATTAAAAAAACTTATACTGGACTGAAGAACAATACTGATAATTATAGTTGCAAAAAAAACAAAATACCTCACGGTACACTTACCTCATTTTTTGGTTTGGTTAAAACCAATACTTCTTCCAGACGGTCAAAATCAACAAAGGGTTTTACTTCCGCCTGCTTCATCAAACCGTTAGGTTCCACCTCAATTTTAGTAATATAGCCGATTCTGAGCCCGGCAGGATAAATTCCCCCCAAACCTGAGGTTAAAACAATTTGGTTTTCTTGAATATCTGCGTCATGGGGAAAATGCACCATACGCAGCATTTTCCCCGATCCCTGTCCCTCCACAACACCAGGCGTCCGGGATAATTGCACCAAACAGCCTACCGCTCCTCCTCGGTCTAATAACAGGAGCACCTCAGCCGTATTTTGGGTAAGGGCAATAATCCTGCCCACCAGACCGTCATAATTAATTACCACCATATCTTTTTCCAGGCCGTCTGCCATACCTTTGTTAATAATTATGGAATGATACCAGTTTTCCGTATCCCGTCCGATTACCTTAGCCGGCAATACCTCCCAATCCGGCTCCATATTTTCCTTCATCATGAGCAGCTTCCTGAGTCGGGCATTTTCTAAACCCGCTTCCTTTAAAGAATTTACTTCTTCTTTTAAATCCGCTACTTCTTTTATAAGTTTGTCCCGCTCTTGAACCATATCTTGATACCCGGCAAAATAGCCGCCAATGCCTCTTACTCCGCTCAAAACTGCCGTAGCCCCGCTCTCCAGCGGGGCTAACATATCACGCAACCAAACTTCCAAAAAAGTTAGTTTATTCCTCTCCAGTCCTGTGTTATGGGCGACAGTCAACAATACACAAACCGCAATTATAAAAAATATCCATTTGCCCTTTTTCCAAAACATGGGCAAGACCATCACGTCCTTTTAGCGCCTTTCTTAGGTGAAATAAGAACTCTTCTTAATACATCTATATTTTCCAGTACCTTTCCGCTGCCGATGACCACAGCCCATAAGGGCTCTTCCGCCAGGTGCACCGGCATCCCTGTTTCCAGGGAAACCAATCGATCCAGTCCATTGAGCTTAGAGCTGCCACCGGCCATGACAATACCTCGGTCCATAATATCGGCAGCCAGTTCCGGAGGCGCTTTTTCCAAGCAAACCTTTATGGCGTCAATAATACTGGCAACCGGTTCCGCCAAGGCACTGTTGATTTCTCCGGCGGTTATGGTTACGGTCTTAGGAAGTCCGGACGCCAAATCTCTTCCCCTTACTTCAATCATTTTACCACGGGATTTCTCATCTTCCAAGTAGGCAGAACCAATTTCTATTTTAATTTCTTCTGCTGTCCTTTCCCCAATTGCCAACTTATAATGGCGCTTTATATGCTGTACAATAGCATCATCCATTTCATCTCCGGCTATTCGGATGGATTTAACGGCAACAATTCCTCCTAATGAAATAATAGCAACTTCTGTCGTCCCTCCGCCAATATCCACAATCATATTACCGGTAGGCTCAGACACAGGTAGTCCGGCTCCAATGGCTGCTGCCATGGGTTCTTCAATTAAATATGCCTCTTTCGCCCCTGCTGATAAGGCTGCCTCTCTAACCGCCCTTTCCTCCACTGCCGTTACTCCGGAAGGTACGGATATAACAACTCGGGGCCGAATGAGAGGACTTTTGGACTTTAATGCTTTTAAAATGAAATATTTCAACATACTTTGGGTTACATCGAAATTTGCGATCACACCGTCTTTCATGGGGCGAATAGCTATAATATTCCCCGGGGTTCGGCCAATCATCCGCTTCGCTTCTTCTCCCACGGCCATAACCTGGCCGGTGTCTCGTTGAATCGCCACAACAGAAGGCTCATTTAGGATAATTCCTTTTCCTTTTACATGAACTAATGTATTGGCAGTTCCTAAATCTATTCCCACATCTCTGGCAAAAAGCATCGCATCCACTTCCTCCTGTGTATTTTAATTCTTTTTCTTTTAATTTTCCCCTCTTGATATGGTTTCACTCTCTAAGCTTTATCCAATAATAAATTTATATTAAAATTGGCCAGTATTTTATTGAGTTTCTGCAGGGGAAGGCCGACCACATTAAAATAATCTCCCACAATCTTCTCAACCAGGAGTGCTCCCTTACCCTGAATCCCATATGCGCCTGCCTTGTCCAGTGATTCCCCCTGGTTCACATAAAACCTGATTTCTTCGTTGCTCAATTCCCGAAAAAACACTTGCGTTTCCTCATAATCCACAACAAGCTTTCCCTGAGGACATTCTAATACAGCTACCCCGGTAATTACACTATGAGCCTTTCCGCTTAAAGCAGAAAGCATTGCCACAGCTTGTTCCGCATCTTGCGGCTTGCCAAGTATCCTGTTCTCTATTTGGACTATGGTATCGGCACTGATAATAATCCCATCTTTTATTTTATTCGCACAGGCTTGTGCTTTTCTACGGGCCAAATCCATTGCCAATTCTTTCCCATTAACCTCTCCGTTCCAATTTTCTTCAATTTCACCGGTTAAGACAACCGGGTCTATCCCAATCTGCCGCATTAGTTCAAGACGCCTGGGGGAAGCAGAGGCTAAAATAATAGTTTTATCCATGAAATCCTCCTGCCGGGAAAATAAAAACTATCGCGTACCTGGGAAACAGCAAATTATGCAGAAAAACGTCTTTGCATTAGTCAAAGACGTTTTGCCTTTTATTACTTCATTCTCCTCATGTACCTCATGAACTAAGTTTAAATGTAAGTACTTCCAGGTTTACGGCTAAGTCTACATTTCTTAACTCCACATCCTCAGGAACGGTAATAGCCCTGGGTGCAAAGTTGAGAATCGCCTTTACGCCATATTTGACCAAAAGATTCACTATATCCTGGGCAAAATCACTAGGCACCGTAACAATGCCCATTTTAACATCGTTTTCCTTAATTATCTCTTCCATTTTATCCATAGGCAAAATCACTAAATCGCCTAAGGGTTGTCCATGCTTTTTCGGATCAGAATCTAAAACTCCCACAATTTTAAATCCCCGTTCCCGGAAACCCCGAT
This sequence comes from Clostridia bacterium, assembly GCA_012838175.1. Classification (GTDB taxonomy): domain Bacteria; phylum Bacillota; class Dehalobacteriia; order Dehalobacteriales; family Dehalobacteriaceae; genus DUPU01. The sequence continues at coordinate 10,642 of DUPU01000104.1, forward strand.
ATACACAGAGTGCTGTACCCAAATTTCCTGCCCCGACTAAAACCACAGGCCATTCATTGGTAAGACCTAAGATCTTTAAAACATGGTGATGCAAATCCTTAACATTATAGCCTACGCCACGAGTCCCAAACTCTCCAAAATATGCCAGGTCTTTCCGTACTTGAGCCGGGCTCACGCCGACTCCGTCTGCAATTTCACCGGAGGATGTGGTGACTATTCCCTTTTGGTCCAATCGAGACAAATAACGCGAATAGACAGACATTCTTACGATCGAAGCTTCAGGAATTTTTTGAATTTTCATCGTACCGACCTCCTGGCCTTATTATATCATATTGCTCCTAAATTAATAATTTATTCTACATAATATTCTTAATACCTTTTTAATTTGTTTATTTATTCACAAATTATTTAATTGGTTTTTGGAGCAGATGAGCCCTGGCCTCGGAAACCATATAAATAGAACCGGTAATCAAGAGCATCTCCTCATCCCCCGTTAATTCCAGCGCCTTATCTACCGCGCGGGAAATATCTTCTTCTATTACTACTTCTTTTTTAACATATGGTCGCACAAACTCGGCTACCTCCTGCCATTTCCCCGCCCGGGGGCTATTAGGCTTGGTTACGACCACTTTTTCCACCAACGGGGCAATTTCCCCGACAACCTTATCCCTTTCCTTATCCGCCAACATCCCCAACAGAAGCACTTTCCTTTGCCGAGGCCAGTAATCCTTTAATGCCTGTACCAAAACTTTAATTCCATGATGGTTGTGGGCAGCATCGATGACTACTAAGGGATGGTGCCGGACCATTTCCAATCGGCAAGGCCATTCTGTCCCCGCTAAACCTTTTCTGATAGCGTCCGCTCCCACGCCCAGTTTCACCGCCGCCGCTACTGCCAAAGAAGCATTAATCAACTGATGTTGGCCCAGGAGGGTAATTTTTAAACCGGAAAAATAAGTTTCCTTAACCCGGCAATTAAATATCTGACCCTCCAAGGAATCAGATACAGGTTCAACCTGAAAATCTTTTCCATATTCCCAAAGAGGGGCGTTTTCTTCTCTGGCTTTCTCTTTTATTACCCTTATAGCTTGGGGTTCATCTGTGGCTGTAATTACATCCCGACCGGGCTTAATGATGCCTGCCTTTACCCGGGCAATGTCCTCCAAAGTCAGTCCCAAATAATCCATATGATCCATCCCAATATTGGTAATGATAGATAATCTGGGCATAACAACATTAGTAGAATCAATCGCTCCCCCCAAGCCTGCCTCCAGAATAGCAATATCCACCTGCTGCCTGGCAAAATACAACAAAGCAAGGGCTGTGGTGACCTCAAATTCCGTAGGATGCTCCACTCCTTCCCGGACCATTTCATCCAAAGGAACCCGAATTTCAGTAATCAATTGGCTAATTTCATCTTCCCTTATTTCCCGGCCGTTAATTCTAATCCTCTCGGTATATGAATGAATATGGGGGGAAGTGAATAAGCCCACTTTCAGCCCGGACCGATCCAAAATTGAGGCCAGCATGGCACAGGTAGACCCTTTCCCGTTTGTACCGGCTACATGGACAAAGTTTAGTTCCTTTTCCGGGCTACCTAAACGGGAAAGCAGGTTTTTTATGCGTCCCAGTCCCAAATTAATACCAAATGTGGTTAAGCTTTTCAGATACTCTATTGACTCTTGATAGTTCATTTTTTACCTCTAATCCCTATCTTTTCAGCATTGCCAACCGGTCCAGAAGGGCTTCTTTTTTCTCCTGGTATTCCCGAGCCTTGGCTTTTTCCTTTTCCACTACCTGAGCCGGTGCTTTGGCCAAAAAGTCTTTATTATTTAATTTGACCCTTAGTCTTTCCAGTTCTTTATCCATATTTCCCACTTCTTTTTCCAACCGGGCAATTTCCTTGTCAAAATCAATTAAATCCTTCAAAGGAAGATATATCTGTATATCCTTCACCACTGCAGCTGCAGCCTGCTCCGGCTTCTCCCCGTCCAAATCCAAAAGTTCCAATTTTTCCGCTTGACAAAGTCCGCTGATATATGATTTGCCTTTAGAGAGAATGTCCCGACTTTTATCCCCGGCCAAAGCAATGATATTTATTTTTTTGCCTAAAGGCACATTCATTTCCGCCCGAATATTTCTCACAGAGCGAATCACTTCCATCAGCAAGCTCATTTCTTCGGCTTCCTCCGGGAAGGAATCCATTTTCTCCCCGTCAGGCCAAGGTGTACGCATCACCGTTAAAGCATTCCGGTGAGGCAGGTGCTGCCAAATCTCTTCCGTAATAAAAGGCATAAAGGGGTGAAGCAACTCCATGATTCCTCCCAAAACGTGGGTTAATACATATTGGGCGGTATGCTTTTCCGCCCCCCCTTCTTTATATAAACGAAGTTTGGCCAACTCAATATACCAATCGCAGAACTCATTCCAGATAAAATCATAAAGAGTTCGGGCTGCCTCCCCCAATTCATATTTTTCAAGGAATCTGGTCACATCTAAAGCCGTACTTCGATATCTTTCCAGAATCCATTTGTCTGCCAGAGTTAACCGAATTTCGGCCCCTCCCTGTTGATAATCGACGAGATTAATCAGCACAAAGCGGGAAGCATTCCAAATCTTATTGGCAAAGTTTCTTGCCGCTTCCAATCTTTCCTCTTGAAAACGCAGGTCATTACCCGGGGTATTTCCGGTAATAAGCATAAAACGTAAAGTATCTGCCCCATACCTGTCTATAATCTCCAGAGGATCTACCCCATTGCCCAAAGACTTGCTCATTTTCCGGCCTAGAGCGTCCAGGACCAATCCATGGATGAATACTTCTTTAAATGGTTCCTTTTTCATGAACTCCAGGCCCATAAAAATCATGCGGGCAACCCAGAAGAAGATAATATCCCGTCCCGTAACCAACACGCTGGTGGGATAAAAATGGTCCAATTCTTTTGTTTGGTCCGGCCAACCCAAAGTGGAGAAGGGCCATAAAGCGGAACTGAACCAGGTATCCAGAACGTCCGGGTCCTGCTCAAGTTTGGTACTTCCGCATTTTGGACAGCTCTTGGGGGCTTCTTTACTGCAAATGGTTTCATCACATTCCTGGCAATACCACACCGGGATGCGATGTCCCCACCAAAGCTGACGGGAAATGCACCAATCCCGGATATTTTCCAGCCAACCGAGATAAATTTTGGTAAACCGTTCCGGCACAAAGCAAATCTGACCCTTTTTCACCGCCTCCATGGCAGGCTCCGCCAAGGGTTTCATTTTTACAAACCATTGGGGTGAAATCAACGGTTCAATCACTGTATCACAGCGATAACATTCCCCTACGGCATGAGGATGTTCCTCAATATGGTCCAGGTAACCCCCGGCCTTTAAATCTTCAACTATTTTCTCCCGGCACAGGTAGCGGTCCATACCCTGGTACTTGCCTGCTTCTTCCGTCATCTTGGCTTGTTTGTCAATTACGGTGATCTGCTTAAGATTATGCCGCAAGCCCACTTCAAAGTCGTTGGGATCATGGGCAGGAGTAATTTTCACAGCTCCCGTGCCAAAGGAAGGATCTACATATTCATCGGCAATGACAGGTATTTCCCGGTTAAGAATGGGCAAAATCAAGGTGCGCCCGATAAAATCTCCATATCTTTCATCCTCCGGATGGACAGCCACAGCCGTATCTCCCAGCATGGTTTCCGGCCGGGTGGTGGCAATCATCACATAGGAATCACTGTCCTTTACCGGATATTTGATATAGTAAAGTTTACCTTCTTTCTCCTGGTGCTCAACTTCAATATCAGAAATAGTGGTCTGACACTTGGGACACCAGTTGATAATATAACTGCCCCGGTAAATCAAACCTTTTTCATACAATTTCACAAAGACCTCTTGAACTGCCTTGGAGCATCCTTCATCCATGGTAAACCTTTCTCTCTCCCAGTCGCAGGAGGAACCTAGCAAACGCAATTGCTTGGCAATCCGGTCATGATAATGTTCTTTCCATTCCCAAACTTTCTCTAAAAACTTTTCCCGCCCCAAATCATACTTGGAAATACCGCTTTGAGCCAGGTTCTCTTCCACTCGGGCCTGAGTAGCAATACCGGCATGATCTGTGCCGGGAAGCCACAAAGTATTATAGCCTTGCATGCGGCGCCATCTGGTCAGAATATCTTGAAGGGTATTATCCAAAGCATGTCCCATATGCAACTGGCCGGTAACATTAGGGGGAGGCATCACAATAGTAAAAGGCTTTTTTGCCCCATTTACTTCGTCATGGAAAAAGCGATTTTCTTCCCAATAACGATACCACTTGTCTTCCACGCTTTTCGGATCATATGTGGTAGATATGTTCTTTGTTTCAGACACTTAATTCATCCTCCTTTTTATATAAGAAAGCCCTTTCGTCCCAAAGGACGAAAGGGTTACTTCCGTGGTACCACCTTTATTCGGCCACCGGAATTCCGGTATCCGCTCTTAAAAAAGCTGTAACGGGCTTTAACCGGATAGATCTAAGATTATGTTCAACCTATCAGTTCCAGGACGACCTTCCCGGTACCTCTTGAAAAAGTCTTACAGCCTGGGACTTTTCTCTCTGGCAAAAGGGGAAACCGGTACTCCTTCCCTTCTTTACTGCTGTCCGATATTTGCTTATGTAATATACTAGCGAAGAAAAAAACAACTGTCAACTTTTTCGCCCGCTTTTTTCTTTTTTTCACCAAAGAAACTTAAAATATCGGTTAATAATATTTTTGGCAGCAGAATAGGGATCAGTTTCTCTTTGATAAAGACTTTCTTCCAGTTTATCCAGTTCTCCCGATGCTTCCACTGCTTTCCAGACATGTTTTCTTAATTCATACTCTAAAATCTCCCGTACCTCTTCCTTCAGACGTTTTTTTCGCTGGGACTCCAGTTTCCCTGATGATTCTAAATAAGCCTTATGATCTAAAATTTTAGTCCATAAATCCTTTACCCCGGATCCTGTCAAAGATATGGTTTGCACTACCGGAGGCCTCCACCCAGTTGGTTTCTTCATATCAAGCATTGTTTCCACTTCCGTTTTAACCCGGTCGGCCCCTTCCAAATCGGATTTGTTCACCGCAAAAACATCCGCAATCTCCATAATCCCGGCTTTTATGGTTTGAATGGCATCTCCCGCTCCCGGTGTTAAAACCACCAGAGTAGTATTGGCAATATGCATAATGTCAAACTCCGACTGACCTACTCCTACTGTCTCTATAATTATGATATCCTTTTTAAAAGCATCCATTACCTTCACCGCTTCGTTAGTAGCCTGGGACAACCCCCCCAAACTGCCCCTTGTGCCCATGCTGCGGATAAATACATCAGGATCCAAGGAATGGCTTTGCATCCTGATCCGGTCGCCTAAAATAGCTCCTCCGGTAAAGGGACTGGTAGGGTCAACAGCAATAATGGCCACCGAGAGACCGTTGCGTCGGATTTCCCCCACCAATTTGTCGGTGAGGGAACTTTTCCCTGCCCCCGGGGATCCCGTTACCCCAATAATATATGCATTACCTGTATAAGGATAAATTTTACTCATCAATTCATTCTTTGCTTCCTCATCATTTTCAATGATGGTAATCATCCGGGCAGCAGCCCTCCGGTCCCCCTCCAGAACCTTGCTTAATAAATCGTCCATTTTCCTTATCGCCTCATCTCCAGCGTTTTTTGGCAAATTTTCAATATCTTATTAGTTCGCCTGACAAAGAAGATTTCCTCCTTTTAAAACTGAAATCCAATTGATAAGGGACGGAGTTGTTCACCTTTTCGAAGATGACAACGACTCCGTCCCTTGTCTACTAAAGCAGAGATTCTATTCTTTGCAGCAAAGCATCTTTACCTTCCCCTGTTTGGGCGGAAAAAACAATTAACTCATCATCCTTGATACCTAACTGGTCTTTGATGATTTTAAGGTTTTTTACCCTTTGATTCTTACTGATTTTATCCGCTTTCGTGGCAATAATCAACCGGGGATAATGATAATAAGTCAACCATTCCAGCATTTGCCGGTCTAATGCAGTTGGCGGATGCCTGATATCGATTAACTGCCAGACCTCCTTCAAAACATTCCTTCCCTTTAAATACCTTTCAATCATTTTGCCCCAAGCTTCCCTGGTACTTTGGGAAACCCGGGCAAAACCGTAGCCAGGCAAATCTACAAAATACCAAGTATCGTTAACCAAATAAAAATTAATGGTTTGGGTTTTCCCCGGCTGGGAACTGGTACGGGCCAATCCACGACGGTTGACCAAAGTATTTATTAAAGAAGACTTACCCACATTTGACCGTCCTGCCAATGCTATTTCCGGAAAGTTACCTTTCGGATACTGGTCGGGGTACACAGCACCGGCCACATATTCAGATTTGATAATCCTAAGCATCTAAAGCCCTTTCCGGCGCAGTATCCGGAACGGATACGGGAGAAGCCTTTTCCTCAGATGCTTCTACATCTGCTTCCTTTTCCAAAAGTGCCACCGGCAGTACCTGCTCCATGGAATCAACCAGAATAAACTTCAATTTCCTGCTCACATTAGCCGGGATATCCTCCAAGTCTTTTTTATTTTCTGCCGGCAGGATAATGGTTTTACAACCCGCCCGATGAGCAGCCAATACTTTTTCTTTTATACCTCCCACAGGCAATACTCTGCCTCTCAAAGTAATTTCCCCGGTCATGGCTACATCCCGCCTTACCTTGCGCCGGCTAAGCTCCGAAGCAATAGCAGTGGCCATGGTAATACCGGCAGAGGGCCCGTCTTTAGGAATGGCCCCTTCCGGAACATGCACATGAATATCGGTATTTTCATAAAAATCTTCCGATATGCCCAGCTTATCAGCAATGGACCTGATATAAGTAAACCCGGCTTGGGCGGATTCTTTCATCACATCCCCCAATTGCCCGGTGAGAGTAATCCGGCCTTTTCCTTTATGAGACTGTACTTCAACCGTCAGTACTTCTCCGCCTACTTCCGTCCAGGCCAAACCTGTCACTACACCGATTTGATTTTCCTTTTCCGCTAAACCAAAGCGGTATTTGGGAATACCTAAATACTGACTTATATTTTGTGCCGTAATTTTGGACCCGGTTGATTTTTTCGCCACTATATCCCGAGCAACTTTCCGGCACAAAGCGGCTATATTTCTTTCCAAATCACGTACCCCCGCCTCCCGGGTATACTCCCGGATAATTGCCCGGATAGCATTTTCCGATACGTTGATTTGATTTTCTTTCAAGCCGTGCTCTTTGATCTGTTTCGGCAGAAGATACTTTTGGGCAATATTTAGTTTTTCCTCTTCCGTATAACCGGAAATGTTGATTATCTCCATCCGGTCCAACAGCGGTCGGGGAATATTGTATTGCACATTAGCAGTGGTGATAAACATTACCTTGGATAAATCAAAAGGTGCCTCAATATAATGGTCGCTGAAGGTGGAATTTTGCTCCGGGTCCAATACTTCCAGAAGTGCTGAAGCAGGGTCACCGCGAAAATCAGAACTCATTTTATCTATTTCATCCAGTAGGAAAACAGGATTCTTCGACCCGGCCAGTTTAATATTTTGCACAATCCGCCCTGGCATAGAGCCCACATAAGTACGCCGGTGCCCCCGGATTTCCGCCTCATCCCTCACTCCTCCCAGGGACATGCGGATAAATTTTCTTTCCAAAGCCCGGGCTATTGACTTGGCCAAGGATGTTTTTCCTACTCCCGGCGGTCCTACAAAGCAAAGGATCGGCCCCTTCATTTTTTTCGCCAGCTGCCTTATGGCCAGGTATTCAATAATCCTTTCTTTAACTTTTTCCAAGCCGTAATGATCTTCATTCAAAATGTTTTCCGCCACATTAATATCCAGGCGATCTTTGGTTTCCTTATTCCAAGGAAGGTCTAACAACCACTCCAGGTAATTTCTTACTACCATGGCTTCCGCCACCATCGGAGGCATTTTCTCCAACCGATCCAGTTCCCTTAAGGCTCTTTCATTAACTTCTTTCGGAAGCTTTGCCTTTTTAATCTTATCTCTAAGTTCATCTGCTTCCGCTGCCCGGTCTTCTTTATCTCCCAGCTCTTTTTGAATTGCTTTCAACTGTTCCCGGAGATAATACTCTTTCTGGGTCTTTTCCATCTGTTTCCTGACCCGCAGGTTTATTTTCCGTTCCAGTTCCAGAATTTCCATCTCTTTGGCTAAAATGCCGCATAATTTTTCCAGCCGTTCTTTAACAGAAATAGCTTCCAAAATGTTCTGCCGGTCAGACAGCTTCAAGTTCAAATGAGAAGCCACCACATCAGCCAATCGCCCCGGCTCTTCCAGGGTAATAACGGAAACCACTGTCTCCGGCGGGATTTTCTTACTTACCTTTACATATTGTTCAAATTGGTTAATTAAATTGCGCATCAAGGCTTCAATCTCAGGATCGCCTTTTTTAACCTTATCCTCTGCCGTTGACACAGCCACTTTAATATATGGGTCATAGGAAAGATATTTTTCTATCTTCGCCCGGTACAAACCCTCCACCAGCACCCGAATGGTACCTCCCGGCAACTTGAGAAGCTGTCTGATTTCCGCAATCGTTCCCACCTGATAAATATCATTCTCATCAGGTTCATCTGTCTGAGCTTCCTTTTGCATAGCCAGAAAAATTTCCCTTTTATCCAACATGGCCTGATCTATGGCATTAATGGACTTTTCCCGTCCTACGTCTAAATGTACTATCATATATGGGAATACCAAGACTCCCCGCAAAGGTAGCATTGGTACTTCATACAGATTACGTTCTTTTTTTTCCAAAAAATTCACCCCCGGAAATAAAGTCATAGCAATGCTTACCATATTCTATCCTAAAAGCTGATTTCCTGCAAATTATGGGCGAAAGCCACAGGATTTAAACTTTCTTTTCCGTAGGACGGAACTGTTAGCTTTTCTCCCTTGGTTTTTATTAAAGCTAAAGCTAAGATTTCTTCAAATCTTTCCACACCAATAACCTGAAAATCAACATATTTCTGAAATGCCTGCTGCCAATTGTCTTTTGGGATAATCACCCGTTTGGCACCGGCAAGTCTTGCCGCTTCCACCTTAGCCACTATTCCCCCCACCGGTTTGACATATCCTCTTATGGACACTTCTCCGGTCATCGCCACCCTGTTATCTACCGGTATGCCGGTTATTGCGGAATATAGGGCCGTAGCAATGGTTACTCCTGCGGAAGGCCCGTCAATGGGAATGCCCCCAGGAAAATTAACATGAATGTCATAATCTTTTGGCTGCAGATTTAAGTAATTTCTTAATAGTGTGAGCACATTTTCTACAGAACTTTTTACCAGGCTTTTCCGGCGCAGTTTTTTTCCGCTGCCCCCGCCCACTTCTTCTTCATCAACTACACCGGTGACAATAATCTGTCCTTGTCCTTTAGCCACAGGAGTGACAATAGTCTCCAATTCCAACAACATGCCGATATTTGGTCCTGCTACCGCCAATCCGTTCACCAAACCTACCTGGGGTTTATCTGGTACTTTCTTATCCGGCCGGGGATCGTGCTGACCGTTGTTAATTACCCACTCAACATTATGAAGGGTTATTTTTTGTATTCCCTCGTTTATAGCTGCCCCGGCGGCAATCTGTACAATATTTACCGCTTCCCGCCCATTAGTGGCATATTTGGTTACTACCTGCAGTGCTTCATCTTCCATTTCCATATTCATTTTTTGCACAGCATTTTTTGTAATCAAGGCAATCTCATGAGGAAGCAAAGGCCGGAAAAAAATCTCCACACACCTGGAACGTATAGCCGGCGGAATTTCCTCCGGCAATCTGGTGGTTGCCGCTACCAAGCGAAAATCTGCCGGCAAGCCGTTTTGGAAAATATCATGAATATGTGGCGGTATGTTCGTGTCCTCAGAACTGTAATAGGCACTCTCCAACATTACCTTTCGATCTTCCAGAACCTTTAATAGTTTATTAATCTGGATGGAATGAAGTTCCCCGATTTCATCAATAAAAAGGATTCCCCCATGGGCTTTCGTGACCGCTC
>DUPU01000105.1 GCA_012838175.1 Clostridia bacterium
AAAATATTAATTTTTACACGGTTAGCCGCTCTTTCAATCTCTACCCGAGAAATCCCGGAGGCATACAGTTTCTCCTTGACAAACTTTCTAATTTTAAAGTCTTCATGGAGCAACTTTTTAAAATCCTTTTGAGAATACCATTTAGCATCCCAATCTTTAATAATCCCAATGCGTAATCCCTTTGGATGCACCTTCTGACCCACTAATCAAACCTCCTCTCTATCACTTACTACTACCGTAATATGGCTGGTTCGTCTTAACATACGGTCTGCCCGACCCATTGCTCTTGGCTTATATCTTTTTAATGTCGGCCCTTGATCCACAAAAGCCTTTGCTACTATTAAATCATCCCGATTTAGGTTTGCATTGTGTTCCGCATTTGCAACTGCAGACTTAAGGACCTTGCTTACAGGCTCGGTCGCCCGGTTAGGTGTCAATTTCAAAATGGCAACTGCTTCATCCACACTTTTGCCTCGAATTAAATCAACGACCTGCCGTACTTTCCGAGGTGATATGCGGATATATTTTGCCACTGCTTTGCATTCCACAAGGTTACCCCCTCTCAAGAGTGTTATAGAATAAATACTATTTTAATGCTGTTGATCTTTCAGTATGAGAACCATGACCTTTAAACAGGCGCGTAGGGGCAAATTCACCCAGCTTATGCCCTACCATATCTTCCGTAATATAAATGGGGACATGTTTTCTTCCGTCATGGACTGCTAAAGTGTGCCCTACCATTTGGGGAAAAATTGTAGAACGGCGGGACCACGTTTTAATAACTTTTTTATCCCCGGTTTCATTCATTTTTTCAATTTTTTTCAATAAACTTTCTTCACAATAAGGACCTTTTTTTAATGATCTACCCATGGAAACAATCGCCTCCCTTCCACTGTGGTTGCCATACCCCAGTATACTGAGGTTTAATTCTCATTACTTACTACGATGCTTCACAATTAGCCTTTCCGATGCCTTATTCTTTTTCCTGGTTTTTGTACCTAATGCCGATTTACCCCAAGGAGTTACCGGATTTCGCCCTACCGGTGAACGTCCTTCCCCACCGCCATGGGGGTGGTCCACAGGATTCATCACAACTCCCCGGACTGTTGGCCGAATGCCAAGCCAGCGAGCCCTTCCGGCTTTCCCGATATTAATATTTTCTTGTTCAACATTGCCTACTTGACCGATAGTTGCCTTGCATTTAATCAAAACCATTCTCATTTCCCCGGAAGGCATTCTCAAAGTAGCATATTTGCCCTCTTTAGCCATTAACTGAGCAGAAGCTCCTGCAGATCTGACAATTTTAGCACCGGCGCCCGGGCTAAGCTCCACATTATGCACAATAGTACCTACCGGAATATTTTCTAAAGGTAATGCATTACCGGTCACAATATCGGCATCCGGTCCGGAAATAACAGTGTCACCCAGTTTTAAGCCTTCCGGAGCTATAATATATCTTTTTTCCCCGTCTGCATAGTTTAAAAGTGCAATATTTGCGGTTCTGTTGGGATCGTATTCAATACCGGCAACTCTTGCCGGAACCCCGTCTTTATCTCTCTTAAAATCTATAATGCGATAAAGTCTTTTATGTCCTCCGCCATGATGCCTGGTGGTTATACGTCCGCTATTATTTCGTCCACCTGTCTTTTTAAGAGGTTCGGTGAGAGACTTTTCCGGTTGAGTTTTAGTGATTTCCTCAAAAGTGGATACGGTCATCCCCCGTCGTCCGGCCGAGGTGGGTCGATAGATTTTAATTCCCATATATATTCCCTCCTATACCGTCGTCGCCTTACAGACCTTCAAAAACCTCGATTTTATCGCCTGGTTTCAAGGTCACGATAGCTTTTTTCCGGTCAGGTCGTTTTCCAACATACCTGCCCATTCTTTTCATTTTCCCTTTGACAATCATCGTAGTAACATTTAATACGGTTACCTTAAATAACTCCTGCACTGCATATTTTATTTCCAACTTATTTGCATCTTTGTCTACAATAAAAGGATATTTATTCTCAGCCATCAAGCTCATAGATTTTTCAGAAACCAAAGGTTTGATTATTACATCATGAGGATTACGCATTCTTGAGCACCTCCTCGACTTTGGCAACTGCCTCTTTGGTTATAACCATTTTTTTATGAGCTAAGATATTATACACATTGATTCCTGTTGCTTCAACCGGTGTAACTCCCGGAATATTACGTGCGGATTTAATTACATTGTCATCTTTTGTCCCGATGACTACCAATGCTTCAGGAGCATTTAAATTCTTCAATACCTGAACCATTTCTTTCGTTTTGGGTTCTGCCATTTTTAACTCATCCAACACGATTATATTCCCATTATTCACCTTATCCGTCAAAGCCGACTTTACCGCAAGTCGTCGGGTTTTTCTCGGCATTTTAAAACCGTAATCACGAGGTTGCGGTCCAAAAGCAACTCCCCCTTTGGTCCAAACCGGATTCCGGCTGGAGCCTACCCGGGCTCTGCCTGTGCCTTTTTGTCTCCAAGGTTTTCGCCCGCCGCCGGATACCATGGCCCGCGTTTTGGTGGCATGAGTACCCCGTCTTAATGACGCCAGGTTTTTCACGACCGCTTGATGCAATAAGTGTTCATTAATTTCAATTCCAAAGATATCATCATTCAGTTCCAGCTCACCAACTTGGCTGCCCTGCATGTTATATACTGCTACCCTAGGCATATTAGCCCTCCTTTCCTACGGGTCTTATACTGCTTTTACTGCATTCTTTATCACTATCAGGCCCTTTTTGGGACCCGGAACAGCACCTTTAATTAAAAGCAAGTTTTTCTCCGCATCAACTTTTACGATTTCTAAATTCTGTACGGTAACTCTTTCACCACCGGTTTGTCCCGGAGACTTTTTCCCTTTAAATACCCGGGCCGGTCCTTTTGCCGCTGCCGAAGCCGGACGGCGATGATTTTTTGAGCCGTGAGACATCGGACCCCGCCTAAAATTCCATCTTTTAATGGTACCGGTAAAACCTTTACCTTTGGAAATTCCTACCACGTCCACCTTTTCCCCCGGTGCGAAAGCAGTAACATCAATGCTTTGTCCTACCTGAAAATCATTTATGTTATCCACCCTCAATTCCCTGAGGTATTTTACCGGTTCTATGCCTGCCTTAGCAAAATGCCCTTTTAGGGGTTTATTAACATTTTTATTCTTAATGGCTCCGTAGCCAATTTGCACCGCATTATATCCGTCAGTTTCTGCCCCTTTAACTTGGGTAACCACACAAGGGCCGGCCTCAATTGCTGTTACGGGTATAATTTTTCCTTCCGGGCTGAATACTTGTGTCATCCCAATTTTTCTTCCTAGAATCATTTTTGCCATGATCCCACCTCCATTTCACATGCTAGATACCGTAATAATCGGCATTGCTCGCTTAATCAGTATTCATTGTCCACGCATCCACGCGTTCCATAATGGAATTATAATTTAATTTCAATATCTACTCCTGCCGGTAAGTCTAATCTCATGAGAGAATCTACTGTTTTCGGTGTCGGATCCAGAATATCAATTAGCCTTTTGTGGGTTCTCATCTCAAACTGTTCCCGAGAATCTTTATTAACATGAGGTGAACGTAAAATAGTATAAATATTTTTTTCAACCGGCAGAGGTATGGGACCGGAAACTACAGCACCGGTTCTTTTCGCTGTATCCACAATCTTCTCTGCAGACTGATCCAATATCTTATGATCGAATGCTTTCAGTCTGATCCTAATTTTTTGCTTAGGCATTTTTTTACCTCCTTTTCGCCCAGTTTCTTACGGGACTTCTCAGTGAAAATTTCCGTCTTAATAACGCAACCTTTCACTTCATCGCCTTGTAACTTTACCAAAGTCTGAGGCAGGAAGCAAAACGCTTCCAGCCTCATCAACAAATCAAATTTAAGAAAAATTTTATTCTTCTACAGCGGTAACTACACCGGCACCTACCGTCCGGCCGCCTTCACGAATAGCAAAGCGCAAGCCTTCTTCAATAGCAATGGGAGTAATTAACTCAATGCTCATTTTAATATTGTCTCCCGGCATTACCATTTCCACACCTTCCGGAAGTTTGGCCACTCCCGTGACGTCCGTGGTTCTGAAATAAAACTGGGGGCGGTATCCGTTAAAGAAAGGAGTATGGCGTCCGCCTTCTTCCTTGGTCAATACATATACTTCCCCTTCGAATTTTGTATAAGGATGGATGCTGTTAGGTTTGGATAAAACCTGTCCCCGCTCCACGTCTTTCCGCTCAACACCTCTTAAGAGGCAGCCGATGTTGTCCCCTGCTTCCGCATAGTCAAGAAGCTTCCGGAACATTTCCACACCGGTTACTACCGTCTGCCTCTTTTCTTCAGTTAAACCGACTATTTGGACTGTATCTCCTACTTTCACCTGGCCTCTCTCTACCCGGCCCGTTACCACCGTGCCACGACCGGTAATAGTAAACACGTCCTCAATGGGCATCAAGAAAGGCTTGTCTTTATCCCGCTCCGGAGTAGGAACGTACTCGTCTACATTGTCCATTAACTTCCATATCGGTCCGCATGCTTCACATTCCCGGTTGCCGCAGCCGCATTCCAAAGCTTTTAATGCTGAACCTGCTACGATAGGAATATCGTCTCCCGGAAATTCATATTCGGATAGAAGCTCCCGTACTTCCATCTCTACCAGTTCCATCAATTCTTCATCATCTACCTGGTCTGCCTTGTTCAAAAATACAACGATATAAGGTACCCCTACCTGACGGGCCAAAAGAATGTGCTCTCTGGTCTGAGGCATGGGACCGTCGGCTGCCGATACGACAAGAATGGCCCCGTCCATTTGAGCAGCTCCGGTAATCATGTTCTTCACGTAGTCAGCGTGTCCCGGGCAGTCCACGTGGGCATAGTGCCTCTTTTCCGTCTGATATTCCACGTGAGAGGTATTAATGGTGATTCCACGAGCTTTTTCTTCCGGTGCATTGTCAATTTGATCATAAGCTGTCGCTACCGCACCACCAGCTTTAGATAAACACTGGGTAATAGCAGCTGTCAATGTGGTTTTGCCATGGTCAACGTGACCAATAGTACCCACGTTAACATGTGGTTTCGTCCTTTCAAATTTTTGTTTTGCCATGAGTTTCTCCCCCCTAATACTCACCTAAAATTATCATTCCAAATATCGTTCTGCAGCAAGCCAAAATTGTATGTTAAAGTTTGATACTATTTCTACAAAGAAACCCTATTTCCTCTTATTAACATTAAAATTTTATCAATACCTTATATAATAACCATAATTTTAATAGCCGCATTAGTAAAAAAGAGTATAAAAAAATCCTACAAACCCCCTTAAACTTAGGTGTTTGAAGGACTTCATTCTGGAGCCACTGACCAGGATTGAACTGGTGACCTCATCCTTACCAAGGATGCGCTCTACCTACTGAGCTACAGCGGCGTGTTGGTTGCGGAGGCAGGATTTGAACCTGCGACCTTC
>DUPU01000106.1 GCA_012838175.1 Clostridia bacterium
ATGCGGACTATAACTTAAAAATAAAAAGAGCGGATTTGGAAGTGAAGCAGGTCCCGGCGAAAATTCACTTCAAGCAGCCTAAGGCCAATTTAGAAATCGATTATGGGCCTTTTCTGGCATCTTTGGGTTTCGGCGGGCTTGAAAGCTTTATGAATATTAAAAGGCAAGAGGCTCTGCAAAGCTTTAATTTGAACCTGGAACGGACTGTTTCTGAAGGGAAGGCCCTGGGGGCCATTGAAAAAGATATTTCCATCGGGGAGGTAGCCGAGCAAGCGGCAACACCCCAGGAGAAGGAACTGCAGATTGTTCCCTTAGATTCAATAGCAATAAATGTGGAAACAATTCCTCTTCACTGGGAAGCGGAGCAGGGGGGAGTTGAATTTGCCGCCCAATGGGGAAGCATTAAAATTACAGACTTTGTTTTCCCTTCTGTGCGTGTATATTTGGAACAAGAACCCTATTTAAAAATAGAAGCCGTAGGACAAGTTATTGACTTGCAAAAATAGGCTTTGCCGATATGAGGAGGTTTTTAGATGCTGATTACTTTCCCCAAGGGTCTGCCCGGCTTTGAAGATTACCGGAGATTTGAACTGCAGGAAGAACCGGAGGCTCCCTTGGCCAGCTTGAATTCTTTAGATGATGAAAATATTGGTTTTGTGCTTTTAAAACCCCATACTAATTTTAATGACTATCCCACAAAAATTAAAATAAACGCTGAGGAAACTGAACTTTTAGAGGTTCAGGAGGATGACCGGGTAGATATCTGGGTGATGTTGACTTTGTGCCTCAGCGATATCACTAAATCCACTGCCAATTTAAGAGCCCCGGTTATTATTAATCCCCGGACGCAATAAGGGCTGCAGCTAATTTTGGAAAATGAAGGTTTTTCTTACCGGCAGCCTTTGTTTGATTCAGCCCGAAACCCTCAAACTGACAGGGAAGAAAACCTCAGGGAAGGGGGAACGGCTGATGCTTGTTCTATCCAGGAAGGTTGACCAAAAGATAAAAATCGGTGATGATATCGAAATCACCATTATTGATGTCAGTGGGGACATGGTAAAAATAGGGATAGAAGCTCCCCGGGATGTAAGAATTCTTCGGAATGAGGTTTATGAAGAGGTGCAAAGACAAAATAAAGAAGCATTAATAAGAGCAAAGATTCCTGAGAAACTTCGGGAAATCATCAAAAACCAAGACGGAGGGCAGAAAATTTAATGAATCTGATAATTTTGGACCAATCTTATAAATTTGCAAATGAGCCTGAATCCGTACCGGCTTTATTAAATACAGTGGAAGATATCTTGACAAAAAATAATATGATATTGAGTCATCTTGTGATTGATGGTTTGGAAGTAAATGAAGATTACGAGAATTACTTATTAAATAATATTGATTTACTTACCAATATTAGTGTGGAGGCAAGAACTCTAGAAGAATGGCTAGACGAAATGATAGTTTCCGCATCGGAATATTTAAATAGATGCATTCCTGCCCTAGAAGAGCTTGGAACTGAGTTTTATCAAGGACCTGACCAGGATTCCTGGTTAAATTTCGAGCAAATGTTAGAGGGCATAGAGTGGCTTAACCAATTAGTTGACCAGATAAGCCGGCAAGAATCCCTGGCAAAAAAAATAGATATAGATAATGTAGAGCAAGAATTAGCGTTGCAAGATGTTTTATTGGAGCTGGAGGATGCAATTCGAAATAAGGATACTGTGTTGATCGCCGATACCATTATCTATGAGATACTTCCCAGGTACAATTCACTAAAACAAAAGCTCTCCGCAATTTTATCTTCCGAGGTGCTTGAACATGGATCTAATTGACAACCTTAACTTTCTCAGAAAAAAATACCCCCATATCTGGAGCAAGCATAATTTTAGTACTATAGAAGCAAAGGAGTCCATGAAATATTTTGAAGTTGTGGCGGCAAAAAGCGGACTGCCCACACTTCTCTATTGTGACGAGAATCAGAAGGCTTATATCCATAGTAAATACGACCCGTTAAGGGAAGGTAAACAAATCTTAAGCAAATATGAAAATATTGAGGAATACGATCATGTTTTTTTCTATGGTTTAGGTTTAGGTTACCATATCGAAGAGTTTATCAGGCAGTTTCCGGATAAGGAATTTTCCATCTATGAGCCAAGGGAAGAGATATTTTATAACTATCTAAGCACAAGGGATATGAAAGATGTATTTGGTTTCCGGTTTAAAGGTTTATATATTGAGAAGCAAGAACAAGACAATGTCGTTTTGTTAAACCGGTTTATCAACGAAAATATGAGAAAAAAAATACTGCTCATATTTCTGCCCAGCTATGAAAGAATTTTTCCGGAAAGATTTGCTCAGTTTATGAAGCAGTTTCAACAAATTGTCGTAGAACAGCGGGCTTCTGTTAATGTGAATGCAGCTTTTGAAAAGAGATGGACCCTTAACAGTTTATTAAATTTTCCTCAGGTATTAAAAACTCCTAATATTTTGCATGATCTGAAAAAAGAAAAGTTTAAAAACAAACCTGCTTTATTAGTAGCAGCCGGACCCTCATTGGAAGAAGATATTGAAAATATTAGGTACATTAAAGAACATGGTTTGGCCTATATATTTTCGGTAGGTTCCGCCATAAGTGTATTAATTAATAATAATATTTATCCTGACGCGGCTTGTACCTATGACCCTACCGTTAATAACCAAAAAGTTTTTAACATCGTGGTAAGCCAGGGAATAACTGAGATTCCCTTGATCTTCGGCAGCAGTGTGGGCTTTGAAACGCTGCTGAAGTACCCTGGCTCAAAAGCACATATGATTACCAGCCAGGATACCCTAGCCCCTTTTCTTCTGAAAAGAAAAGACGGAGAAGAACTTGATAAAGTAAATGATTCCCCGTCGATTGCAGTGGTAACTTTACAGATGCTGCAAAAGTTAGGTTTTTCTCCCATCATCCTTGCCGGTCAAAATCTGGCCTACAAAGACGATAAACGATACGCTCAAGGAATTGCATACTATGATCAGAAAAATAAACTAACTGAAAAAGACTTAGAGAATTCTATTAAGGTGGAAGACGTTTATGGGGGCACAGTATATACCAATGATGGGTTTAACCGGATGCGGCAGCAAATGGAAATGTATATTGGGCAATATAAAGAAGGAGAAGTAATCAACACCACCAAAGGCGGAGCAAATATCAAAGGGACTGTTTTTCAACCAATGGAAGAATTAATCAAAGAACGGCTTCAAGACAGAGTTGTTGAAGAAAATTGGTTGCAAGGTGAGAATCAATATGATGAAGCATTTTTGAAAGAAAAACTAGCCGACTTAGACGCGGAAAAGACTAGGCTTATCAAAGACTTAAACAATTTATTAAAAGTGTTTAACGAAATGAACGATATCCTAATAAAATCGGATTCTGACAGGGCGAAAAGAATATTTCCTAAATTTGACAGTGCCTTTTCTAGTATAACTAAAAACGATTTTTATAAAGTTTTCCTTTTGCCCATGAATCGAGTTCAATTTGAACTTATGCTTAAAAGAAGAAACGAAATTAGGTTTGAGGACAACCAAATCGAAAAAGTCCAAAAAGTAATTGAAGAGTATGGGAAATTCATTTATGTGTGTCAGAAAGATTTGGAAAAAGTGTTGCCTTTGTGGGGAAAGGTAATAAATTCAAATATTGTGTAAGGAGCATTTAAATGCCAAAAATATTAGTCACGGGAGCAGACGGCTTCATAGGCAGTCATTTAGTGGAAGAATTAATAGCAAATGGAAAAGATGTAAGAGCCTTCGTATTCTATAATTCGTTCAATTCTTGGGGTTGGCTGGATACATTTTCAAAAGATATGCTTCGCGAAATAGATGTATTTGCCGGAGACATCAGGGATCCCAATGGGGTTAGGAAGGCGATGCAAGGGGTGGATGAAGTTTATCATCTGGCGGCTTTGATTGCGATTCCTTTTAGTTATCATTCTCCGGATTCATATATAGACACTAATATCAAAGGGACTTTGAATGTCCTGCAGGCGGCAAGGGATCTGGGTATGTCAAGAATCCTTGTCACATCCACTTCAGAAGTATATGGGACTGCTCAATATGTTCCCATTGATGAGAAACATCCTATGCAAGGACAATCTCCTTACTCGGCAACAAAAATCGGCGCAGATCGATTGGCAGAGTCTTTTTATAGAAGTTTTAATCTCCCTGTGACTATTGTACGCCCCTTTAATACTTACGGGCCACGACAATCAGCCAGAGCGGTAATCCCAACGATTATAACCCAATTACTGGCAGGGAAAGAAGATATACAACTGGGTTCATTAAGTCCTACCAGAGATTTTAATTATGTAAAAGATACCGTGAAAGGTTTTATCGAAATAGCCAAAACCGATAAGACCATTGGCGAGGAAATAAATATAGCGACACAGCGAGAAATTTCTATCGGTCAGCTCGCCAACAAATTAATAAAACAAATCAACCCACAGGCGAGAATTGTTTGTGATGATCAAAGGCTGAGACCGGGGAATAGCGAGGTCAACCGCTTATTAGGTTCGAATGAAAAAATTAAGAGCCTGACCAATTGGAAACCACAATATACCTTAGAACAAGGCTTGGCCGAAACTATAGAATTTTTTAGAAACAATTTAGATAAGTACAAGACTGATATTTATAATATTTAGAGGTTGGAGCATGGAGAAAAGATTCATTCCACTTTCAGTGCCTAATTTTAAGGGCCGGGAATTAGAGTATATAACACGTGCGATTGAAACTGAGTGGGTATCTTCAGGAGGCCCCTATGTAAAGGAATTTGAAAACAGGATAGCAGATTATGTACAAGTTCAAGGGGCGGTATCATGTCAAAATGGAACATCAGGGTTACACATAGCATTACTGGTGTGTGGTGTTACCAAAGAAGATGAAGTAATTGTTCCGACTTTGACTTTCATCGCAACGGTTAATCCGGTAAAGTACATTGGTGCAGAACCTATATTTATGGACTGCGATGATTCCCTTACCATGGATGGAGACAAGCTCTTGGAGTTTTGCCAAACAGAATGCAGTTTTGTTGAGGGAAAGCTGATAAATAAAAAGACACAAAGACAGATTAAGGCTTTGGTAGTAGTGCACGTTTTTGGCAATATGGTAGATATGGAAAAAATCATGGCTATAGCGGAGAAATACAATCTCAATGTTATTGAGGATGCTGCCGAAGCACTGGGAACTTATTATACAGAGGGAAAGTATCAAGGGAAATTTGCCGGGACTATTGGAACCATTGGCGTATACTCTTTTAATGGAAATAAGATTATTACCACCGGCGGGGGAGGAATGATTGTTTCCAATAATGAGAGGCTGTTGGAAAAAGCGAAACACCTTACGACTCAGGCTAAGACGGATGAAATTTTTTATATACATGATGAAGTAGGTTTTAACTACCGGATGACAAACCTCCAAGCTGCCTTAGGTTTAGCACAGTTGGAGCAACTGGAAGATTTTATTAAAATTAAACAGGAGAATTATAAGTTATATAAAGAACATATTAACCGAATTCCAGGATTATCATTATTGGAGTTTAGAAGCGGGATAAGAAGTAACTATTGGTTCTATTCATTAAAATACGACAATGAATATCGACTTACAAGAGATGAAATAATTAAACATCTTTTGGCCAAAGGTATTCAGACAAGACCGATCTGGGGATTGATCTGTGAACAAAAACCATATCAGAATAACCAGACATATAGGATAGAAAAGGCGAAATATTACTTGGAACATATTGTTAATATTCCCTGCAGCACGAATTTGACGAGAGACGATGTGTTTTATGTAATAGAATGCTTGCAAAAAGCCCAATAAGAAAAATAATTCTGGTATACTTGAGGGTTCTCATATGAACATTAAAGATATCTTGATTAGTGAAGAGAATACAATGATAGAAGCTATGAGATTGCTTGACCGGGCCGCTAAAAAGGTGTTATTTGTGGTGCGGGAAGAAAAGCTCATTGCTTCAATAACAGATGGAGATATCCGAAGATGGATATTAAAGAAGGGAAATCTTGATCCATAAAGGTATTGGATCAAACTTCTGTGCTCAGCTGG
>DUPU01000107.1 GCA_012838175.1 Clostridia bacterium
CATCGAAGTTTATTTGGGGTGGATGAAGGGATTTGAACCCTCGGGTGCCGGAGCCACAATCCGGTGCGTTAACCGCTTCGCCACATCCACCATAAAGTTTTCGTAACCGCAAAAACAATATTAACAAACCAATAATAAAATGTCAAGGGAACAACATAAACTAATTTTTGATAAATTTCCAGGTTAAAAAAGCGCCTTCCAGCGCTTTTTTCTTTTCTGGCGCGCCTGAAGGGACTCGAACCCCTGGCACACGGATTAGAAGTCCGTTGCTCTATCCACCTGAGCTACAGGCGCATAATAAAACCTTCTAAAAATTATTGGAGCGGGTGATGGGAATCGAACCCACGTGACCAGCTTGGAAGGCTGGAGCTCTACCATTGAGCTACACCCGCATGCAGTTTCTCTCGAACTGACAAAGACTAGTATAACCTAAACAGATTCTAAGGTCAAAAACGATTTACCCGCCACCAAAGGCCGCTAACGGCGTTCCCGTTCAAAATAGTCCGTTTTCCATCAAGTATCTCTGTCTTTTGCAGTTTTTTGCCTTCCTTTTATCCAAGAACATTCCTGTAGCACCCTGACCCTATTAGATTATTTCCCAATATGGAATCTTTATACCGACTTGGATAATATTTTTTCCAGTATGGGTAGAACGGCTTTAAATGCTTTTCCCCGGTGACTGACAAGGTTTTTCTCTCCCAAGGACAACTGGGCCATGGTCTTTCCCCATTCCGGCAAGAAAAACAATGGATCATAGCCAAAGCCGTTAGTTCCTCTGGCCTCTGTTAAGATTTGTCCCTCACAAAAACCCTCACAGTACTCCACCTGTCCGGAAGGTTCCGCCACAGCAATGGTACAGCAAAACCTGGCAGTTCTTTGGTGTCCGGGTACACCATCCAGCATTTTCAACAGCTTCTCATTATTCTTTTGGTCTGTCGCCCCTTCCCCGGCAAAACGGGCAGAGTGGACTCCAGGCAATCCGCCTAAGTAATCTACCACCAATCCGGAATCATCTGCCAAAGCCACCAGCCCGGTTTTCTCAGCAGCAGAAACAGCCTTCAACCTGGCATTTTCCCGAAAAGTCGTCCCGGTTTCGGGTACTGCAGGAAGGGCGGGAAAATCTTTCAGAGATAAAACCACCCAGGGGTAACCGGTGCTTAAGCTCCTAAATTCATGGAGTTTTCCCGGGTTTTTCGTTGCCAGTATGATCTTTTTCATTGGTTATCTCCCGAGTTTAAATTTAAGTCTAAAACTTTTTTTTGCATCTCAATCAACTCTATGATTCCTTTTTCCGCCATCCTCAGCATCCGGGTCATTTCATCCCGAGTAAAAGGCTCTGCCTCTGCCGTTCCCTGCACCTCGACAAATTTTCCCGCACCGGTCATGACTATATTCATGTCCACTTCTGCCTGGGAATCCTCTGCAAAATTTAGATCTAAAAGCAGTTCCCCGTTAACCTTGCCCACACTGGTAGCTGCCAGCCAGTCCAGGATGGGCAGACTGGGCCATTGTTCCGCTTCCTGCAATTTAACCAAAGCATCTGCCAAGGCGATAAAACTGCCGGTAATGGAAGCAGTCCTGGTTCCGCCGTCTGCTTGAATTACATCACAATCTATGTAAATTGTCCGCTCCCCTAACTTAGTTAAATCTACCACAGACCTTAAAGACCGGCCGATCAGCCTTTGAATTTCATGAGTCCGTCCGGCAATCTTGCCCTTGGCGGATTCACGAATGGTCCTCACCTCCGTAGCCCTGGGAAGCATGGCATATTCCGCCGTAACCCAACCTTGAGAGGTCCCCTTTAGAAAAGGAGGTACCTTATCATCCACTGAAGCAGAACAAATCACCTTGGTATCTCCGATTTCAATAAAAACAGAACCCTCCGCATTTTTCAAGTAACCTCTGGTAATTTTTACCGGCCTTAATTCTTCCGCTTGTCTTCCGTCTACCCGCATTCTTTTATCTCCTCTCGCCTAGCTTGGCTGCCTTCACCCATATTTTAGTATAGCATTTAATCCTCTCCCGGTAAAGAAGGCAAACCCTGATAATGCCGAACCTGCGGCGGACTAACTATCGGTTGAACCAAAAAGTTCCTTTATGGAACAATCAACCTTGCCAGTCTTTTTAAACCGCAGGTCCTAAATATATTTTCTCCTATATAATCTGAAATATTTTAGAAAACTTTTGCTTGCCTAATGTAAATTTTGCCTAACTTTAATAAAACTACTTATGTTCTTCCGTAAATGCAGCAGCCGATAGCCCCGTTAAACTGGGGTTCCGGCGGGACAATAACCTCTACCCCAAATTCTCTTTCTATAATTCTTTTTATCGCCGGATTAAAAGCCACTCCACCGGTAAAGACTATGGACTCACTTATTAATTGCGTTAACATGGGTTTAACCCGGTTCACAATGGTTTGGTTTACCCCGGCAGCCAGTCTTTCCACCGGTATCCCTTCAATAATTTTGCCGATTAGTTCTGATTCTCCGAAAACGGCACAAGTGGAGGACAACTCTACCGGATCTTCTTCATGCCTGCCCAGTTCTTCCAATGTTATCCCTAAAACCCGGGACATATTCTCCAAAAACCTTCCCGAACTGGCAGCACATTTATCATTGGTCTGAAAATCCAGCATTCTTCCTTTTACCACTTTCACAATTTTACTGTCCTGACCTCCCAGGTCCATTAAGGTAAAGGTATCCAGTCCGGTTTGGTGCAGGGCACCTAAGACATGGGCCTTTATTTCCGGGATTACCAGGCCGCCTTCTACCTTTATGGTTAACCTTCCGTATCCGGTAGATACCACCTTTCCCTTTGTTTCCATGTGTAGCTTGTCAAAATCAATGCGTAGTTCGTTGTTCACCAATTGACCGTACTGCCGGTAAAACTCAATGGTATCAAAGCGACGGAAATTCCATCCCTTTTCATTTTCCCAGGCAATTTTTACATGCCTGCTGCCTAAATCAATTCCCAAGGTCACCTGTTTCACCTCATCATATCCAGAAATGAATCGATTCTCATTTTACTTCTGGCATCCACCGGTCCGGGCCGGTCCCCTTCCAGACTGAGAATGGGGATTTTTATTTTGTTCCGGAAAATAATATCCTCTATCTGACGGAAACAAAAACTCTGGGTATAGTGAATGAGCATATCTATATTTCTTCTTTCAATTTCCCGTTGGACATCCTCTAACCGGTAAAAAACATGATACGGATATGTATATAAACGGTATTGTTCAATCAGGTCTTCTGTGGAAAAAGGCATGGTAAACTGCCTTTGCACCTCATTGAAAACCACCCGCCCCCCTCTTTCCTCTAAATAATGATAAATATCGGTAATAATGGGAGGGACCCCGATGAACCCGATTCTAATCTCATTTTCAAAAGGTGTTCTTTCCTGTACTTGCTCAATAAATGCCTTTGCTTCTTCCGCAAATACGGTCGGATTCCCATTAAAATCACTGCAACTAACTTGAAAAAGATGGTTTTCCCATCCGCTAACCAGGTTTTCCTCATAGGTTAATCGGTCAATTTCCCATACCAATTGACGTACCCGATCCAGATCCTCTTTTGTTTTATTCACTTCACCCCAATTGGTGCCTAAACGGTCCATCAGCTTTTCTATCTGCAATTTCAGTAAATCCCGGTCCCGATCGAAGGGAAAAGCAAAAGGAATTATTTCAATACCCGCCAATTCCAAAGTTTCCATTAATGCATGGGTATTGGAACAATCCCCCTGGGTTACCGCAATCACCTTGTTAATCTCCGGTTCCGATAAAACCGTGCCGTAAATCCCTTTGATCCACCCGCACAAATTCCGGGGATACCCGGCCAATTCCGCTTTCTCAATATATTTATGGGTTTCCTTACCCGTAATAAATACATTATTTAAATCTACCGGGATATATCCTCCGGCATAGATTACTTCCACCGGAACGGTAGTTGTCAATCCAATCTTTTCTGCCAAATAAGCCACCCCATCTCTGTCACTTAACTCTAGTTTCTTCATTTTATTATAAACAAAATCAGTAGAGAAAAACCGATTATGGATAAAGAAAATTCCAGATTCCTTCCCCGATAGCCTGAGCTGCTTTGAACTGAAATTGTTCATTAGATAATAATTTTTCCTCTTCCGGGTTGGAGATAAAGGCTATTTCTACCAAAACAGCCGGAACTTGGGCCGTGCGTAAAACAGCAAAGTTTTCTTCCCTGACACCCAGGTTTCTTCTTCCCAAAGCGGCCAGTAATTTATCCTGCACAGACTGGGCTAAAAGCTTACGTTTCTCTCGTTGCTCCGCCCAATCGCTGCCTGTAGGCGCATAAAAATAAGTGCTTGTCCCGCTGATACTACTGCTGACAGATGAATTGGCATGGATACTGACAAAAGCATCCGCCCCGGCTTCATTTGCCATTTCCCCTCTCTCTTCCAGAGTCAGATACGCCTCTTTTGTCCTGGTCATAATCACCTGAACCCCTTTTTCCGCCAGCCACTTTTCCACCAACTGACCGATTTTCAAAACAATCTCGCTTTCATGCTGTCCTCCGGGACCAATGGCACCGGTATCATACCCCCGGGAACTAATGTTTCCGTGTCCCGGATCAATCACCACGATTTTTTTCCCTTCTTCAATAAACAATTTATCTTTCGGGCACATGACATCAATAATTAGATGACACCCGTCACTGCTTAAGGAGGTTTGATAGCTTATTGAGTCATCAAGGTCCACCTGAAATAAGGTACCGATTTCACCTTTTGCCGTGCTGATTTTCTGCACACCGCCATAATTAATATTCTCTACTCCTAAAGGACTTTGCCAGGGACCTCCGAATTCCAGCATAATTTTAGGATTACCCTCAAATGTTTTTTCCGAAAAACCTAAAGGTTCGCTCCCGCAAACCTTAATTTGCACACCGGACGGAATTTTTTCCCAACCCCAGCTAATCCCCGGACTTTCCGGTTTCTCCGGTAAAGCCGGAAACTCATTATTGGCTGATGAAGCGGGTTCAGCGGAAACATCGGTTTTCGGAAGTGCTGTAACCAGCCAGCCCGCTACCCAGCCTTTACCCCCCGGATAAATGACTTGATACCAATCTCCCTCAAAACCAACAGCTTTAATTCTCGTACCGTTTGGCAGTGAAGACACCTTTGTATAATCAGTGCCGGGACCGGAGCGAATATTAACTACTCTTCCCTGTATCTCCAATTCTATATAATTCAAGGAAACATAGTCCTTAATTACCCACCCGACAGTCCCATTGCTTAACTTTATTCTATACCAGCCATTTTTTTCTTCTTCCACCTTAAACTCACGACCCAGTTTAACCTGCCCTATAAGGGGGAAGTTGACACCCGGACCGGACCGGACATTTAAAACCTGGGTATTAACAATGAGCATTTCCTCACCCCAAACCGGCAAAGGAAAAAACAGAATCAGGAAAGACAAAAAAGACGCCGTTAAAAGGGGAACTATTTTTTGAAGTGATTTTCCGGCAATCATCTTACTTATAACCTCCGCAAATACCAATAAACCATACTAAAGTTTCTCGATTTTTTGTGACTTTCCTTCTAAAATTCCCCAATTATTTTTATAATTTCCCCATAAATCTTTCCATAAGAAAAAGCGCAATAATCTTGCGCCTTTACTCTATTATTCATTATTAACAGTAATCAAACTTTTCTCCAAGAATTCTCTTTGCTATCTGTCCAAAATAATCTCTTCATTTCGTGCCATGGTAGTGGATACATCCAAGTGGCCGGCAATGGTTTCCACTTTTTGCCCGTCTACTAGGATTTGCACTTCCTGAATGGTGGGGAACTGGGTGAGGGTATTAACCACAGAGTAAACTGTCATTTCTTCATTCAGGGAGCCTCCGGGATGATTAACTACCAACTCACCGCTAAAATCAACAATGCATACCCCGTCCGGACGCACATTAATATCCAAAAGTTCCGTCCCAACGGGAATAGTGGGCAATAAACCCGATTCCACACTGGGTCCGGCAATCAATTCCTGCATCGCAGCCCGGGCAATTCCTTCTACCTTAGGTATCTCTCTTGTTTCACACACTAAGTACTGTCCTGACTCATCACTGAAATATAAGGCAATCTCTTTTGTTTCCCCAAACAATACCTCATTAATAAATTCCGTACCTTCCAAACCTTCAAGACTCTCGGTAGCAGGTGTTTCCTCATCTCCGGCATTTTTCCATGCCTGGAGCCGGTCAATCAAAGCACAGCCGGCTGTCAATGTAACCAAAAAAACCAACAACAACATAAAACTAATTTTAAAAATTCTGTGTCTACCGAAAAAAAGCTTCATTTTCTTCTTTCCCTCCTCATACTACTCCTTTAATTTAATAGGCGATTAGTAATATGTATAAGGAAGGAATGATTTTTAGTACAAGTTTTTTTTAAAATTAAAGGGAATAAACTTCCTCTTCCGGCAAAACTCTAATGTTATTTTTCTGTAAAACCTCGATCGCTTCGTCAATTTTTTCCACCCGGAAAATATTCAGCGCTTCATGTCCGGACTGGCCTAAAAAGGCATACAAGTATTCCAGATTTATTTTTTCTTGATCCAAAATATCCAACACTCGGGCCAATCCTCCCGGTTTATCCGGCATCTCCACGGCAATTACTTCTGTTGTACTTACGGTAAAGTCATGTTCCTTCAACACTTGATAAGCTTGATCCGGTTTATCCACAATCAGCCTCAAAATCCCAAAATCCGAGGTATCAGCAATAGAAAGAGCCCGAATATTCACTCCTGCCTTGGCTAACAATCGGGTCACAGCAGCCAAACGTCCGCATTTATTCTCCAAAAAAACGGATATTTGCTTTACAGTCATATTTTTCAACTCCTTCAATTTCATTCCTTTTAATTCCATTGTTATCTTTTCCCCTCCAAAAGTCAATGCTAAAGTTTCCGTTTGTCAGTGACCCGTTTGGCCTTCCCTTCACTACGAGGGAGTTTTTTCGGTTCAACCAAGGTTACCTTGCAAGATAAGCCCAGAACACTTTCTAACTCATGTTTAATTAAATGCTCCAAATGTTCCAATCCTCTCACCTTATCGGAGAACATCTCATCTGATACCTCCACCTGTACCTCCAAGGTATCCAAATTATTTTTACGATCTACCACCAAATGGTAATTTGGACTGGCATAACCGCTTTCCAGAAGAACACTTTCCACCTGAGAGGGAAACACATTGACGCCCCGGATAATCAGCATATCATCACTGCGTCCCATGACCCGGGACATTTTCACATAAGTCCGGCCGCAGGAACATTCCTCCAAATGCAAGGAGGATAGGTCCCTGGTACGATACCGAATAACAGGAAAACCTTCTTTGGTAATGGTGGTGAATACCAATTCACCTACTTCCCCGTAAGGAAGAACTTCCCCAGTTTCCGGATTAATAATCTCAGGAATAAAATGATCTTCAAAAACGTGCAGACCGTTTTTCTCGCAGCATTCCATGGCTACCCCAGGACCCATGACCTCACTTAAACCGTAAATATCATGAGCGCTTAACCCTAATCTGTCTTCAATCTCTTTTCTCATAGCCTGAGTCCAGGGTTCCGCCCCAAAGATCCCGGCCTTAAGCTTTATCTCATCTTTTTTTATCCCCAGCTCTTCCATGGTTTCCGCAATAACCAGGGCATAGGAGGGAGTACAGGCCAATGCCGTACTGCCAAAGTCTTTCATTACCATCACCTGTCTTTTGTTGTTCCCCCCGGAGGTTGGAACAACACAGGCTCCTATCCTTTCCGCCCCATTATGGATGCCTAAGCCGCCGGTAAATAAACCGTAACCGTAGGAAATCTGGATCACGTCCTGTTTTGTAATCCCAGCAAAGCCTAGAGACCGGGCGGCAAGCTCCGCCCAATTATTCAAATCCTGGCGGGTATAACCCACCACGATCGGCTTTCCGGTTGTGCCGGAAGATGAATGAATCCGCACAATTTCGCTTAAGGGAGCGGCAAATAAACTATAAGGATAGTTGTCTCTTAAATCCGTTTTTACGGTAAAGGGAAGATGGGCTAAATCTTCCAGGGATTGAATGTCATCCGGCTCCACTCCCTTTTCCTGCATAGCCTTACGGTAATGTGGAACATTATAATATACTCTTTCCACTGTTTGTTTTAAACGTTCCAGTTTTAACTCTTCCAACTCTTCCCGAGGCATACATTCATACTTCTCATTCCAATACATTTTAATCACCCCATGTCCAGTTTTATATTTTTTATATATTTTTATATATTGGTATAATAAAAAAAGCACTTCACGTCTTAAGGGACGGAAAGTGCACCGCGGTACCACCCAAATTGGTTTGAAACCCACTCATAAGGTACGGGGTAAGATTCTGTTAAGATAAACAAAAAGCTTTTTGTCTAAGGACAAAAAGCACCACCTTAAATCACAAAAGTACAGGGCATCATTACCCGATACCTGTCTTCGCTAACGGGAATACCCGGCACAGGCTACTGCCTTAAGAGAAAACTCCAAGGGTTCACCCTGCAGTTCAAGAGTGAATTTCTGTTAACTTAACTTTGAAATGCTCTCAGTCTCCGGCATTTCTTCCCTGGAAAAGCATCCGTTAACATACTTGTCTCTGTCATTACTTTTGCCTATAAAATTAGTAATAGTTTAGCATAAAGAATTATCCTTGGCAATATCTAAGAGAAAAAAGATTTTAAAGGTTACCCCTTAAAGCTTCTGATATTCTTTGTTCCGTCAAAACTGAAAATAACCGACCGGCCTTCCAGAATTGTTTCCAGGTGAACTGTTTTTCCCCAAAGATTGTAAACATGAGGAAGGGTCTTTTCTAAATAAAAGGTATCCAGGTCCACTCCTTCATGACAATGACGTATAAAAAGATGCCCGCTCTTTTTATAGTCCCCGTCTTCCACCAGAAGGTAAGGATGACCTCCGTTAACTAAATTAGCCACAATACCGTCCCGCACCGTTTCCCACTCCGTATCAGTAACTTTCCACTGTTGGCCTTGTTTTTTGTATAAATAAAGGTCCAATTCCCGGACTAAATCCCGGGTTAAATAATTTCTTAGAAAAGAGATATCATTTTCCGTTTCTCTGACCTCAAAAATTTTGGCCAAGCCCTCCCCTCCCGGACGGCAAAATTTTTCCCGCTCCTCCGGAGGCGGATTTTCCCAGCGCTTTTCAATGTCTTCGAATATTTTCATTCCTAACAAATAAGGATTCAACCCGGTCCGGCTGGTGTGCAAAATCCCGGCATGAAGGCGGGCAAACTCCAAAGCCTCATCTTCATTTAAATCCATATCCCGAAGAATTCTGGCATGCCAAAGAGCGGCCCAGCCTTCATTCATAATCTTGGTTTCCACTTGGGGCCAAAAATAATACATCTCATCCCGCACCATGGCGAGAACCTCTCTCTGCCAGTCCTTTAAACAATGACTGTGGTTCATAATAAAACCTATCAAATCTTTTTCCGGACTGGGAGGAAATTTCTCCGCTTCTGCTATTTCCTCCTCTTCCCGGCCGTTATTACCTATGGACCAAATATCATCATAGGGAGTTTCCGGTTTAACACTTTTCCTCCCTTTCTCCTGCTGTCCTTTCTTATTTAGCCGGTGGAAATCGATATGTTCCTGAATGGCCAAAGCCCCGTCCAGGGTTTTTTCCACTTCCTCCTGACCGTACAAAAATTCATATTCTCTGATACGGGCCGCATTAACGGACATAGTTTCTATCATATCCCGATTGGTCCTTTTAAACCAAATATTGTTCTTAAAAAAATCACAATGGGCATAAACATGGGCGATGACCAGCTTATTTTGCAAAAGGGAATTTCCCTCCAAAAGAAAGGCATAACAAGGATTGGAGTTGATTACTAATTCGTAAATCCGGCTTAAATTAAAATCATACATGGTTTTCAGGCGAAAATATTGTTTTCCGAAGCTCCAGTGGGTAAAACGGGTGGGCATACCATAAGCCCCAATTGTATAGAGTACATCCGCCGGGCAAAGCTCAAATCGCATGGAAAAAAAGTCCAATCCAAATTTCTTGGCCCTTTTGGATATTTCATCAATAGCTTTTTCCAGTTCAAATAGTTCCCTGTCCACCGGAATCCCCTTTCTGGGAAAAAAATTTTTTCAATGCCGGATATATTTCCTTTTTGCTTTTTATCGTTACCGTGGTCAAATTATCCCTTTTAATCCTCTCAAAAACAGAAATAAGGGTGCTGTTACGATAATATGGGCTGGTAATTTCTCCATACCCGAAAAGATTGCACAAAGGGAGGATTTGGTTAATCAATTCAAAACATGTATCATTGTCCGAAGGAAGATTATCCCCGTCGGAAAAATGAAAAGGGTAAATATTGTAGCGTGCCGGATTATATCTTTGTCGAATAATTTCCAGAGCCAATTGGTAAACAGAAGAGCATTTGGTCCCCCCGCTCTCCCCTTTGGTAAAGAATTCTTCTTCGGAAACCTCCTTGGCTTGGGTATGGTGCGCCAGAAACACAATTTCCACATGTTGGTATTTGGTACGCAAAAATTTTACCATCCAGAAAAAAAACGTCCGGGCAATATACTTTTCATAATTGCCCATACTGCCGGAGGTATCCATCATCGCTATTACCACGGCATTGGACTCCGCCCGATACACAGTTTCCCAGGTTTTGAACCTGAGGTCTTCTCTGGCAATATTGTATTTATCTGAACCCTTCCGGGCGTTGCGCTTTATGGCTTCCAAAATTGTCCGCTTCTTATCAATATTACTGTAAATGCCGGCCTTGCGCACATCGGTAAATCGGGTGGAAACAGCCTGAAGATTCTCTTTTTTCTTTTCTTTTAAATTAGGCAGAACTAAATCCGCAAAAACGATCTCCGCCAATTCATCGAAACTCACGTCCGCTTCATAATAATCAACCCCCGGTGCATCACCGGCTCCCGGACCTCCCTTACCGTCATGATCTCTTTCCGTATGGATCACATCTCCGGGCCGGCTTCCGCCCTCACCCTGTCCCCCATGCTTTTGCTTATTATAGTTAAAACGAAAACGATACTCATCCAAGGTCCTGATGGGAAGCTTGGTAATTTTTTTCCCATCGGACATAATGACGCTTTCCTCGCTGATAATGTCGGAAAGATTATTCTTAATCGCCTCCCGCACTTTTTCATTATGTCTCTGCTGGTCCAGTTCCCCCTTCCGGTGCAGTGTCCAATTATCCCGGGAAATAATTGATTTATCCGTCATTTTCCTTACCACCCTTAACGGTTTAAGAGGCTGCCGATATATTTCAAGGTTTCATTAGCGCAAACCGGGCAATACCCATGATGATTGATTAACCGGGCTACAACATCATTAATCCTTTTTAATTGTTCCGGATCCGGGTTTTTAGTGGAGGTAGTAATCTTCACTATGTCTTTTAAATCGGCGAACAGCTTTTTCTCAATGGCTTCTTTAAGTCGTTCATGGGAGTTATAATCAAATCTTTTCTCTCTCCGGGCATAACTGGATAGGCGAATAAGTATTTCTTCCCGAAAAGTTTTCTTAGCACTATCCGAAACACCGATCTGTTCCTCTATGGAACGCATCAGTCTTTCATCGGGATTCATTTCTTCATCGGTAATAGGGTCTTTTACCTTAATTCCGTTACAATAAGCTTCCACATTATCCAAATAGTTTTCAAAAAGAGCCCGGGCAGACTCCTCATAAGAATAGACAAAAGCCCTTTGTACCTCTTTTTTGGCAAAATCATCAAATTCCTGCCGCGCCGCAGCCAGGAAGTTAATTAACTTTTCTTTCTCCTCTTTAGTAATGGAGGGATGCTGATCCATTCCTTCTTTCAAAGACCTTAAAATATCCAAGGCATTGATACATTTGGAATCGGAATTAATTAAGGCACTGGAAATCCGGTTAATGACATACCGGGGGTCTACCCCACTCATCCCTTCTCCTTCATTTTCTCCTTGCAGTTCTTTCAAATCTTTTTGTTTAAAGCCCTCTACATCCTCCCCGTCATATAGTTTCATTTTCTTCAGCAAATCTACGCCCTGTTTTTTTGATTCCTTTAATCGGGAGAGCACGGAAAAAATCGCTGCCGCCCTGAGAGCAAAGGGAGCAATATGCACATCCTTTATATCACTGTGACTAATTAGTTTTTCATAGATTTTAACCTCATCACTCACCCGCAGATTATAGGGAATGGGCATTACTAAAATCCGGGAATGAAGTGCTTCATTCTTTTTATTGCTGATAAAGGACCGGTATTCCGCCTCATTCGAGTGAGCGATTACCATTTCGTCAGCTGAAATAAGGGCAAATCTCCCCGCCTTAAAATTACCTTCCTGAGAAAGGCTTAAAAGATGATAAAGAAATTTCTCATCACACTTCAGCATTTCCTGAAACTCCATCAGTCCCCGGTTAGATTTATTCAATTCCCCGTCAAATCGATAAGCCCGAGGATCCGATTCCGAGCCATACTCGGTAATGGTGGAAAAGTCAATGCTGCCGGTAAGATCTGCAATATCTTGGGATTTGGGATCAGAGGGACTGAAGGTGCCGATTCCTACCCGGTTTTCTTCGGAAAAAACAACCCTTTCCACTTCCACCTCTTCCACCCGGCCTCGGTACTTTTCCTGGACCATCAGACGGCAGGAAGGGCACAGGTTCCCTTCAATCCTGATATCCAGTTCTTTCTCAAAATCTTTCCTTAAGGGTTCCGGTATTAAATGCATGGGTTCTTCATGCATGGGACAGTTTTTAATGGCGTAAACCGCTCCTTCTTCTGTTCGGGTATACTCTTCCAATCCTCTTTTTAACATGGTAACAATGGTGGATTTTCCCCCGCTTACCGGTCCCATTAGCAGAAGAATTCTTTTTCTAACATCCAAACGACAAGCTGCTGAGTGAAAGTATTCCTCTACCAAACGCTCTAAAACTTCATCTAATCCAAATATTTCACGGGAAAAAAAATGATAACGTTTCCCCAAAGAAGTCTCCTCTACACCGGCTTTGACAATCATATCATATATTCGAGAATGGGCTGTTTTTACTATTTTGGGGTTCTTTTTTACCAGTTCAAGATAGTCGCGGAACGTGCCCTGCCAAATTAACTTTTCCTGTTGGCACCGGTATTCCTCTAAAGACTTGAAAAAATCCAATTTCCATCCCCCCTGTTTCCATTCATCTACTTATCCTTTTGTCTTACCTCTGCGCTTTCTCTAAAAAATTACCTGCCTTTATATTATCTGCCTTTATTGCCCTTAGCTTCAGCTGCAAGTTGTTATTTATATTTATATGGTGAATGTGCCCTAAAAAGAAGTAAGTATAATATTTGAAATATTGGGCAAAGATGTTAATAATGACGGGACAGATTAACCTTAAAAGGGAGGTGAACTGATGCCCTACATCTGCCCTAGCTGCAAGAAAACTAAGAAATTGCCGGACTATTGCTGCGGCACATCCATGATTCCTGTAGGATCATACTATTGCTCCACCTGCGGAAATTCCTCTCCCAGTCTTTCTGATTGCTGTGGGAATACCATGGAAAAATTATAAGCTTGAAAAAACTGACGACATAATTAAAAAGGAGTGACCGAAAAATTCTCTTTCCGGGCCACTCCTTTTTAACTAATGCTTCAATATTCTTATACTTTTTTTCTTTTTTTAAAGCTTTCCTCCCCGCAAAAACCTTCATCCAGCATTAATTAATACCTCTTTATGTATAACTTTGTTATTTATTGGTAACTATATGCATAAATATTATAAGAAATATCCTGTGGAGGGGTAGTATGAGCGCGAAAGCATTATTGCAAACATATATTATACAAGGTAAAGAGTACAAAAAAATGTTGGAAAAAGTAAATTACAATGGCTGTCATACAGCCAAAATTAAAGCTATCGATAAAAAACTAAAAATAGCTGCCAAGACTTTAAAACAGATCAAAAAATAACATACCCATGGTGAAGGATGACTTAATTTTTGTCATCCTTCAGTTTTTCTTCAATATGCTTATTAGCTACCCCGTCATTATCCATGGTCAATGCAATGCTTTTATTCATTCTCTTTTCTTTCAGGGAATCTAAGATTTAACCTCTGTCCCGGCGGACTGTTAAAAAGATTAATATTTACCGTTATGGGAAACACTGATATAAGAAAATTTTTAAAGGAGGACAGGGAATGGATACCATAGAAAGCAATTTAAAATACTTTACCGAAAAACACAAGGAAATATACGACGCCTACGAAAACTACGGAAAAATGATACACTATAAAGGAGGCCCCTTAGATGAAAAAACCAGATGGCTGATTAAAGTGGCTTTGTCAACCGCATCTCAATATCCTTACGCCTTAAGGACACATATAATTAAAGCCATTAAAAGCGGATGTACCCGGGAGGAAATTGAACATACCATCTTGCTGGCCGCTCCCACAACCGGCTTTCCCAAAACCATGGAGGGTATTTTAATTCTGAGGGAAGAAATGGGAGAAACAGAAAGTACCAATCCCAACATCGTAACCTCCCGTTCCATGAAAAACTAATCATAAAGCAATAAAAGACCCAGGTTCAAAATTACCCTGGGTCATTGGTTTTCATAAATAGTTTTAACCAGGTGAAGAAGTCTTTATTTCATTTTCAAAATAAATACTGGTACTGGGTAAAGCAAATGAAACCCCTTCTTTTTCAAGAATACTCATAATTTTTAGATTTGTGTCTTCCTTTACCCGGAGAAATTCTCCCCAATTAGTGGTACGTGTAAAGAAATATAAAAAAATATTCAAGCTGCTCTCTCCGAAGGAATCAAAATTCACAAATATAGTTTCCGGATGTATCTCTGGATGATTAACCAGCATTTCTTTTATTTCCCGAATACATTTTTCCAATTTTTCTCTGGGAGTGTTATAGGTAACACCCAAGTTAAAGGTAATACGTCTTTTACCCATGCGGCTCCAGTTGGTAATAGGCTCATTTGCCAAGGTAGAATTAGGCATGGTCACCACAGCCTGGGCAAAGGTTCGAATTTTGGTGCTGCGAAAGTTAATATCTTCCACGGTACCTTCTACACTGGGTGTTAATATCCAATCTCCGATAGAAAAAGGTTTGTCCGTAATAATTACAATGCCGCCGAACAAATTAGCCAAAGTTTGCTGGGCAGCCAGGGCAAAGGCCAATCCCCCTAAACCCAGTCCGGCAATAAATCCGTTAATGTCATAATCCCATTCCTGAAGAATTACAATTAAGGCCAGTACAATAATGACAAATTTTACTACCTTGGTTAAAAAAGGGATCAGAATTTCATCCAGTTTAACACCTACCAGGCTGGGCATTTCTTCGGCAAATACATTATAATTACTTGCCAACCTAAAGAACCCCAAAGCAGTAAGGCCGACTAACCCGGTACGAAAAATCCTGGTAATGAGAAGGTTGACTTCTCCACTCAAAGGAAGATACATGAAAGCCAAATACAGCCCTAAAATGATGAATAACCATTTAAAAGGTTCTTCAAAAGATTTCACCAGGCAGTTATCCAGATTTGTTTTCGTGTTTTTGGCCAATCTCAGGAAGATGGCAAATATTCTCCGGGTAAAAAAATTCCTTAACAGTAAAAAGAAAAAGAAAATACCCAGGGCTGCTCCAATTCTAATTAGCCATGGAATTAGTGTTTCGTTTGAAAAAGGAAGATAATTTGAAGCATTAAAAAACACATCCACATATTCCGGCAAACTCATCACCTCTCCCCTTGCTTTAATTATGCATCCCGGTGTGTCAAAGAACCGTCCCCTGTCACGCTGTTAGGTGTACATTTCCGGTTTTAAAACGGCCACATAAGGAAGGTTCCGGTAGTGTTCTCCATAATCCAGTCCATACCCTACCACAAATTCATCCGGAATATCATATCCGTTATAATCTGCCTGCAAGTTCACCTTGCGGCGGGAAGGTTTGTTTAAGAAAGTACATACCTTAATACTGCCTGGCTTTCTCGCTCTTAAGATATC
This sequence comes from Clostridia bacterium, assembly GCA_012838175.1. Classification (GTDB taxonomy): domain Bacteria; phylum Bacillota; class Dehalobacteriia; order Dehalobacteriales; family Dehalobacteriaceae; genus DUPU01. Next base: position 15,990 of record DUPU01000107.1, read on the forward strand.
CAGCAAATAGCTTAAGGTTAAGCCCGTATCAATTATGTCTTCTACAATCAGGATGTTCTGACCCTCAACATTTCTTTCCAGGTCTTTCAAAATTCGCACGGCTCCTGAAGATTCCGTGGTCTTTCCGCCATAGCTGGACACCTCCATAAAGTCAATCTGCAATGGCAGCTTAATCTCCCGAATTAAGTCACCCATAAAAACCACTGAACCTTTCAATATTCCCACTACCAGCAGCTCTTGACCTTGGTAGTCCCTGGTAATGATTTCTCCCAATTCTCTTACTTTTATTCTAATTTCTTCTTCTGCAATCAGTACTTTTTGTAAATCCCTTTCCAATGTGCAGCCTCCCTACAATGTTTTGAATAACTATGTAAATAAGTAAAGTTCTGTCATAATAGTTTAAATTCCTGCCCCAAAAGAAAATTTATCTTACTTAAGACATATTATTATAATTTCCTTAGTAAATATATGTAAAAGCATGGGCAAAGGGAGGAAAAACTATGCCTAAAATTAACATTCCATGGAAAAAGTATTTTCGGCTAAGGTATGTTTTAATACTGGTTTTAATCATCATCCTTGCATATATGGCTTATGTCTACATTGAAGAAAACACCCGCATCGTTCCGGAAGAGCTGCTGAATACCGCCATAAACAATACTTTAGCAGCTGAGTCTTACCAGTTTCATACCCGATCCACTATTACCGTTGAAGGAGAAGATAAGGTTTTCAGTGATATCAGCGGGGAAAGAGCTGATGCCCAAACCTTTCATGTAGTTGGTTCTATGCTGGGAACGGAAATAAATGTCTACCAAATTAAGGACACTACATACCGTTTGGATGCCGTTACCGGCAAGTGGATTGTTACGGAAGACAATTCCCTCCTCCGGGAATCCTTGCTGATGGCGGAATTAAACCCCCTGTCCAATTTTTATTTTAAAGAATTAATATCTACCGATTATTTGGGCAAAGAAAAAGTATTCGGAAAAAAAATGTATAAGGTTGAATGTATTCCGAAAATAAATAACAAATGGTTGGATGATTATTTTAAAGACCTGAAATATATCATTTGGATAGACAGAAAAGACAAAGTAATCCGGAAAGCAACGGTAACTGCCCTCTCCAAGGAAAAAGAATCCAGCAGCCTTACAGTGGAAGTGGAATTAAAGAATTTTAACAAAGAATTCCATATTCAGCCCCCGGTAGTACAAAATTAAATGCGACAGGTAAACTACCCTGTCGCATTTTTTTGCTTTCTTACATTACCTTTTTACATCATTCCGGGGGGCATACCGCCGGGCGCCCCGCCCATAGGAGCATCTTCCTTCTTGGGGATATCCGCTACTACGGTTTCCGTGGTCAGAAGCATAGCGGCAATGGAGGCGGCGTTCTGAAGAGCAGAACGGGTAACCTTAGCCGGGTCTACGATACCGGCAGCAATCATATCTTCATACACACCGGTTACAGCATTAAAGCCGATACCTTTTTGTGCTTCTTTCACCTTTTCTACTACAATAGCGCCTTCCTCACCTGCGTTATAGGCAATTTGCTTCAAAGGTTCCTCCAGGGCTTTCTTCACAATGGAAACACCGGTCAGTTCATCCCCTTCGGCTTGAACAGCATCAACAGCCCCAATGACATTAATCAGGGCAGCGCCTCCACCGGAGACAATTCCTTCTTCTACTGCGGCTCTGGTCGCAGAGAGAGCATCCTCAATGCGCAGTTTCTTTTCTTTCAATTCCGTCTCGGTAGCAGCACCTACCTTAATTACCGCTACGCCGCCGGCTAATTTGGCCAAGCGCTCTTGCAGTTTTTCTTTGTCAAATTCGGAAGTAGATTCTTCATACTGCTTTCTGATTTGAGCGATACGAGCTTCAATGTCGGAAGATTTGCCAAATCCATCGATAATAGTAGTATGTTCTTTGCCAACCTTCACCTGGCGGGCTTTACCCAGCATATCCATAGTTACATTTTCCAGTTTCATGCCCACTTCGTCAGAAATCCTTTGACCACCGGTGAGAATAGCAATGTCGTCTAACATAGCTTTGCGGCGATCGCCGAAACCGGGAGCTTTCACAGCAACACAGGTAAAGGTACCTCTTAATTTATTTAACACTAGGGTAGCCAGAGCTTCCCCTTCAACGTCCTCTGCCACAATCAGCATGGGTTTGCCGGCTTGTACTACCTTTTCCAATACCGGCAAAATATCATTTATGGCCGCAATCTTCTTATCAGTAATCAATATGTAGGGCTCGTTTAAGACTGCTTCCATTTTATCGGTATCAGTAATCATATAGGGAGAAATATATCCTCGGTCAAACTGCATTCCTTCCACTACTTCATGGGTGGTTTCGAAGCCTTGGCTTTCTTCAACGGTAATAACTCCGTCATTGCCCACCTTATCCATGGCATCAGCAATCAAATTTCCGATATCCGGGTCATTGGCTGAGACAGTGGCTACTTGGGCAATAGCCTCTTTGCTTTCAACCTTTTTGGCATTATTCTTTAATTCAGCAACAGCCGCCTGTACCGCTTTTTCAATCCCTCTCTTTAAGAACATGGGATTGGCACCGGCAGCCACATTTTTCATACCTTCCCGAATAATAGCCTGAGCTAAAATACAAGCAGTGGTAGTTCCGTCGCCGGCCACATCATTGGTTTTAGTGGCTACTTCTTTAACCAGTTGGGCACCCATATTTTCAATGGGATCTTCTAATTCAATTTCCCGGGCAATGGTTACCCCGTCATTGGTAATGAGGGGAGAGCCAAATTTCTTTTCCAGTACAACATTACGGCCTTTGGGTCCTAAAGTAATCTTTACAGCATCCGCTAAAGCATTAACCCCTTTTTCCAGGGCATGACGCGCTTCTTCCCGAAAGACAATTTGTTTTGCCATTTCTTTTTCCTCCTCTTCTAAGATTTACTTTTCAATTATGGCCAAGATATCTCTGTCACCGTTTAGAATCAAGTATTCTTCTCCGTCCATTTTAACTTCGGAGCCGGAATACTTGGAATAAATCACCCGGTCACCAACTTTAACTTCCAAAGCAGCCCGCTCTCCGTTTTCTAAAACTCTCCCAGGGCCAACTGCCACTACCTCACCTTCCTGCGGTTTCTCTTTGGCAGTATCCGGCAACACAATGCCGCTCTTGGTTTTTTCTTCAGAAGCCAACACCTTGATGACTACTCGATCTCCCAACGGTTTAATGTTCATTACGATACCTCCTTCATTTAATATAAAACATTAATTAGCCTATATTGTTAGCACTCACTTTAAATGAGTGCTAATACATTATTTATAATAATAAAGAGAAGTACTAAACCGCAACCCCTCAGTAACTTGATTATAAAGGATATTGGCCCGGCATCGGGATATTATCTCTCATATACTTAATTTTTCTCGTGATTTCAACTAATATCTCAATAATTGGCCATCCGGTAAAATACTTCCTTAGAAAGTTATTTCCATGAAGGTACCATTTTATGCATAAAAAAGAAAAATTCCTCAAAAAGAGGAATCTTTTTACCCGCCGATGGTATTCATCATTCTACCCTGGCTGCCTAATTGATGCTCCCGGGGTTTTATCTCCATCACCTGCCTTATCAGCCTTTTGATATTCTCCTGAGAATCCCCGTTTCTCAAGGCATTAAAACAGCTAACATAATTTGTTCCATGGAGGCAGGGATAAATCCTGCCATCTGCCGTGAGGCGCACCCGGTTACACCTATCGCAAATATGCTGACTAATGGCACTGATAAAACCCACCGTCCCTTGGAAACCATCAATGCGCCACTTTTCCGCCGGACCGTTTCCTATAATTTCCGCCGGAACCAACGACCCCAGTCTTTCTATTTGTTTTTTGGTTTCTTTGGTACTGACAAAGCTATCTGCTCCCCAGATACTTCCCGCTCCTATCGGCATTAATTCAATAAATCGAACATGTAAAGGCTGGTTCTTGGCAAGCAAGGCTAAATCCATCACTTCATCATCATTAAACCCTTTAACTACTACCACATTCAGCTTCACCGGCTCTAAGCCCGCTTGGAAAGCGGCGTCTATACCCTGAAAAACCTTCCGGATATCCCCTCCCCGGGTGATCCAAGCATATTTCTCCTTATCCAGTGAATCCAAGCTGATATTAATCCGGGATATCCCGGATTCTTTCAATTCTCCCGCCATCTTTTTTAATAATATCCCGTTGGTAGTGAGACTGATTTCTTCAAACCCCAGCATATTCATATCCTGAATAAAGGAAAGCAACCCTTTGCGCACCAAAGGTTCCCCCCCGGTGATGCGCACCCTGTCCACACCCTCATCTTTAAAAGCCTGAACCATACGGAGAAGCTCTTCCCAGCGTAGGATCCCGTCATGGCTCTTAATCTCCACTCCGGTTTCCGGCATACAATACCGGCACCTTAAATTGCACTTATCTGTAACAGAAATTCTTAGATAATTAATTCTCCTCTGATATTTGTCTACCAGCATTCTTGTTCCCCCATCCCAAATTTGGGCCTGCTTGTCCTAATTTGCATTATCCCATGATGTAATATATTTATCGGGGTTGGAAATTTCCTCCTAGCTCACTTTCTTACAGGTTAAAAGCATCCTAACTGACATTTGGTAATCTTTATCCCTAACTGGTTGGCAGCTTCTCCTATTATCGCAAGAGAAATATTTAATTTTTCTCCGATGTGATGAGCTTTGACACAGGTAAGTTTTCCATCCTCGGCCGCCTCTTTAACGGCATTAAGTACTTCTGCAGATATATGTTCCATAATTATAACCTCCCCTTTTAATATTCTTGATTTTTTTCTTCATACCTGCTGTTTCAGGTAAAATTATCGTAAATTTAGTCCCTTTCCCTAAGGAACTTTCCACCTCAATCCGCCCCCCATGATCTTGGACAATTCTGTAGCTTACCGTCAATCCTAATCCGGTCCCTTCTTCCTTGGTCGTAAAAAAAGGACTGCCGATTTGGCTCAAGGTTTTTTCGTCCATGCCGATACCATTATCTAAAATACTAATGCAAGCCTCCCGAAAACGATAGCTAAACCAAGAACGGATTCGGATGGTACCCCCGTCGGTTATTGCCGCCAAAGCATTTGATAGAATATTAATTAAAACCTGTTTTATGCGAGACTCGTCCACCATTATCAAAGGCATTTTGGAACTTAGTTTCTTTTCAATCACTACATTGCGCAATATTGCCTCACTATCTGCCAGCATAATTACTTCATTGATAATCTGATTGATGTTTTTGCTTTCAAATTTAGAGGCAGGCGGCCGGACCAGTTGCAAGTATTCCTTAATTATGGAATTAATCCGGTTAATCTCGCTGATAATTATTTCCGAATAAGAAGATATTTCTTGATTCTCCTTGTTCTTTTCCTGCAAAAGCTGGACGAAGCCTTTAATGGATTGAAGAGGATTTCTAATTTCATGACATATACCCGCTGCCATTTGGCCCACCAGAACAAGAGATTCCTTGCGCTGTACCTGTTCTTCAAAAATCTTTTCAATAGAACAATCACTAAAAAACATTAATATCCCTGTCCATCCTTCCCCTGTCTTCAGCAAGCGAGTTGAAATCCTGACGACACTCTTATTTCCTTGGACCAAACAGCCTAATTCCACCCGGTCATAAAAAATTCCCCGTTTCAGGGCATCCCCAATGAAATCAAACAAATTGCCTTTGTTGTCTAATGATACCCTGGGACAAGATACCTCCTGATAAGAACGGCCAATAACTTTACCTTTTTCCAAACCTAATAATTTTTCGGCAGCGGCATTGATATAGGTAATAATTCCTTGGCAATCAGTGAAAATTATTCCTTCCGGAAGTTGATCCAAAACTCCGGACCATTGTAACATAAAACCACTCCTATTTCCAGATTCAAGAAAATATGGTGGTAATTAATTCTAGACGGTCTTTTTTTTTCCTTTAGTAATATTCCAACATCATTCGCCAAGGCAAGACATCAGCGGCAATAACCGTTTTCTTCCGTAATGACCATATCCATGGGAATATCATAGACATCAGGGACTAATTCCGGAACGATTTGCACTTGAAAGGCTACAGCAATTTTTGGAGTATTTTCTCTTAATTTTGGTAAAAAACGGTCATAATAACCTCCCCCGTAACCCAATCGATTACATGCGGGATCAAAAGCCACACCGGGGATAATCACACAATCAATATCTCGGGGAGATACAGGACGCATTTTATCTTTCTTGGGTTCTAAAATTCCCCAAGTCCCTGGTTCCAGGTCATCCGCCAAGTCTATTATTTCCGAAGGAATTATGGCAATATTGGGTGGATCACAGACAGGAATCACCAGTCTTTTCCCTTCTGCCCATAAAAAACGAAAAAGAGGCTTTACATCCACCTCATTGCGAATAGGTAGGTAAGCCATAACCGCCTGAGCCTTTTTAAACTCCGCCAGATTTAATATTTTTTCACAAATCATGGCGCTCTTTTCTTCTACTTGTCGGTGGTCTAAAGACATTCTCGCTTTTAATATATTTTTTCTCATTTGTTTTTTCATATTTTCCCCCCTAACAAACCTCTTTTTTTTATATCTTTATATCACGATTACTTGTACCCCGGCTTTTTCCTCCAATTCTTTATAGGAGCGCCCGGTTAGATCCCTGCCCAGATAATCAAAGGCTTCTCTGGGAAGAAGGATTAATTCCGGCCGATCTTTTATTTCCCGGTACTCACCATAGGCGGTATAAAAATCATTAATTGTCAACAACCCGGCAGCTCCGATAGAACCGCCAAAAAAATTATTATTTACCGGCTGAATATTTAAGAGTTCTTTTTGCCTTACGGTTTTTTTCAGAGCTTTTAGGGTATTTTGAGCCAATAGGGAGCACAGCATTACCGCCGGACCGGAAAGCCTTTTTACCATGCTTTCAATTCTATCCCATCTCTCCATATCAAAATCATATTCCATTACCAGTCCGGACTTTTCATTTCTTTTGTTTTGCCAGGCTAACTCCAGAACCCTGCCCTCTCGTTCCACTTTTATATGGATTTTTCCCGGTTCCTGAGCCAACTCCCATGCCTCTACCCGGGACCGGGGTATCCGGCCGTTAATATCAAGAATCAGATCCCCTCTTTTGATCCCTGCCTGATAGGCTTTTGATCCTCTCAGCGCACCGGCGGTGACAGGTTTTAAATCATTAATCATCGGCGGTTCAAGCAAAAGGGGACAGGATGCTGTTTCTGCCAGGGGATAAATAAAATCGGCCAGTTCCCGGTGCATTACTTCCGGAATAAATTTAAGCTCTGAGCAGGCATTTTTCCCGTATCCCGCCATTAAAATCCTCACAGTTAATGCTCCGCATTGGCAGAGATAATCTATCGTTGTTCTCAGGTCAGCCCAACCCACTAAATGGGGCATGGCCACCATGCTCCCATGAAAAGGAATGCCGGCCCGGTGCAAAAGTTCCACACTTTTAATCCCTTTTTCAGCCTGGCCTTCCCTTTCCCCCATTAAGATTTTTCTCCCTCTGACGGTAGCGCTGTTTAAAGAAACATTAATTTCCACCGGCATTGCTTCCTGCAAAATATGGATCATCCCTCTATTAATCCGGTGGCCGTTGGTGGTCAGGGAAATCACGGTATGAGGATATTTTTCTCGGATTAATTTTATTATTTGGGGAAATTGGGGATGGGAAAAAGGCTCTCCTTCAATAATGTTTGTCGCGGATTCGCCTATAACAATTTTTTTATTCCCGTCCAAGAATAACAAAGTCCTTTCCACCTCTTCCAGGGTGCGGGGAGGAATTTCCACAATTCTTACCTGGGGAGGATTATACCGGTGGCTGCAAAACACACATTTCGCATCACAACGGGAAGTAAGGGGTAAGATATTAAATTCCTGAGCGGAATGCAAAATCAATTGTTCTGTTTCCAAAAACTAAACTCCTTATATATTATTTATTTTTTATAATTTCCTCAATTTCCTCTGCCAAAACCTCTTGGGTTACAATTCCTCCATACTGTTTAACTACCTGGCCTTTACCGTCAATCAGAATAATTGTGGGTAAAGCTATATACCAAAGCTGAAAATCCTGGGCCAGTTTCGTTACAGCCGAATTGTCCTTATCCACATCAATCACCAGAAAAACAACTTCATTTTGATACTGTTCAGAAAGAGCCTGAATCACGGGCTCCATTACCACACAGTCAGGTCAGTACCGGCCGTAAAATTCTATTAAAATAGGCTTATGGTTATTTATCGCCTCGTCATATATTTCTAAATAATTTTTATCCTCAATACTTTTATCCTCGATATGTCTTCCAGACATCAGTTTCCCGGAAGGACGAAAAATAATCACCGCCACCGCCCCCAGGATGAATAAAACCAAAATTACCCTTGTATATTTATTCATTACATTTCTCCCCACTATTTCCATAAACAGGTTTTAATGTTAAAACCTATTTATTTATTTCCCCATTAGAACAATATTTTTTCCTTTGTCAAGAGTTAATCAATATTTAACTTATCAACATGGATATCCACAGGGTTTGTCCCACTTTAGCTGGCCTTTTATAATTTATTCACATTTTTTCCCGATCTTATCCCATCTTTCGACAAGATTTTTTCCACACCCTTTTTTCCCCGTCGCTCTACGTTATGCACAAACCTATCCACATTATCCACAGCTTTTTCATCCACAAAACACTTGTTCCTCTTTTTATGCACTCTTTGAGTTTTTTACTGAAATACACTTTGTATCTGTATTTATATTGTGAATAATGATAAATTTGGTACTGCATTTAAGGTCAAATCAGAAAACTCTCCTTTTAGGTATTTATAATAAGCGGCGCAGCCAATCATGGCTGCATTGTCCGTACATAAAACCGGAGAAGGCCAAAACACTTGGATATTTTCCCTGGCCCCTCGAGCTTGAAGCATTTCCCTTAAGCGTCGGTTAGCTGCCACGCCACCCGCTAACAAAACCTTATCTACTCCTTTCATTTTTGCTGCCGCCACAGCTTTAACAGATAATACCTCACCGATGGCTTCCTGCAATCCCGCCGCAATATCCGGGACGTTGTAAGGCTCATTCTTCATTTTACATTTATTTAAATAATTCAGTACAGAAGATTTTAAGCCGCTGAAACTAAAATCGAAACTACCCTCTTCCAGCCATGCCCTGGGAAAAACCAACCTCTCCTTATCACCCTGCATCGCCGCTTCCTGAATCGCCGGCCCGCCCGGATATCCTAGTCCCAGATGCCGAGCGACTTTGTCAAAGGCCTCCCCGGCCGCATCATCCCTTGTTTGCCCTAAAAGGACATATTCCCCTCGCCGAGGTAAATATACCAAACTGGTATGTCCTCCGGAAACAACCAATGCCACCAAAGGAAAGGTCAATTCCGGATACTCCAAAAAACCGGCATTGATATGTCCCTCTAAATGGTGCACTCCAATAACAGGTTTCTCAAGGGCCAAAGCAGCTGCTTTGGCGTAGGAAAGGCCTACCAGCAAAGCACCCACTAAGCCTGGTCCGTAAGTAACTCCTATCCCGTCAATTTCACGAAAACTCATCCCCGCCTCGGCAAGGGCTTCTTGCACAACATAGGGCAGGGCTTCCAAGTGCTTGCGGGAGGCAATTTCCGGAACAACCCCGCCAAACTTTTTATGTATATTAATTTGGGAAGAAATAATATTGGATTTTATCTCCCGGCCATCGGTAATCACAGCGGCAGAAGAATCATCACAGCTGGTTTCAATGGCCAAAATGTTTACAGCCATATCTTTCTCCTTTAAACATTAGTCCAAAGTTATTAACAAAGGGCCTGATTTTTTGTTAGAAATATGCCAAAGAAGCCCCAAAGGGCTTCTCTCATAGACTATGAAAAATAAAGGGTTAATGCAATTACCCCAACTAGGAAAATACCAAAGACCAAATATCCTCGGCAGAAATATTTGGGTACATCCTCCAGAGTTTTGGGAATTGGATAATCCCTCATTAATTGGACTTCATTTTCGTGTCCGGACATTCCATACCCTCCTTTTCAGAAAAATCCCTGATTATATTGTCACAAATTAAAGTCTTCCACATAATGATAGCATCTTCTTTGGTATCTGTATAGTATCCCTTGCGTCGGCCCGCTGCCTGAAAGCCCATTCTTTGATACAATTTAATTGCAGAAAGATTGGAGGGTCGTACCTCTAAAGTCATGCGGCACACTCCTAGACTCAAAGCTTTGCTGATTAAATAAAAGATTATTCCTTGGCCGATTCTTTTCCCCCTGTGTTCCGGATGCACAGCCACATTGGTAATATGAGCCTCATCCAGGATAATCCACATCCCACCATACCCAATAACCTTTTCATCAAGCATGCAAACAATATAATAAGCCATAGAATTATCATGGAGCTCACTTAAAAAAGACTGTTTGCTCCAGGGGGTGGGAAAAGAAACTCGCTCAATTTCCAAAACCTGGTCCAGGTATTCAGCTCTTAAAGGTACATATTTTAACTGACCTATCATGGACATTTCTCTCCGTGTTTTTCAGCCCATTTAACTTCCGCCTCTGAAGGCCTTAAATAAAAGGGTTTTATTTCAAATAAATTTGTATTAACTCCCTGAGCAAACTTTTTCCGTCCCAGGTTAGCCACTTCTGCAGCCCGGAGAAGGTTTTGCGTCATGGGGGCAAAATTAGCTTTTTCTTTTAGAGTATCTTTAATCATACACTGATATACCGAAACTCCATCTCCCAAGAATGTTATACTTTCTTCCAGAGGCAAAAGCTCCTGAAGCAAAATTTCCGGTGCTACCGCCCGGTAAGGCGTCAGGCGTTCCCTTTCGTGTCCCCTGCACCGATAAAGGGCGGTATATACCTCATTTTTCCGGGCATCAAGTATGGGGCAAATAAGTCCCGGGATTCCGGCCAAGTTCTCTGCTAAAGCATCCAATGTCACAATACCCGCGACCGGTTTATCCAAAACCTGAGCTAATCCCTGAACTGTGGCCAATCCGATGCGCAGGCCGGTAAAAGACCCCGGTCCGATGGTAACAGCCAGGCCGTATATGTCATCCCATGAAAAATCCCCATTCTTCAGGAGGCTGTCCAATAAAGGCAGCAGCCTCTGGGAATGAGTCTTCCCGGTATTCAGCCAACTCTCAGCCAATACACCCGTTTCATCAACAATCGCTACGCCGGCAACTTTCGTCGCCGTATCAATTCCTAGTATTTTCACTTTCTTCAAACTCTCCGATCACATTTTCCCATTCAGATCCCACCGGGAAAAAACTAATAACCCGTATTTCCTGGCCTGATTCATCCCATTCCTTATCCAAGTGAATTCTAAGGAAGGATGAAGGCAAATAATCCTGTATTCGCTCCGGCCATTCAATCAAAACCACTCCGGACGAATTAAAATACTCTTCCAGTCCCAATTCATCTATTTCACCTGTACCTTCCAACCGATAGGCATCAATATGATAAAAAGGCAAATGCCCTTGATACTCGTTAATAATAGTAAAAGTGGGACTGGTGACATGTTCTTTAACCCCTAATCCCTTTGCCACACCCTGGGCAAAAAGGGTTTTCCCTGCACCTAGTTCTCCCGTTAAAGCAACCACCGTTCCCGGATAAAGAAAGGCCGCTAAGCGTTCCCCCAGGGCAAAAGTTTCCTCCGGCTCTTTTGTTTGCATCGTAAACAACACATTTTCCTCCGAAAAAATCTCTCTAATCTCTTTTCATTATAACCAATTTAGATAATCTTAGACAGTGGCTTAAGCAGACTCTCCCTGATCCTGATATACTGCCCGGCCATTGATAATTACTGTTTCAATTACGGAATCCCAAGATAAAATATTGCCCTTCACAATAATAATATCTGCATCTTTTCCCTTTGCCAGGCTCCCCACTCGGTGATCCACACCCAGGATTTCCGCCGGAGTAATGGTAATTGATTTCAGGGCATCTTCTTCCGACATCCCTGCCCGGTAAGCAAAGGCCGCGCACAAAGAAAGATATTGGATCGGAATAACCGGATGATCTGTCATTAAAGCTACTTTTACCCCTGCTTGAGCCAATAAACCAGGGGTTCTCCATGTTTTTTCCTTCATTTCCACTTTAGCCCGGTTAACCAGATGGGGTCCCGAAACTACCGGGATATTGCGCCGGGCTAATTCCGACCCTATCTTATGGCCTTCCGTCCCATGAAGAATAACCAAAGGCATATCAAATTCCCCGGATATGCGCACTGCCGTCATAATATCATCAGCCCGATGGGCATGAGCATAAAGAGGTATTTCCTTTTTTAACACGCCCACCACAGGTTCCAGCATCAGATCCCTTTCTTTATGATTAGCCTCGTAATTCTGACCTTTCACAAAAAATTCCCGGAGCATGCCAGCCGTGGCCATACGGGTAGAAGGCGTTTTCTTTTGTTCTCCGTAACAACGTTTCGGGTTTTCCCCCAATGCTATTTTTAACCCGGCCGGTTCTTTTAAAACCATCTCATCCACTGTTTGACCGAAGGTTTTTAAAATTACCACCTGGCCGCCGATTACATTTGCACTGCCCGGGGCTACGGCTACAGTGGTCACACCGCCCCGTACAGCATCGGCAAAAGCCAAATCCTCCGGATTTATCCCGTCTAAAGCGCGCAAATGGGGGGTTATCGGATTAGTAATCTCGTTAAGGTCATCTCCCTCTACCTGATAAACTTCTTCCGCAATGCCCACATGACAATGGGCGTCAATTAACCCGGGCATGACAACCTTCCCATGTGCATTAATGACTTGAGCCTCTTTTGGAATTAATATATTTTCGCCCATAGCCACTATTTTCCCCTGATCTATTAACACAGTACCCTTTGGATAGGTCCTGCCTTCCATAGTGAGTATTTTACCATTAGCAACAGCCAGCATTCATCTCTACCTCCAGGAGAGAATTTCGGCAAAAAAATCGTAAACCCTGCAACAAATGGAGAAATTTCTCCCCCCCGTGTCAGGGGACGGTTCTCTGACACGGAAAAATTCTCCCACCAAAGCGTGTCAAAGAACCGTCCCCTGACACGCTTTGATGAATTCTTGAAACAGACGGTAGCTGCCCAGGTCTTCACGCCAATTACATTCAGGGTGCCATTGTACTCCCAAGGCAAAGGGATGGTCCTGAGCCTCGATGGCTTCGATCACCCCATCCGAGGCTAATGCGGCTACAATAAATCCCGGCGCGGGATCTTTCACCGCCTGGTGATGGAAACTGTTTACCCACCGGTATTCCTGGGGTAAAATACGACTTAATTTAGTCCCCGGTTGAACCTTTAGCGAATGGGTGGGACATGCCCGAGGTGCTTTTTGATCATGCTTGATTATCTTATCCAATTGGCTGTTAATGTCCTGATAAACAGTCCCTCCCAAGGCCAGGTTTAATACCTGGCATCCTCGGCATACAGCAAATATGGGCTTTCCTAAAGAAAAAAATTCCCTAGTAAGCAGCAATTCAAATTCATCCCTTTGAGGGGTTATTTCCCCTAATCCGGGTACCGGTTCTTCTCCGAACAGGACAGGGTTTACATCTACTCCTCCGGAAAGAATCAGACCGTCCAACAGCTCCAAATACTTTTCTCGTATCATATTCCGCTTCAGGGCAGGAAGAAGCAGGGGAACCCCACCTAACCCTTCTACTGCCTGAACATAAAACTGTCGAACAAAAAAATTCAGTTCGTCTTCCCCACAGGTAATTCCAATGATCGGAATCAAAAAAAACCCTCCCTAAATAAATAAGCCAGGCATACTGATAAGCCTGACCTAATTATCTTTATATTTCCACTAAACCTAAACTGATCTCCAAGGCCTTATTTACCCTGTGCATAATCTCATCGCTTAAAACCGCCACCTTATGTTGCAGACGGCTTTTATCTATAGTCCGCACCTGTTCCGCTAAAATCACGGAATCTTTGTCCAGTCCCGTTTTTTCCTTTGGCAATTCAACATGGGTCGGAAGTTTCGCTTTGTTAATCTGGGATGTAATTGCCACCACAATAGTGGTGGGGCTATATTGGTTGCCAATATCATTTTGTACAACTAAAACCGGTCTGGTGCCTCCCTGTTCTGAACCTTGGACCGGATTCAGTTCAGCAAAAAAAATTTCCCCGCGCCGCACAATCATTTGATTTTCTCCACCTGATTATCACTTGATTTTTTAAAGGCTTCATGCTCTACACCGAAACATTCCCTGGCAATAGACAAATTTATGCTTGCCATTTCTTGGTAGCCTTTTTTCATTTGTTCCTGCATGATACGTCGGCGTCGTTCAATAATATAAAACTTCATCGCTTCCCGAATAAACTCACTTCTATTCTTGTTTTCAACATTAACTATGCCGTCAAACTCCTGAAGAAGTTGATCAGGGACACTGATCATAATCCTTTTTAAATTAGGCACAGGGTACACCTCCAAAAAGATATATATCTGGAGCTATAAATATTATAGCCCTTTTGCTATATTATTTGCAACTAATCCAAAAATATTTCCTTCAGGTAAATGATGGTAATTATGCTTCATTATTATGCTTTTTCATCAAAATATATGCGGGGAATTCTTTCACTGAGCATACATATTATTTCGTAATTAATCGTATTTAACCTTTCGGCAATTTCTTCCACGGAAATACATTCCGTCCCTTGCCGCCCGATAATCACAACCTCGTCTCCAATTTTAACATCCGGTACTTGAGAAGCATCCACCATAAACTGGTCCATGCAAATGGTACCAACTACAGAAACTCTTTTCCCTCCAAGCAAAACTTCCCCCTGATTGGACAGCTTCCTGGGATAGCCGTCGGCATAACCTAAGGGTAAAGAAGCTATTATTGCTTCATCCCGGACAAAATATTTCCTGCCGTAACTGATGCTGGTCCCGGCACCTACTTTTTTAACAAAAGAAACTTTTGTTTTCAACTCCAGGGCAGGTATCAAATTTATCTTCTTATGATCTACCTCGGATGATGGATACAAACCATATAAAAGAATCCCCGCCCGTACCATATCAAAATGAGTTTCAGGTAAATCAATAATTGCTGCACTATTGGCAGCATGTTTTAAAGGAATCTTGATTCCTTCTTCCTCCAAGTAAGAAATGAGTCTGGTAAATTTTTCTAATTGATGCCGGGTAAATGCTTTATCTTTTTCATCAGCAACAGCAAAATGGGTAAAAATCCCTTCCACCTGCAGACCATCCAGGCTACAGATTTTTTTAATCAAGCTCATAGTTTCTTTTTGAGGGAGAAAACCGATTCGTCCCATACCCGTATCAATTTTAATATGCACTTTAGCCTTTTCTCCCCTGGCCAAAGCCTTTTCCGACAAGGCCTGAGCCATTTCCCAGGTAAACACGGTAGCGGTTACCTGATAATCAAGAATTTCTTCCGCCTGATCCAAGGTGGTAAAGCCCAAAACCAATATGGGAGCATCAATCCCATTTTCCCGAAGTTTTACCGCTTCATCAAGAATCGCCACACCCAAATAATCCGCCCCGTTATTAAGTGCGGTGCGGGAAATTTTAACCGCCCCGTGGCCGTAGCCGTTAGCCTTTACAATAGCCATAATCTTTGCATCCGGTTTGACAATTCGTCGAATTTCCCTGACATTATGGGCAACGGCTCCTAAATTTACTTCCGCCCACACAGGCCGCCGGTTAATACTCTTTAAAGTCATTAATCATCCCTCAAGTTCTAAAAATACATCCGGCACATATTCAATTAAATCTCCCGCCGCCAGGCCGGTCTGACTGATGCGGCGGATAGCCAAATCCCCTGCCCGCCCGTGGACATATGCGGCTAAAGCCGCTGCTTGTTCCGCCTTTATTCCCTGGGCCAAAAAAGCCCCAATCATGCCGGCCAAAACATCACCGCTTCCTCCGGTAGCCATACCCGGGTTTCCGGTTGGATTAACATAGAGTTTCCCCTCCGGTGTAGCCACCAAGGTCTTTGCCCCTTTTAACACCACCACTGCATGCCACTTTTGGGCTCCTTCCAAAGCATAGTCTACCCTGCTTTTCTGAATTTCCTCCGTAGTTTTCCCCATCAAACGGGCCATTTCTCCCGGGTGAGGGGTGAATACCACCTGATATTTACTTTCCCTGATTTTCCCTATACTATCCTCATCATGGGCCAAGGCAAAAAGAGCATCGGCATCAAAAACCGTCGGGCAAGGCAACTCTCCGGCAAATGCCCGCACAATTTCCTGGGTCTCTTTTTGGCGGGACAATCCCGGCCCCAAAACGGCCACCTTGTTGGCGACACTTTTTCTGATAGGTTCTAAAGCAGATAATGACAGAGTACCCTCTCCCGTTTCCGGTAAAGGTATGGACATAGCTTCCGTCAATTTTGTTTCAATGATATGATTTAAGCCTTCCGGCACCATAGCCGTGACCAAACCCGCCCCCGACCGCACTGACGCCCAAGCTGCCAAGGTTACCGCACCGGTCATGCCGGGAGAGCCTCCGATTACCATCACATGGCCATAAGATCCCTTATGACTGTCGATGCTTCGCATCGGCAAAAAAGTCCGGCATAGTTCTTGGTCCAATAAATAACGGTTGAACTGATATTTCTTAAACAGTCCCCGTGGAAAAGATATATCTGCCGTCAGGAGCTTTCCCACATAACGCGCTCCCGGTTCCAATACCAGGCAGATTTTCGGCAGCCCCATGGTCACGGTATAATCCGCCTTTATGCAAGGCCCATGCACCCGGCCGGTATCCGCTTCCAAACCCGAGGGAAGATCAATGGCTACCACCGGCTTTCCTGCCTCATTTACCAAATCAATAAGTTTGCCGGTAATCCCTTGGGCTTTTCCTTTAAATCCCGTGCCGAAAATACCGTCTACCACCAGCTCGGTATACATAAGACCTACTTTTACCACATTCAGGTCTCTTTCCGTCAAGATTAATTGATAACGGATGTTCATCTTTCTTATTATGTTCCAGTTGGTAAGGGCATCTCCTTTTAACTCTTCCGGCTTACACAACAAAAATATTTTCACGTCACACCCGGCATTGAACAGATGTCGGGCTACAACAAAGCCATCCCCACCGTTGTTGCCCTTCCCGGCAAAAACCAGGACTCTTTTTTGGGCCAGACCACCGGAAAAATGGCCTTTAATCACATCCACTACCGCCAATCCGGCATTTTCCATTAAGACAACCCCGGGAATTCCATAATCGTTAATAGCTTTTTCATCAATAAGTTTCATCTCTTCCCCTGTGACCAGATACATCTTGTTCACTCCCTTCCGCTACACAAAATGCCACCCCATAATCCTTACTGTGTGACATGGTTACCTCCAATTTGGCAATACCAAGCTCCTTGGCTATTTCCCAAGCCTTTCCATGGAGGATGACCAACGGTTTATCCAGGGAATCGGCCAGGATTTCAATTTCCTGCCACCTAAAGCCCCGAAAGCCGGTACCGAAGGCCTTTGCCACGGCTTCCTTAGCGGCAAACCTCACTGCTAAGGAGGCAAAGAAATCTTGTTTATCCCGGCAAAGCGCTATTTCCTTTTCCGTATATACCCGCCTAAGAAAGGAATCCCTGCGGGCAGCATTTTTTATCCGGGATATCTCAATAATATCCGTCCCCAATCCGTAAATCATTTTTTCACTTCTCTCTCGGTAACTACACCCAATTATACCATGTGTTGAAAGCTACGTAAATTTTGATATTTATTTTAATCTTGGCCGAGAAATTCAGGCAGATTTTTATTAATAGATTAGGATAGGGCGGCTATAAGCCGCCCACTCTTTTACACCACCGTATATGCCGTAGATTTTCCCCACGTTTTTTATATTGGCTTGCGGCTTTATTATTGGGGGGCTGATTCCTTTTTGACATAACCATCACCTCAAACCTATTCTTTCCCTGGCAAAAAAATAATGCAGGCTCTTGAATTTAAATTTTTCTTTTATGAAATACTAAGGGAAAACATTTTTGAGGATCTCCGTATTATGGGAGCATTAATGGGTTATTATATTAAGAGACTATCTAATTTAGCGGTGCATAATTCATGACAAAAGACACGATTATTCTAGGTGCCCTTGCCGGTCTTCTTGCTAACATTCCAAAAACCATCATCGCCTGGGTTTTTCATTCTTTTGGTCTGCTAAGATACACTTTTATTCATATCGCCGCGGGGTATTTTGTCCCAGCGGAATTTATTGATAACCCGATATCTTTACTAACCGGCTTTATCGCCGACTATACTGCTGCTGCCTTTTTTGGTGTCATTATGTTGCTGATTATAAAAAAATCCGGAACAGATTATGCGGAATTAAAAGGATTAGGAATAGGAGCTTTTTTATATATTATTTTTTATGGAGCGTTTATGGCCCTTGATATTACCAGAGCCAGCCTCTTAACCCCTTTACCAAATTTGTTGCTGTTTTTTCCCCATCTAGTTTACGGCGCTGCAACATGTTGGATTATTAAAAAATATATCCAAAAACAGCAGAAAAAACAAAGATCACAGCCTGGGTTTCACCCGTTACCGGCAAAAAAAATACTGAAGATGCGAAAAAAAATTAAATAATAAAGATGCCAAACTATAGCCCATGCCGGGCGCACCCAAAAAAGAAACCCTGCATTTAGGGTTTCTTTGCTAAAATCATGCTAAAAATTGTCCTTCACTAAAAAAACTTTCTATTTGCAGCCGCAAATATTGGAAATCCTTATATCCATGGTGAAGTGGCACACTTCATCCATCTTTTCATATATATCCTTGATAAGACTGATTATTTTACTGCTCTCTCCCCTTACTGTTGTGGACAGAATCCCCACGCTATACTCCAATTGATGCAACCTGATTATGTCCAAAACCTTGTTTACATCTTGGATATAGTCATCGCTTTGTATGGGGATAAAGGATATTTCGCAGGATGCTATTTTCTCCACAGGGCGCATATATACCCTCCTTTCGTCTTTCCGGCCAGCTTCTGCTCATTTTGCAAATTAAACTCTTCTTCCTTAGCACTGGGAGGTATAAACAAACACTCGCCGGTACCAATTAAATTTTCTTTCTTCCAGCTTTTCATCTCTTCCAGGGTCTTGAAATGAGCATACTTAAAGACGCTGTTTTCCCGGACCTCCTCAGACAGATAAAACCGGCCCCAGCTGCTTTCTCTGCTGATCGTACCTACCAGAACCTGACCGCCTTTTTTAACCACCCTGAAAAGTTCATCCAATGCTTTTTCCGGCTGGGCAATGAATTCAAAGGCCGCCATGGAGAATACCCCATCAAACTGCTCATCTGCAAATTTTAGATTATAAGCATCCATAAGGTAAAAGTCTATATGGTAGCCTGCCTTCTCGGCCTTTTTGCGTGCAATATCCAACATTTTGTCGGATATGTCAATACCAGTAACTTTACAGCCCATTTCAGCCAGTTTAATGCTGAAATTTCCGGTACCGCATCCAATGTCAAGTATGTTCATCCCTTTTTCCACCTTGAAAAGCTTAAATGCCAGATCAGTTTCTACCTTATCTATAAAGCTTCCTTTGCTGTCTTCATACCACCGGTCATAGGAATCAGCGATTGCATCAAATACAGCCATTTTCTTCCTCCCCTTCATCCAGTAAGCTCAAAATATGCCTCTTAATACGGTTAAAATTTTCTGTAGTAACTATTTTTCTTTCTCTGGGCTTAGGCAGATCTATGATAATTTCTTCCTTGATCCTGGCCGGCCTGTTAGATAAAACATAAATCCTATCCGAAAGAAAAACCGCTTCTTCAATATCATGGGTAATAAACAGTATAGATGTCTTCAGGTTCTCTAAAATACCAAGGAGCCAGCAGTGCATTTTGGAGCGAGTTATCGCGTCAAGCCCGCCAAAAGGCTCATCCAGAAGCATAATATCCCTTGAAAACATATAAGTCCGCAGAAGAGCCGCTCTCTGCCTCATACCCCCTGAAAGCTGAAAGGGATACTTCTCCTCAAAACCTTCCAGTCCAAAAACTTTAAAATAGTCCTTAACCTTTTCTCTGGCTTGCTTTTTGCCCTGCCCCTTCAACAAAAAAGGAATGGCCACGTTGTCTATAATCTTTTTCCATGGCATCAAAAGGTCCTTTTGATACATGTAACTAACTCTTCCTGTCTTCCCGGTATAATTTTTGCCTTCTATGAACACCTCGCCGGCATCAGGCATCACCAGCCCGGAAATAATATTAAAAACAGTGCTTTTTCCGCTGCCGCTTAAACCAAGAAGGGATACAAACTCAATTTCATATAGCTCAAGGGATACGTCTTCTATCACCGCTGTATCCCCAAAGGTTTTCTTAATATTCTTTACCGAGAGCTTCAGATTATCACGGCAGGTATTCATTGGTAAATGCCTCTTTTACATCCAATTCTCTTTCTATCAGTCCATTATCATACATCCAGTTTCCATATGTCTCCCAGACTTCCGTCTTCATTTCTCCCCATCTTGCCGCATCTGCGATATACTCCTCTGCAAGGTATTTCTGACTGGCTACGGCAAGGTTCTTATCAATTTCAGGAGCAAATTTCAGCAGTGACTCCACCGCTTCTTCCGGGTTGTCTATGGCAAATTCATAACCCTTTGCCGTTGCTCTAAGGAATTTTTTCACCAGATCCGGATCTTGTTTTATTAAATCTTCATGGGCAATTATTACAGGTGTATAAAAATCCAGTGCCGGTTCCACATCCTGGAGCTTAATAAAGTTAATCGGAATCCCCCTTATCTCGGCTGCTACGCCATCCCACCCATAATAGATCCAGGCAAAATCAACTTCCTTCTCTGTAGCTGAAAAGAAGTCGGCTGCACCTATATCCACCATCTGTACTGTGTTAAAATCAGACCCCGCCTTTTTCATTAACCCTTTAATAATGGCTTCCTCTATCGGAGAACCCCACCCGCCGTATTTTTTTCCTGCAAAGTCCGCCGGGCTTTTGATTCCCTTTTCTACCGGTGACGCAAAACCTGATGTATTATGCTGGATAATCGCCGCAATTGCTTTTACCGGAAGAGGATTGTCCGCTGTTCTGGCATAAGTGACTTGTTCCTGATAGCTGATGCCGAATTCCCCCTGGTTTGCAGCGATAAGATCTGCACTTCCCCCTTCTGAAGGCTGGATGATATTTACATCCAATCCCTCTTCGGCGTAGTATCCTTTATCCTTTGCCACATACATGCCGGTATGATTTGTATTCGGAACCCAATCCAAGAGAACGGTCATTTTTCTTAACTCAATCTTTTCCGCTTGCTCATCTTCCTGAGCTTTATTGCCTGAAGTACACCCGGAAAAGATAAAAACTGCCATCAAAATCATAACAATAATTAACGATAATTTTTTTATCATATTTTATTGCCTCCCTATATTTTTGTTTAAAAGTTTATGCCAGGGCATTAACAAGTCCTGTATCAGAGAAATCCCTTTAAACAGCAACATGCTCATTATCACGATCAACAAAATCACCGCAAACATTTTATCCAGTGCAAAAGAATGCTTTACCCTAAGCATGTACACTCCCAGGCCTCCCTCACCTCCCAACCATTCCCCTATTACAGCCCCCATGATGCTATAAGTTGCCGCTATCCTCAGCCCGGAAAAGAAGTTAACCATGGAAGCAGGAAACTTCAATATCCGGAAAGTTTGCAGCCGGTTAGCACCCATAGATTTCAACATATTCAGCATATCTACATCCACGGAGTTTAATCCGTCCAACAAACTTATAACTATTGGGAAAAAGCACACCAGTATCACCACAATTACTTTCGGTAACAGGCCGAATCCAAACCAGATGACAAATAGGGGCGCCAAAGCAATGATCGGTACCGTCTGTGAAACGACTAAAAGAGGATAAACAGCTTTCTTAAGGAGCTTGATGCTGTCCATGAGCACAGCAAGAATCACGGCAAAGCATATGGCTATGAAAAATCCGGTAAATGCCTCTTTTAAAGTAATAATAATGTGGGATTTGAGACCGGGCAAAATCTGCACAAAAGTTACTATCGTATCCAAAGGAGAAGGGAGTATGTACTTCTGCACAATGCCTTGGTCCACCACCACCTGCCACGTTATTAAGAGAATGAACAGGAATAAGGACGGGACCCCTTTAGTTGCAGCTTGACTGACCTTTTTCCTTGTTTCTGTACTTTCCAACCTTTTCATCCATCGTCACACCTTCTGGTTTGAAATCAATTTTAACTACCGAAAGCACCCTGGTGGCACCTTCATTTACACAGATATCCTGGGCTTTTTTCACAATTTCCAGTAGCTGATCAAGCTCACCCTCCATGGTAGTTTCCATTGGTCCAACCTCATATTTGACTTCACAAGAATCTATGTATGCGATAACCTTATCAATTACCTCATATATCCTTTCATCACTGACTCTTGGTATCACCTGAAGGCTTACATTGACAACAGGCATTTTACTCACTCCTTTCAGACACAATTTATTATTTAATTTTGTATAAAAAACTAAACCCTTTATCCTAAAACAGATAAAGGGTTACATTACTAAAAGAATAACAATATACTCCCTACGCCGGCATTATCCGTTTCAGGTTTATGGGTCGGAACGTACAGTTCCCTCTCAGCCGGTTGCCCAGCTCCCCAGGTTTTTCTATTATACTTCATCTACCATGATAGTACATTCATTCCATTATGTCAACGGGGCAGCACTTATTCCTCACCAAACAAAGTTTAGAAGTTCAAAATATAAGGAGGCGATAAGATGTACAATCTTTCCCCTTCCAGCCGAAAACTGAGAAAAACCCCTTAACTTCAAGGGGTTTTCATTTTTGGCACATTTATATGCGATAAGGAGGGGGTTCGCCTGCCTTTACTTGATACCTAGATGGAAAGAATTTAAACGATAATTAAAACCTCGAGTTTTCATAGTTGAAAGGTATGCTTGTTCCGACAACCACATCTTCGATTCTATTAATAATCAGCCAATCATCCATATTTGCCTGACGGTCAAAATCCAAAGGAGGTATTTCTTCAACATCTGTGAATTCAATCAGGCAAAGGCACTTCTTATGCCATCTTTCTTTTTGTTTTTCCGATAAATTTAGTTTGTTTTGATTTTCTTCAAGAATTCTGTTTATCTCAAGATCTGTTAACTTTGTATAATTCTGTACACTTACTACCCTTCCCTTGGCA
The DNA here is from genome assembly GCA_012838175.1 of Clostridia bacterium. Lineage (GTDB taxonomy): Bacteria > Bacillota > Dehalobacteriia > Dehalobacteriales > Dehalobacteriaceae > DUPU01. The sequence goes on from DUPU01000107.1 coordinate 39,150, forward strand.
GAAATTTTCCCAGTTCCTTTTTTAATGAAGTATAAGACTTCGTCTTCAAAAACCCGACTATGAGGAATTTTTCTGCCTGCTGCTCCGCGAATTACCATTGTTTTTGAACCATTAAGAATTTTTTCCAAGACCATTTCTTTATCATCACAATAAACAAGATGTACCATTGACTCTTCTCCAATCCTAATCTTTTTTTTAAAAAACATTTGTAAATAAAAGGAAGTAAATACTTAACCAATTACGAAGGGAATTCTTTGTTTGTAGCTGCTGCTATATAGTAGTCAAATCCTTACCCTTCTTTTACTGAATGAATATAAGAGCCAGACAACCCCTTTTATTTACTTTTACATGAGTCTATCACATAATTTTCCATAGGTCATTATATTATCGCTAAACCCCCTTAAAATAATGAAAAGTCTTCTTTTTTCTTCTGGTTATTCATGGGACGGAAGAGCCAAGAGAGTAGTATCCCCCATTTTTTTTGGTTATAATAAACTATCATTACTTAATGAAAGGAAGTGATAAAATGACTAATTTACACAGAGTACCCAATAGATTGATAAACGAAAAATCCCCGTATTTACTCCAGCATGCTTATAATCCGATAGATTGGTACACCTGGAATAATGAAGCATTTGAAAAAGCTAAAACTGAAAATAAGCCGATATTTCTTTCTATCGGTTATTCTACCTGTCATTGGTGCCATGTCATGGAAAGAGAGTCCTTTGAAGATGAGGAAATAGCAGACATATTAAATAAACATTTTATTTCCATTAAAGTGGACCGGGAAGAACGCCCGGACATCGACCATATTTATATGACCGTGTGCCAGACCATGACCGGTCATGGGGGGTGGCCTCTCACCGTGGTAATGACTCCGGATAAAGAACCCTTCTTCTCCGGTACTTATTTCCCTAAAACAGGACGGGGCGGAATGCCCGGCTTGAAGGAAATTCTCCTTAACATTGCCCGTTTATGGGAAAAGGATAGGCAAAAGGTACTGCACTCAGGCAAGCAAATAACGGAGTCCCTGAAGCATCATTTATCCCGGGAGCAATCCCCCAGCGAACTGGATGAATCTGTGCTTCATGACGCCTATCGTCAATTGGAGCAGGATTTTGACCCTGTTTACGGCGGTTTTGGCCGGGCACCCAAATTCCCCATACCCCACAACTTATATTTTCTCTTACGCTACTGGAAAATATATGGTGAAGAAAAAGCTTTGGAGATGGTGGAGAAAACCTTGAGACATATGTTTCAAGGAGGCATTTACGACCATATTGGCTGCGGTTTTTCCCGCTACTCCACTGACGAAAAATGGCTGGTCCCCCATTTTGAAAAAATGCTTTATGATAATGCTTTGCTGGCCATAGCTTATCTTGAGGCTTACCAAGCAACAAAGAAGGAGCTATATAAAGAAGTGGCGGAAGAAATCCTTACCTATATCAGGCGCGATATGGTCTCTCCGGAAGGAGGATTTTACTCTGCAGAGGATGCAGATTCCGAAGGTATTGAAGGAAAATTCTATATTTGGACTCCGGAAGAAGTCAAGAATATCCTGGGAACAATAGAGGGAGAAGAATTTTGCCGTTTCTACGATATTTCCGACAGAGGCAACTTTGAAGGTAAAAATATTCCTAACCTTATCGGAAAGGAAAATCTATCCCAAAGAAAGGTTTTTCATGCTCAAAGAAATAAGCTTTTTAACCATAGGGAAAAAAGAATCCATCCATTTAAAGACGACAAAATCCTTACCTCTTGGAACGGTTTGATGATCGCAGCCATGAGCCTGGCCGGCCGAGTTTTCCGTAATGATATATGGACTAAAACTGCCGCTGAAGGAGCGGATTTTATCCTGAAGAAATTAAGAAATAAAGACGGCCGGTTATTGGCCCGTTTCAGAAAAGGCGAGGCAGCATATTTGGGTTATATTGATGATTACGCTTTTCTCATTTGGGGATTAATTGAGCTTTACCAAGCTGGCTTCGCATCTAAATACCTATTGGAAGCCCTTAAACTATCCCATGACCTCATCCTCCGTTTTGAGGATAAAGAAAGGGGCGGTTTTTTCCTTTACGGGGATGATGGAGAACACCTGATTGCCCGGCCCAAGGAAGTATATGATGGAGCAACCCCGTCCGGCAATTCTGTAACCGCTCTTAATTTCCTGCGTTTAGCCCGGCTCACCGGACAGCAGGAATGGGAAGAAAAAGCCCATGCTATTTTTAAGGCCTTGGGGGAAAGTGTAAAAAGGTATCCGGCAGGGTACACTTTCCTCCTTATGTCATACCTGTTTTCTTTGGGACCAACCCAGGAAATAGTGCTGTCCGGCGATTTGTCCAGTACGGAAGGTCAAGAGATGATAGATATTCTAAGAACCAGGTTTCTTCCCCACACCATAACTCTCAAAGCGGACCCGGTATTGGCAGAAACTATCCCTTTAGTCAAAGAATATCCGTCTAAAGGAAACAAAGCTACAGCCTACATCTGCCACAACTTTTCCTGCCAGGCCCCTACTACCGACCCTGGGGAAATGCTGGGAAAAATTCAATAACACACTTGATAAACAGGGCTTTCCTCCATTGAAGAAAGCCCTGTTTATTTAAATCAAATAATGTTTAACAATTCTTCTTCATCTCCGTTTAAAATTCGGACTATGTAGAGGTCTCCCCGATCCACCAGAGATACCTCCCTTTTTAGCTTATCCTCCCGGCCAAAGCGATTACAAAGTATTTGCACCCGAGGAAAAAGAGGATACCCTCGCGGTGTATCAAGAACTAAGGCAATGCTTCCGTCGTTAAGTTCTACTATAGCCCCCCGGGGATATACAGCAATATTGTATAAAAAAGCATTCACCACATTTTCTTTAAAATAATAATTGCCCGAAGCGGCGCACATTTCAAAAGCTTCGTTAGGTGAATAAGCCTTCCGGTAGATACGGTCAGAAGCAATAGCATCGAAACGATCGGCAATACCGACTACCTGGACATACTCTGGAATCTTCTCTCCGGGAATACCGGAAGGATAACCGGAGCCATCATAGTTTTCATGGTGGTGCAAAGCAATTATCGCCGTACTCCCTCTTAAATTATTCGCCTCTTTTATCAGTTCGTAGCCAAAGGAGGTATGCATTTTTACAATTTCAAACTCCTCCACAGTCAGTTTTCCCGGCTTATTAATAATATTTTCCGGTATCTTAATTTTACCCAAATCATGCAGCAGGGCTCCCACGCCTAAGTCAGTCAGCTTTGTGCCTCTATAACCCAAGGTAATACCTGTCATCAAAGCCATAATGCATACATTGACAGAGTGAGAAAAAATATAATCATCATAAGAGTAGAGATAGGAGAGATAGAAAATAGCGTCCTTATTCTGAAAAATCTCGCTGATAAAACTATTTACAGTATCATAAAGTTCTTCCGGATTTACTAAAAGTTTCCCTGTGACTTTGGTATTCATAGTAATATCTCTGATTTTCCGTATCGTGGCAATCCGAGTTTTTAAAGAGACCACTTCGTTTACCTCAAGCCCGGTGAAGACTTCATCTTCAATCCAAACATAACTGAGACCCAAATCCCGCAGTCGACAAATATAGGTATCGGTTAAGGTAACTCCCGGAACCAAAAGCTCATCAGATCTACTGTTGTAAATAGGACTACCCAGTTTCATCCCCGGTTTTAGGCAGGAAATACTTATCCGACGCATTTCTATCCACCTTAACTTAATTGTTTTTAAAAAAGCTGGAAAGTTATTAAAAACAATTAAAATACCATAATTTTTCATGTTTTTCGACATAAATAATTTTGTTCCTGCTATTACAATACAAATATTTTTCTTTATATACAAAATTTTCGGATTTAACTTAAGAAAACGAGAAAAAATGTCGATAATTAATTTGAAAACCATTATTTATCACTTTATTATAATTAAATTATAATTAACTGACCACTGGGAGCAGTGACAAAACCGCAGCACTTAAATAAACATCATGAAAGTAAAGGGGGCGATTAATTGCCGACATCTAATATGGAACCAATGTTCGAATTGTTTTATTTCGAAACCGGCCAATATTTAAGACAACTGGAACAATTAATAATAAACGGAGAAAAGTCTAACCACTTTTCCGACTCTGCTATTGACGAAGTATTTCGTATTATGCATAACATTAAAAGTTCTTCTGCTATGATGCATTTGACCAATATTTCTTCCTTGGCGCATGCAATGGAAGATTTGTTCTTTTTTCTCCGGGAAGAGAAGCCGGAAAATGTAGATTTTTCTACTCTGTCCGACCTTATTTTAAACGGGGTTGATTTTATCAAAGTAGAACTGGAAAAAGTTAAAAACGGAGACCCTGCGGACGGCGATAATACCGGTCTGATTGGCAACATAAAAAATTATCTTAATGAACTGAAACAAAAAAACTCTGCCCTTGATAATATAAAAGCCGTTGTATATTTTGAAGAAGGCTGTGAAATGGAAAACATCAGGGCCTTTAACATTGTGCATCAGCTTAAGGAGATAGCAGAAATAATCCGTTACATACCCGAAGACATAATGGAAAATGATCAAAGTGCTGAGGTTATTAAAAAGCAAGGTTTTCAGATAATCATCAAAACCCACCGTCCTATTAAAGAAATTCAGAACATTATTTTAGGTACAGCTTTCGTCCGGGATTTTGAAATAGTGGTACCGGAAAAGGGCGATGAAGTTAACGAAGTTATACCGCTTGGTCCAAACCAAAGTATAGAAAAAATCTCCGCTTCCACCCCAGAGGTGATGAAGGAGAACAAAAAAAAGACGGAAAAGAATAACATAAACAGCCCCCAACAGATGATTAGCGTGAACGTGACAAAACTAGACATCCTCCTGGATTTGGTAGGCGAAATGGTGATTGCAGAAGCCATGGTTACACAAAATCCGGATTTAAAAGAATTGGAGTTGAATAATTTTAAAAAAGCTGCCCGGCAGTTAAGAAAAATTATCAGTGAAATCCAGGATATTGTGATGTCCATCAGGATGGTACCCTTAACGGTTACTTTTCAAAAAATGAATCGAATAGTGCGGGATATGTCAAAAAAGCTTAATAAAGACGTGGTGCTGGAAATAGTAGGAGAAGAAACGGAAGTTGATAAAAACATTATTGAGCAAATTTCCGATCCCTTAATGCACCTGGTGAGAAATGCCATCGACCATGGTTTGGAAAGCAGCGAGGAAAGATTAAAAAAGGGAAAAACAGAACCGGCCAAAGTAATAATTGAGGCCAGAAACGCAGGAAATGAAGTTCTTATCCTGGTAAAGGACAACGGAAAAGGATTAGATAAAGAAAAGATCCTGCAGCGGGCCAAAGAAAACGGACTATTAACGAAACCGGAAAGCGAACTTACCGATAGGGAGATTTTTAACCATATTTTCTTACCTGGCTTTTCCACTAAAGAAAATGCTACAGAGTTTTCCGGCCGGGGCGTGGGCATGGATGTAGTCACTAAAAATATTGAAACCATCGGCGGCTCAGTTTTAGTAGACAGCATCCCCGGCGAAGGAACAACTTTCACCTTAAAAATTCCTCTTACTTTAGCCATTATCGACGGAATGAATATCCAGGTTGGCGAGTCATGCTATACCATCCCCATTACATCCATAAAGGAATTCTTTAGGCCGAAAGAAAAGCAGATTATTACGGATCCTGACGGCAATGAAATGATTATGGTGCGGGGACAATGCTATGCCATCATTCGATTGCATGAAGTCTTAAAGATACAAACCGACATCACCGACCTGACCGCAGGAATAATGATTATGGTAGAAAATGATGAAAAAACAGCCTGTCTCTTTGCAGATACCGTTTTAGGTGAACAGCAGGTAGTGGTAAAAGCACTGCCCGCTTATATTAAGAAAATCAAAAGATTAGCCGGGTGTGCCCTTTTAGGTGACGGCAGTATCAGTCTGATTCTTGATATTGCAGGTTTTTTTGAAAGCAGGTCTTAGAATTTTATATCATCTAACAGAGAAAGGAGATATAAAACATGGTGGATATTCAAGACAAAGAATTGTTAGAACTGGAGGAAGACACTCTGAAAGGTAAGTATCTTACTTTTTCATTGGGAAGCGAATATTTTGGTATTGAAATCAAACATGTGATAGAAATAATCGGACTCCAGCCCATTACCCCCGTACCTGAGCTTCCCGACTATATTAAGGGGATTATTAATCTTAGAGGCAGAATTATTCCTGTGATGGATGTAAGGATTAGATTTAAAAAGCCTCCGATGGAATATGATGACCGGACTTGCATCATTGTAGTTGAAGTTAAGGATATTTCCGTCGGCTTGATCGTAGACAGCGTATCCGAGGTGTTAACCTTGCCGGAGGAAGACATTGTCCCTCCGCCGGAATTAGCTAAAACCGGGAACAGATATATTAAAGCCATCGGAAAAGTAGGAGATAATATTAAACTCCTTTTGGATTGTGATAAACTTCTTAACGATGATGAAACGGAATTATTAAGCGAAATTCAATAAACAATTTTGTAAAGGGGTATCATTTCATGAAATGGTTTAATAATATTAAGATTTATAAAAAACTGGTTCTCGGCTTTTTTATAATTGCAATGATTGCAGCAGCAGTAGGTTTTTTTGGTGTCAATAACATTCGCGAAATAGTTAATGCTGATAAGTTGCTTTATGAAGAAAATACCTTGGGAATTGATTACATCGGACATGCCTCTACCCATTATCAAAACCTAAGATTTTATACCATGGAATTGTTAATTGTTGATAATGAGGCAAAATATGAAGACTATATGAAAAACATTCAAAGCAACACTGCCGCCGCTGATGACTATATCAAGAAATATGAAGCGGGTATTATTACGGAAGAAGACCAATTGCTGTTTGATAATATGAACGCTCTTTGGCATCAATATAAAACTCTGATCCAAAATGTGATCAAGATGGTTGAAGGAGATCAAAAAGAACATGCTCTGACCCTGTTTTTAGGAAACGGGGATATTATCGGCAACTCATTGGAAATCTCCTTTGATAAGATGATGGATTATAATTCCACCGGAGCAAAAGCACGGGCAGATTATAATTCCGAATTGGCGGAAAAAGCTACCCTTACCATGATTATCGCCCTGATTATTGCTGTGATTCTGGCTATTGTCTTAGGATTAATTATCGCCAGATTAATAAGCAAACCTATAGAAAAACTAGTAGACGCTTCCAATAAACTGGCTATGGGGGATATTAATGTAAAAATTGAAAACACCAGAAAAGATGAAATCGGTAAACTAATGGAGTCATTCGGCGCTGTAGTTGCCAATCTCCGCGGCCATGCCCTGGCTGCCGAAAGATTAGCGGCATATGATTTTACAGTCCATGTGGATGTTAAATCGGAAAAAGACATCTTAGGCAAGAATTTAGCTAAAATGACCGATGACCTAAACCAATTTATCTCAAGCATTAAAACAGCAGCAGAACAGGTAGCTTCGGGTGCCAAACAAATATCTGATTCCAGTATGGCCCTTTCCCAAGGAGCAACAGAACAGGCAAGCACCATTGAAGAATTAACTGCTTCTATTCAAGAGATCGCCGCCCAAACTGAAAAAAATGCGGAAAACGCCAACCTAGCTAATGAGCTGGCGGAAAATGCCAAGGAAAATGCCGCCCAGGGAAATAACCAAATGAAAGAAATGCTGAAAGCCATGGATGAAATTAATATATCCTCCGGCAACATTTCTAAAATAATCAAGGTTATTGAAGAAATTGCCTTCCAGACAAATATTCTGGCTCTAAATGCCGCCGTGGAAGCTGCCCGGGCCGGACAATACGGCAGAGGATTTGCCGTGGTAGCCGAAGAAGTTCGAAATCTGGCAGCCCGTTCTGCCAATGCTGCCAAGGAAACCACAGAACTAATTGAAGGGTCCATTAAAAAGGTTGAAGGAGGTACCAAATTAGCCCATGAAACAGCCTCAGCCTTAAATAATATTGTAGAAAGGGTAACCAAGGCGGCCACTCTGGTAAATGATATCGCTATAGCCTCCAACGAACAGGCTTTGGGTATTAACCAGATTAATGAAGGAATTATGCAAGTATCTCAGGTTGTCCAAACTAACTCCGCCACTTCTGAGGAAGGTGCGGCAGCCAGCGAAGAACTGGCCTCCCAAGCTGAACTCTTAAAGCAGCAGGTGGCCAACGCCAAACTTAAAGAAAACAATTATACCATGAAAGAAGCAGACAGTTTAAGTCCCGAAAATGGGAAAAAGGCCGATGAAATATCGGAAAAATCAGAAGAAAAAGAACCCCCTCCGCAAGCTGAAAATAATACCGCTCTCCCCGAAAAAAAGGAAATTAAATTGAGTGATGAGGAATTCGGCAAATACTAATATAGTTTGAGAGAGAGCAGCTAAATGCTCTCTCTTCACCTTTAAGGCTGGTGAAGTTATGATTGCAATAACAGAAAAGGAATTCCGGCAATTATCGGATTTTATCAGAGACCACTATGGAATCCATTTAAAACAGGAAAAGATGACACTGGTGACCGGGAGACTAAATAATGTCCTGCTGCAAAATAATTTTAAAAGTTTCTCGGATTATTTTAACTATGTAGTTTCCGACAAAACCGGGGAGGCCGTGAAAACATTAATAGATAAAATAACTACCAACCATACCTTTTTTATGCGGGAAGCGAGTCACTTTGAGTTTTTTAAGAGTCATGTCCTGCCCTATTTGGCTCATTCCGTCAAGGACAAAGACTTGAGGATTTGGAGTGCAGGTTGTTCCACCGGAGAAGAACCCAGTACCCTGGCCATGATTATCGATGAATTCTTTGGTCCGGAAAAAAAATTATGGGATACCAAAATACTGGCTACCGATATTTCCTCTAAGGTACTGGATGTTGCCCGAAAAGGAATTTATTCCACGGAAAGCATCGCCAACTTACCCGTAAACTGGAAACTAAATTACTTCCAAAAAATTGACCGGGATAATTCTGTCCTGGTTAGTAAAATTCGAAATGAAATTATTTACAGAAAGTTTAACTTGATGGACCCGGTTTTCCCATTCAAAAAAAAGTTTCATGTCATTTTTTGCCGAAACGTAATGATTTACTTTAATGCTCAGACCAGGACAGAACTGGTAAATAAATTTTATAATTTCACCGAACCGGGAGGTTATTTGTTTATCGGTCATTCAGAATCATTGAACCGGGGAGAATCAAAATATAAATATGTATTACCGGCTGTTTACAGAAAGGAAAGCTGATATGGTTGAGAAAAAAATTAAAGTTTTAATAGTGGATGATTCCATCCTCTTCCGAGAAATTATGTCCAGAGGAATCTCCTCTGATCCGGCTATTGATGTTGTGGCCACCGCCGTTGACCCCTTTGATGCCCGGGATAAAATATTACAATTCCGGCCGGATTTAATGACCTGTGACATTCAAATGCCAAAGATGAACGGAATAGAATTTATCAAAAGGCTTTTACCCCAATACCCTCTTCCTGTGATTGTGGTCAGTACGGTCAGCGATGTGGTTTTTGAAGCCTTAAACGCCGGAGCGGTGGACTTTATAGCTAAGCCCAGCATGCAATCAAAAACCGGGATGGACAGTTTTATTAAGGAAATGATTTCCAAAATTAAAATTGCCGCAAAGGCGCAAGTAAAAACCGCCGAGCCAACCACCCCGGTGCAGGAAAATCCTAAGGTTCACTCGGACAGAATTATAGCCATAGGAGCTTCCACCGGAGGGACGGAAGCAATTGCCTATATCTTGAAATCACTCCCCCCTACCACACCGGGGATTGTGATTGTCCAGCATATTCCTCCCGTATTTTCCAAAATGTTTGCCGACCGCTTAAATAACACTACCCAACTGCAGGTAAAGGAGGCGGAAACAGGTGATAGGATTGAGGCGGGCAAAGCCCTGGTTGCGCCGGGTGACCGGCATATGGTTATTAAGCGTACAGGGGATAATTATCAAGTTGAGTGCTACAAAGGAGATAAGGTTAACGGGCATTGTCCTTCAGTAGATGTCCTTTTTGAATCGGTAGCAAAAGAAGCCGGAGACAAAGCCACCGGTATTATTCTGACAGGCATGGGATATGACGGGGCTAAAGGTTTGCTTGCCATGAAACGAAAAGGAGCTTTAACCATTGGCCAAGATGAGAAATCTTGCGTAGTTTATGGTATGCCCAAAGTTGCTTTTGAAATCGGTGCTGTGAATAAACAAGTACCTTTGGAATATATTCCCCGGGCAATTATTTCTTAAAATAAAAAAAGGAACCTATCTGGTCCCCTAAACTAATATTTTCTGAAGCTTCTATATTAAAATCCTAAACCCGGCCGATTTCGTTTACGGTTTTTTGCAATAAGTTATCAATAATTTGTATTACTTTCTGATTGGACTGGTAGAACCTGGCCGCTTCAATCATTTTAACCATCTGACCGGTAAGGTCAACATTGGATTCTTCCACACAACCCTGGGAAATCCTGACCCTTTCTCTTTCCAGAGGAACAGGTTCTGTCAAAGCTTGGTAGAGAGTGGTATCACCTTCTTGTCGGATTTGGTTATTAGGGATGCTGACTATTCTCAGTCTGTCTATAACATTGTTTGTTTCCTGGTTAATTATTGTCCCGTCCGGCTGCACCTTGAACTGCTCAGGCAACGGTCCGATAGGCCCGTATTCTCCAAGTACCAAATTGCCCCCGGCAGTCCTTAAGCGGCGGGAAGGATCCAAAACAAAATGGCCGTTTCTGGTATAACGCTCCCCATCCAAGGTTTGAATGACAAAATAACCTTCCCCGTTCACTGCCAGGTCCGTCGGATTATCCGTTTGACGTATCAACCCCGGTTTATTGCTATAGTAAATCCTGTCCGCCCTGACACCGGTTCCCATTACACCTAAATTTACCACTTCCCGTTCCCCGGAGCCTATTGGAGACGGACCGATTCTTTGAGTTAAGATCTGGGGAAAAGAAGTTAACCCCTGGGAAATCTCCCGATACCCGGGACGATTCAAATTCTCGATATTACCCTCAATGATATCACTTTTCCTTTGGTTAACCAGCATGCCTGAAGCAGAACTGTATAGACCACGAATCATATTCTTTCACCACCTACTGAATATATCGGGCCAAACCATCATCTTCTTAAGTACACTCGGATAAATATTTTAGATTACCTTTTGCCCGTGATTGATAGTTCGAATAAGCAGGTCACCTGTTGTTAAGTCAAGAATTATCGTGCGGCCGAAATTCCCGCCCACATCATATGAAACCAGGGGGATGCCGGCCTTTTTTATTTCCAGTTTAACCCTTTCCGCGTTGTTTTCTCCTATTTTCATCAAAGGACTGTTTCCGGCAAAAGAAAACATGCTCGCTCCTCCGGCAATTTTAGCCTTTAAGCCGGCCTTGTTCACACCCATTTTTAACAGGTCTCCAATCATCAAAGGTATACAGGTATCAGCATATTTAGCAGGGTTGTCCCCTTTTTTCCCTTGAGAGCTGGGCAGCATTATATGAGCCATTCCTCCTATTTTCTTGGCTAAATCATAAATGCATATTCCCACACAGGACCCGAGCCCAATGGTCATAAGCTTGTCCGGTGCCTTGCCGATTTTATAATCTGCCATTCCCACAATGATATTATCGCTCATAGGTCAAATACCCGGACTAATTTTTTTAGAGAACCTTCATTGGGTATGTATAAAAACTTGCCTTCCATTTCCGTTAACCCCGTCATTTTAGTATCAAAAATTAACACATTATCGTCAATTTTTCCTTCTTCTATCAGGATAGTCTCAATCATTGCTCCAATCATATCTATCCCCAAGGCCGGAATTGAGGTATACAGCTTAACACCGGAAAATTCCGTAATGGCCATAATAAATGAGCCTACCAGGATATTTCCCACTTCTTTCAGAGCAGATTGAGCCAGTTCGCTGGTAAAAATATCTGTACAGGGATTTTTTCCCAGCAGGGTATCCAATATAGTTTGGACACTGGGTAAAGAAAACACAAAAATAGCTTTTCCGGGCGCTTCTCCGGTAATTTTCAGGTAAATTGCTGCCCGAGGTGAATCCAATTCGCCAAAAACTTCGGTAAGTTTATTCAGCGGTAATAGCCACACCCGGGGCACGTCCATGCTAATCCTTGATTGCAGCATATCAGATAAGGAAGTGGCCGCATGACCGGATCCGATATTGCCGATCTCTTTTAAAGCCTCCAATTGAGCAGCTGTTACGTCCATGATTTACCAACCCTTCCCAAGGAATCCAAAAGTAAGCGATTACTCCCTAACTACTTGTCTTAATAGATTTAAATGGGATGAATAAATACGGGCTAAAGCATTATATTGAATGGTGTTTTCCGCCAATCTCGTCATTTCCAAATCAATATCCACATTGTTGCCATCGTTCCGGTATGAGGTACTGTTATCCTGAACTATGATATCTTCCGAAAATCTGTTTCCTGATAAATGCCTGTCAGAAGTTCTTTTCAAGGCCAATCCCTGATGATCGGCCATGACCTCCTTTAATACGGCCTGAAAATTAATATCCGATCTTTTAAAACCGGGTGTGTCAATATTGGCAATATTGTCTGCCAAGATCTTATTCCTTAAATTGGTAGCATCCAATGCCTTTTCCAATTGATTGAGAATTTTAAAATCCAACCAACCTACCATTTTTATCCCCTCATGGTAATAGCTTGATGAAACATTTCGTCTTGATTTTTTATGGTGCGCAACTCTACTTGATAAGCCTTCTGAAATTGTATTAATTGAGTCATTGCATTAACGAAATTTGCATTAGACCTTTCCAACATACCACTTTGGATAATTCCTAAACCATTGGTTCCGGGCACACCGGTACGTGGCTCCCCGGAAGCCTCCGAAGCAAAAAACAAGTTATCTCCCCCTTGTTCCAAACCATGGGGATTATCAAATTCAGCTAACTGAATTTGACCTAAAACTTCCGGTTCACCATCCACCACTCCTGTAATCTTGCCGTCATTTCCCACATGAATATTGAAAGTATGAGGGGGTACCGGGATTTCCGGTTCCAACAGCATACCCTGATTATTTACTATTTGTCCCCGGGCATCAAGCATAAAAATACCTGTTCGGGTAAATCCAATCCGCCCGTCGGGAGTACGCACTTGAAAAAAACCGGTCCCGTTCACGGCCAAATCCAAAGGGTTGTCTGTCTGCAACAGAGCGCCCTGGGAAAGGTCCAGTCTTTTTCCATGATACAAATTTCCCTGGATATTAAAATAATCAACTTCCGGCATCACCCCGCCGAACAGGGCCACGGTATTGCTTAATTCCCGAGTGTCAAAAGCTTCTTCCAAGGATTGGAGGGTTTCCTTAAAACCTATGGTATTACCGTTTGCGATGTTATGCCCTACGATATCAATACGATTTTGCAGAGTTTGGAGATAATAAGCCGATATCTTCATATGCTACCTCTAACCACGCTTCAAATCAATGAGTTCCTGCAACATAGTATCGGAAACGGTAATTACCCGGGAATTAGCCTGAAAACCCCGTTGAGCTACAATCATATCAGTAAACTCCTGGGCCAAGTCCACATTAGACATTTCTAAATTATTGGGGATGATGTAACCTCGCCCGTCCATGCCCGCATATCCCAGGTCAGCTTTCCCGGAGTTGTTGCTTTCAGTGTAAAAGTTATTCCCCATGGAAACCAAGCCGGACTCATTATTGAAATTGGCTAAAGCAATCCGGTAAATGGGGGTGGTAATTGTTTGATTCCCGTTGCTGTAAGTACCGATAATGACACCTTTTTTGTCGATACTGTAGCCAGTCAGCTTGTAATCAGGATCATCTACATATTCCTGCCCCAGATGAAAACGAATATTTACCGTTTCAGTTGCAGAATCAACTTCTTCCCAACCGGTGTCTTCATCATATTTGTCAGCATCATATCCTTGCAAAATTGCCCCGGTGGAAGGCTCCACCAAATTGCCGCTTTCATCAAAACTGAAATTGCCCGACCGCGTATATAGAAATTCTCCGTTTAAGTTCAAAACAAACATACCTTCCCCTTCAATCATCATATCTGTATCTTTCCCGGTATATTGAGCGCTTCCCTGGGTCATAATCTGGTCCACGGAACCTATTCCTGCCCCTAACCCAATCTGGATACCGTTAATACCCCCAAAAGCAGGAGTTTCTTGCTGATCCGGTGCGGAAGCCGCTCGCATGCTTTGTCCCAGCATGGTGGCAAAAGCCGTACGATTCTTTTTATAACCGGGAGTATTTACATTGGCGATATTATTACCGATTACATCCATATAAATTTGATGGTTTTTTAATCCTGATATGGCAGAGTACAAAGATCGCATCATAAGGCATACCCCTCTCTAAACATTATTTTTCTTCTTTAATCTCCAATATCCCATTTATGTTCAGCCAGTTTTCTCCTATTTTGAGCATTAAATCCCTTTCGTTCCATTTAACCCCGGTAACTTGACCTGTCAGCATTTTGCCTTCTTCGTTCATACCTTTAACTTCCTTGCCCATCAAGGCAACTCCTTGAGTGAAAAGGGACTGGTTATAAAGACCGTTCATAGTTTCTTTTAAACCATTTATTGAATCAGACATATTCCCAATCTGTTCTATCAAACTTAATTGAACAATCTGGGCCATCATATCATTTTGATCCATGGTAGTCATAGGGTCTTGATTAGACAACTGGGCAATTAATAGCTTTAAAAAATCATCCTTCCCCAACACATTGTTAGCCTTGGCGGTATCCGTCTTATGATCCTGCATCCCATAAGTGGCGGCACTTGTTCCGTATACACCGGTCATAACGCTTCCCCCTTGCTAGATACTTACATTTATTCTTGTTTTCGTCATCAAGTCTTGCATATTATACATGGCTTTGCCATAACTAATACTCTCTTCCTCTGTCGGCCGGTAATAATCATGGTTTTCAGGAGCGTTTCCTTCATTTTCCTGTTCACGCTCTCCCTGAAAGCTCATTTCCATGGAACCACAGGATATCCCTATTTGAGTAAGGCTTTGTCTTAATTCCCCAAGATGATTTTGCAGATAATTCCCGGTAGCTTGGTCTGAGGCATTAATTACCAGATGCAAAATCCCGTCTTCCATTCTTAAATGTACATCCAGTTTTCCTAACTCTGCCGGATAAAGCTTGATTTCAATTTTTTCTACCGTCCTGCCCTCCATAGCGGAGGAAAGGGGAACTTCTTTGATAAAATCAATTACTCGCGCCCAAATCTGGGCTTTATCCGGTATTTCCGTCTGTTTAAAATCAAAATTTCTCCCTGTTATTGTTTCTTTATATCTCACATCCGGGATAATTTCTTCCGAGGAAAAAGAATTTTCATTTTTTTCATAAACACCGGATCCCTTTACCCCTGAAGACTCCATTGCCGTTTCTGTATCGGAAATCCTATCTTTTTCAGATACCGCCCCACCTTGTCTTAAATTGTCTTTACCGGTTAAAGCGTACTCCCTTTTTACCTCCCCGGACAATTCTTTTAACAATTCGGAAACCTTATCCCCATGGACTGCCTTTTGCTCTGTTTCATAAAACCCTTCCCCGCTGCCGGACCTAAGGTCAGCTTTTTGCAACAAAGTATCCCTTTCTTTCCCGGCACCCGGAAGTAATTCTTTTAAACCGAAGGCCAATTCCGGCTCTGTCAAATCTCTACCAATCGGAGGGAGTTGGTGGGCCATGCCTTTATCTTTGATTCCCTGACCCTGCTCCGGCATTGCCAATTCGGCTTCCAACCGATGAATCGTCATATCCTTCCCTGACCCCTGGGGCAGCTCTTCCCGAATCTGTGCTGAATCCGCCGGCGGGCTTTCTTGACATACAAGCATATTTGGTATATTTTCACCAGGCGCCGGTTGAACTGAATCCAGAGATGGACTTTGAGGCAGTATCCCCGGGATTACCCCCAAAGGGTAAAAGACCTCTGAAACTACATCTTTCTCAGGTAACAAACCCGGTTCCACCGTTTCCGTTTCCTCCCTGTCCTGTTCCGACAGCCTGCCTAAGGTGTCTTGAAAACTTAATAACAGGGAGAGCCACGCGGCGAAATAATCTGCTTTTGTGCCCGGTTCATTCCCGGGTACTGTCATCGTCTTGTCTCCTGAAATGTTACCCGGAATTTGATAGGCTGAAAGGATTGTACCCGCATCCATAGTTACAAATCTCTCACTTTCTTTATGCATCTAGTTAATATATCGAAAAAAACATCCCCTACCTTTAGGGATGTTTAATTTAAATTTTAAATTAAATTTTTCTTTTGTCGGCTGAGATAGCCCCGCAAACGCAAAATGGCTTTTGAGTGAATTTGACAGATTCTTGATTCCGATAAATTCATTATTTTCGCGATTTCTTTCAAGGTAAGTTCCTCTCGGTAGTATAATGCCACTACTGTCTTCTCTTTTTCAGAAAGCCGGTCCACAGCCTTCATAATAAGCTTTTTCTGCTCTTCTTTTTCAATTCTGTTAAATTGCTCCTGAGCCTCCAAATCCACAATCATATCAATGGGAGAAAAATTAGCGTCACCGTCTACATCCCTATGGGTTAAATCCTCAAGAGAAAGTAAAGACATATATTGTCCTTGGGCCAGAATAGTATTCAGTTCTTGCACGGAGATTTCCAAATAGGCGGCAACTTCTTCCTGGGAAGGGCTCCGCCCATACCTGCTTTCCAAATCGGCAAAAGCTTGGCGGACATTTTTAAACTTTTGCCGGACAGATTGGGGAACCCAATCCATTGCCCTTAATCCATCAATCATTGACCCTCTGATTCTAAGACTGGCATAGGTTTCAAACTTAACACCCCTGGATGGCTCGTACTTTTTTAAAGCATCCAACAGCCCCATCAGCCCGTAGCTTAAAAGGTCCTCCTCCTTTATATGGGCGGGCAGTGAAATTGCCAATCTCCCGGCCAGTCGTTTCACCAGAGGTAAATATTTTTCAATATAAGATTCATTCCATGGGGAATTTTGTGCCCAACCTTTTTTATTATACAAATCAAGGAACACCTCTTTATCTGGTTTCACCCTGAACCATTTTTTCCAAGATTTCCGCCTGTGCTTTCTCATCAGCCATTTGACTGATAGTTTCCATGTTTATTTGGCCGGCGGGCTTGTTATCATTAATAGTTTGCTTGTTATTTTCCGAGGGGGAAGTCCCATCTGTCAAGTCATCCCCTACCAGAAAATCAAATGAGGATTCTTTTCCTGGATTTTTCTTCCCGGGTGCATCAGACGGGGAAGAAATCTTTTCCCATAAAAGAATCAAAACCCAGCCCAGTAAATATATGAGCAGAAAAGAGCCTATTCCTCTGATTATTATCATGAGCAAAGAAAACCCGTGATAAATACCGAGGCCTGCTACCAGGATTCCCGTTACCAAGGCCAGACAAAAATTTATCGACTCCAATTTTTGCGCCATCTTAATCCAAACCTTTCCGCCGCATTTCTCTTTGGAGCTTATAAACAAAAGCAATTATTCTATCCCGTTCTCTTTCGGAAATATCAAAAAACTCTAGAGAAATTCGATAATCATTTTTATCCTCTTCCACAAAACGCACCACTTTGGCAGGAACCTTCATTTTCTCCTGGGCCAGCTCAAGGGTAAGCAACACTTTTGTATGGGGATATAATTTTGATTTTGTTCTCAGTAAAATCCCCCCGCCGCTTAAATTTAGCATATATCCTTTGTACATTTTGCTTAAACCTTCTTGTCCGATAATCTGGTACTTAATCTCTTTTACAATAGGAATCCTGTAATATTCTCTTCTTTGCACTTTAAAAACTTGATCAGGATAAGCAATAATAAATATAGGAATGGGTTCGGTTACTCTTCTTAAGATTTGGGAGACAAATCCATAATTGGATACTTCGTCATGGAAGTAAACACTAATTTTTGTCCCTTCCCGTAAAGGAACAAATTGGCCGTCATGAATGGGAACTCCAATGGTAATGATATTTTGATGCAATGCCTCGACCTTAGTCCTATATTTTCCGGGATAATCTCCTTCATTTACTTCCAGTTCTATAAGTAAACCTTCTTTGAGCTTCTCTTCATATCCCATGAGCAATTGATAACCTCCACAGGGTACAACCTAATTAA
>DUPU01000108.1 GCA_012838175.1 Clostridia bacterium
ATGTAATCCCTGTACCAAAAGTTCTTTTCCTGTCCCTGTTTCACCGTATACCAACACAGCACAGTCCGACTCGGCTGCCTTTTTTGCTGAATCAATTAATTGTGCGATTTTAGAATTACGATGAATGATAGATTCAAATGTATACCTGGTGCCGTTTCTTTTATCTGTGCCTATTTCCAAACCTATTTGACCTTGCAGTTGAATTGTCTTTTCTAATAACTCTTTAATCTGAGTAACATTACGACAAATAGAATATACACATAGTAATCTGCCGTCCTTAAAAAAGGGTATGGTATTAGCAATAATATCAATTTTCTTTCCGTTTTTAGGGATAATATGCTTATGCTTTTCCAACAAAGGTTCTCCTGATTCCGTTACACGAATATGATCGCTTTCTTGTTCTGTCACGTCATAAACGTCCATTAAGTGTTTGCCGAGAACATCTTTTTTTGATAAGTTCTCCCATTTTGCTAATTCATTATTATAAAAAATAATTTTTTTATTCGGATCGGTAACCAAAATTCCTTCATAGACAGAATCAAAAATTGTTTCCAAAAGCTTTATATAATCTCGGCTATTCATTTAACCATCCTTTACCCTGTCAACTTATTAATGTAATACTTCTTTCAGGGAGTGAAATTTCCTTCTTTTTACTAAAAATGATATTTATTTAATTTTTTATAAAAAAAAGACTGTACATAATCTGTTGATAAAATCTTTCAGTAGTACCTGAAAAGCATATCACCAGAATTATGAAACAGTCTTATTACATTTCTTCTTAAAGAAAAATATATCCCGGAGAAAACTTTACCATTGAAAGGGTTTTAGTACCGGACTCACTTTACCTTGGTCAGGACAGTTATCAAGCAACTCTTTTATCTTGCCCAAATGAGGAATCATCAAATTTGGGTTTAATTCCATTAAAGGTACTAAAACAAAACGCCGCCGATGCATTTCGGGATGGGGAATGATTAATTCCGGCTTGGAGATAGATTCATTATTATAGAGCAAAATATCGATATCCACCGTCCGTGGTCCCCAATGAATGATTCGTTTTCTACCTAAGCAATGCTCTATATCCTGAGTAATATTTAAGAGAACATTTGGTTTCAGCTCCGTTTCTATCTCCAATACTCCATTCAGAAAACATTCCTGTTCTGTATAACCAATGGGGTCAGTTTCATATAAGGAGGATTTGCCTATTACCTTAATTAAAGGTGTTTCCGCCAAGAATTCTTTCGCCTGCTTCAAATATCCTAATCTATCGCCCATATTGCTGCCTAGGCTTAAATATACCAAATTAGTGTTCATCTTTCTTCTTCCTTTTAATTTCCACCCGGGCTGCCATTCTCCCGCCGGGCAGCGGTGCTAAAGGCTTATCCACAATAACCTTCACCTTTTTAATTTTATATTTTTCCAAAAGCATCATCCCGATATTATGGGCCAGTGCTTCAATTAGATTAAATTTTCTACCTTCAACAATATTCTTTATTTCTTGGTAAGCTTCGGCATAATTAACCGTTTCTTTCAAGTCATCTGTTACCCCGGCCGTTATTAAATCCAGATACATTTCCACAGTGATAATAAAGGGTTGCCCCACCTGTTTTTCCTCATTTAACACCCCATGGTAACCATAAAATTCCATATCAGGCAAGACTATTTTATCCAATATCCACCCTCCTTCACTAATTGTTATACGCCACTGCTAATCTCTTCTAAGGATTTACCCATGGTTTCCTTCCCCAGAATCGCCACAACCAAAGACACCAGTGCAAATACTCCGGTAAGCAAAATAAAAACATAAGTAAAACCGACTTGAGTCCCATAAGCATTATAAATAACCGGTACAACAAAAGGGGCCGTAAAAGCACCAACCCGACCAAAGGCAGCAGCCCAACCTGAACCGCTTGCCCGGGCAACAGTGGGATAAACTTCCGGGGTGTATGCGTATACACAGCCCCAGGCCCCTAAGCTAAAGAAATAAAGCAAGCTGCCATACAACAATACCTCATTGGTACTGCCCGCATGTCCAAACAACCAGGATGCCACTGCCGTCCCCGCAAAATAAACCGCCAAAACCATTTTGCGTCCCACTCTTTCCACAAGGTAAGCGGCGCTGAAATATCCCGGTAATTGTGCTAAACACATAATCAAAGTAAATTCAAAGCTTTTTACCAAAGCAAAGCCCTTGCTCACCAGAAGAGACGGGGTCCATAAAACAAAACCGTAATAGCCGAAATTTAAGCCAAACCAAATAACCCATAATACAATTGTACTTCTAATATATTTTTTTGACCAGAGTTCCAGAAAAGGAATATGAACTTTTTTTTCTTTTTTCTGTACCCCTGGATTGAATTCATCCCTTTTAACGGCAATACCGGACTGTTTCTCCATTATGCTTACCAAAGCATCAGCTTCATTGATTCTACCAACAGATTCCAAGTACCGGGGAGATTCCGGTACTGCTTTTCGTAAATAGGCTGCGAAAAAAGCCGGCAAGGCACCAACCCAGAAAGCCATACGCCAACCGTAAACCGGAATAAGCAAATAAGCAACCAATGCTGCCGCTATCCAGCCCCAAGCCCAAAAGCTTTCCAGAATTATCACATTTCGTCCCCGTACTTTAACAGGAGAGAATTCACTAACCAAAGTGGAGGCAGCAGGCAATTCCCCCCCCAGGCCAAATCCTGTCACAAATCTTAAAACCAGGAGCATAGAAAAATTAGTCGCAAAACCGGATAAACCGCTAGCCACACCATATATAATCAAAGTCCACATAACTACCGTTCTTCTGCCCCATTTGTCCGCAGCCATACCTGACAAGGCTGCACCCAAAGCCATACCCAGCATCCCGGAACTGCCCAAAAGTCCCAATTGCCCGGTGTTCAGTTGCCAATCTTCTCCAATAGCAGCCATTACCCCCGACACCATACCTTGATCCATGGCATCGAACATCCACCCAATCCCCGTTAAGAACAGAATTTTCCTAAGCAAAGGAGTGTTGGGCAATCTATCTATACGTAAAGCAATATTTGACATTTTATTTCCCCCTCATATTTCCTGATTCGAAACTTTCCCCATACCTTTTCATGTAGTTTTAAATTAAATATAGTACACTTCCCACGATACCATCTTTACAGGTGTCTTGTCACCTGTTATAAAAAAATAACACAGAAAACTCTGTTAGATAAACATCTCTATTCTTTCTCCGCTAAGCTAACACCTTTATTTATTGAGCAAGATTCCGCCTTTCTCCAAATCCCGTTCAATCATTTCCATGGTCTCCGGATGGTCTGCCTCAATTGTATGCAAATGGACACCCTCTGTCAACAGTGAAAGAGGTTGGGCATTAGAACTGTGCAGGTTTTTCATAAACTCTTCAACATCCCGCCGGGTAGAGAGCATCAGCATTCCTTTTAACTCCCCGTACAAAGGATGCTCTACGATTACATCCAGAACTTTGCCACCGTTATCAACAAAAATGTATAATTCCTTTTCCAGTCCCTCAAAATCATGTTTAACGGCAAAAGTCCTGAGAATTTTCGTACCCGTGAATGCAGTAACCGCCAGGTAACCTTGGGGAGTAGCTAAAATATCCTGACCAGAAGCCCTGAGTAATGCAATATCTTGGACAATGACCTGGCGACTGACCTTAAACCTGTTTGCCAGTTGACTGCCTGTAACGGGTCCTTCGGCGTTCATAAGGATTTCTTTAATACAATTTCTTCTTTCAGGACCTTCCACATCTATCACCCGTCCCTTTTTTGAGCATTTTTTCCCATAAACTTATCCACTTGGACAATATAACGCTGATGCATGCCCTCACCTATTTTTTCTCTCTCATCATAAGCTTCCACCTGAAAAACCAGCTTTCGTCCGTCTATCTCCATCAGTTTAGCAGTTGCCCTTACCCTTAAACCTATAGGAGTTGCGGCTATATGCCTTATGTTTAATTCTGTCCCCACCGTGGAAAACCCCCGAGGCAGGAGAGGGTCCACCGCATTTAATGCTG
>DUPU01000109.1 GCA_012838175.1 Clostridia bacterium
GTCTTACTCCATCCAGGTAATATATGTTCCGTCATCCAGCAATACCGCCGACGAAACACTTGCCGTCACAGGAGAGCCAGTCAGGTTAATAAGCATATCAGCTTTTCCCCGTTCCGTAGCCAGACGGTCCCGGTCAAATTCCAGGGGAACTTCTTCCCGGATCAGGCGGTATGGTCCTGGAGAATCGCCAATCTCCACTCTCTCCAGTTTATGTAAAGGGATTGCTGTCAAAATAGGTATAGGAGAAACGGGGGTAATTTCCCTCCCCACCATTACCCCCTCATATACTAACCATCCTAGATGCATGGCGGTTCCGAGAGCCAAGGATATGCCCTTACTGCAATAACCTTGCCCGTCAATGTTTAAGAGATGTTCCAGTTCTTCCATGATACCTGAATCATTATGAGAAAACCAAATCCGGTAGTCAATAAAACCTCTGCGGATATCCTGGGGAATAACAAGTTCTGTAGGCGTCTGACTGTGATACTCCTGAGAACCGTTGAGGTCGTTGGGGCTTTTGATCATCAAGAGGTTCATTTTCTGCATCTGCTTTTTGAGCTGCGATCCAATGGTCATAGCAATCCGGCAATGATCCAGGGAAAAGACATCATAATAACTATCCCTTGGGTATCCGAGCAACCCTGCTACCATTCCAATCACTGTAGTCCTAGGGGGAATCGTATAGGTCAAGGCAGACGAATTGGAATAGTAGCGCCGGAAGTGGGCCATCTTCCCCTGCAGGCGGAAAGTAAGAATCTTCATTGCTTATGCTCCTAATCTTTTTCTACTACGGGAATCGGCGCCCAAAGGTCGATTATTTCGTCAAAAACGGGTAAGTTCTGCAGGGAAGAAAGATCGGACAATGGATGCAGCCAACCGATAACTTTTTCAACGTATTCTTTTTTCTTCATGTCTTCGATAACACGTGCTAGAGGTTTAAAATCCACCGTCAAGTCCTGCAAACTCCGAATGGGCTTGTCCTCACGCCAGGTAACGTTACAAAAGCGTCTCAGATCTCCCAAATATCCGTCAAAGTCCTTTTTGTGCTGTACTTCGATATAAAACAAGGGGGTTTGTCCCTGTTTACTGTCCGTCTGATTACTCATCATGCCCTGAACCATAGCTTTTCTAAAAATCTCTCTGTCCCATTCTTTCATCCCGGTAAGAATTGCAGCATATTTGTTTATCGTACCATAATGGGCAATTAGGCCGTAATGAAGTTTGTGCTTCTTACCAAAAGTTGAATTGCCCTCGTTCATAATGCTGGTAATGGTATTGGACTTAACCAGTTCCACTGGATGAAGTGAATATCCCCAGGTGATTTGCACCGGACCGGTATAAGTTCGGGAAATACCTTCAACAGCCATAGCGCTGCCGAACAGGCGAATGTCAATTAAAGAATTTTTGATGATTTCCGTTAAAAAAAGATTGTTGAAGTCCACAAATTCTTTCGTCTTTTTGGCTTTTGAATCTTTTAATATGAAGAAATATTTATCGCAATAGCCTCCGCACTTACTGTATTGTTTCAATTTATCATTATTAAATATCTTTTTTAATTTATTTTCATGGGTTGCTTGATTCCATTTTTTCTTAAGAGCCGATGTTTCTTTAAATAATTGTTCAATCTTAATTTCATTTGCTAACCATTTCTCAACAATTATTTCGAACATCCGGTCCATCGGAATTTTATTGTCGTCAAAGGTGTCGACAAAAATCGCATATCCTTTGCGTTTAAGAATATCCCGGCAGTCCCGCTTGCGCCTGGCATCGCTTACCAGCGTAGTGGCTGTTTCGTAATCCATCCGCGGCCTGTTCTCCTGATCCGGATCTCCGTTCGGATTGGTCATCACCGCCTCAAAACCGAATAAAAAATCACTATTTTGAAGTATAACGTCTTTCACTTTTTAACCCTCCTCCGTTTGGTTTTCAGGAGCCTGTTTATCATCATTTACTTCGCCGGGCCCGAAATCCGTTGCTGCCTTAACCAAATAAGCGTAACCGGACATGATGTAAAAAACATTTTCCTGTTCATTTAAAGGCCAGGCTTTTTCTAGCGAACCAAAGTAATTATGAAATCTTTCAATGTATTGCCCTATATATAAAGGTATCCCTTCAAAATAATGCCTGATCAAGTCCAACACATCTTCATAAAGGCGCAAGATATCCCGCCTGCCCATTCCCTGGTAGTTAACTTTATTCAGAACAGGTTTGGTTTTATGGCCTTTTCCTGATTGCTTCCAGGCTACCCGATTAACAAGAGCTCCGAGGTAAAAAAGCGCCCGGGCTTCCTTTGAAAAGCCCTGCTGTTCTATGAAATCTTCCATTGTTTCAACTGACGATTGCTTTTTTTGATCATCCGCCATGGTTACCCTCCTCTTACTTATAAAAATCGGCCTTTCCAGGAGTTCAAGCTGCCCCAATACGCGAAAGAGCACCAGATAAGACATGATCAAATGTTTAATAAAAAAGTCCTCTTTACCTTCCCGGTAATAACTAAGGTTCAAATTCTCATAGTTATCCGCTTTTTGTTTCGACAACTGTCTCAAGCCTTTATCAAGGGCCTCCACCGCGTAGCCAATGAGAGTTTTTGAATAGACCATTTCACCTGATAAAAGACTCCTATAAAATGAAAGCACTCTCTGCACATTTACCTGACCTTTATCTGTCTTGCGCACCGGAATCAGATGATAAACGCTGCCCAGCGACATAGGATGGGCATGCGGGTATAATGCAGCTACTCCTTCTGCAAACAGCCGCATCACCAGTTGAAACCTTAGCAGAGGAATATCTTCAATAATTTGTAGAACCGCTACAGAATTTCCGTCAGTACGGTATACAATTATGTTGAGCGCATAAAGCCCATCTACCTCGATAGCTTCCGCTTCAACGAAATCAATCCACTGCACAGCGTCCCGGATATTAAATGCAAGGTCGGTAACATCCTTAAGCCTTTTAATGTAATTATAGGAAAGAGGTTTAAGAATCCCTTCCGGAAGAATAAAAGCGTTTTCCCCGGCTATCCTGGTGCGAAATTTCTTTTCAATAACTGCTTCCCCTGCTCTAAGTTTCTGATAACAACCATTACAAACCGCGTATGTTCTGTCAAAACCGCTTTTTTCAATTTTGCTGGCGTAATTGATGGTTGTTGTGGTGAATATTTTATTTACCCCGGTCCGGCTGAAAGAAACGCTATATCCACTTTTTACGTCAGGTCCACGGCTCCTGCAAATTGAACATACAAACCCCTTATTACATTCTTGCTTAATATCAATATTTTCCATATGGTTGACCTTTTCAATCAATTTCAAATAATCGGGATGACAGGAGAGTACGCTTAATGGCTCCCCAGGGCACAACAAAGCAGGGATAACTAATACAAACCTGGTTTTTTTGCTAGTGACACCCAGGGTACGGCGAACCAATTCTTCAAAAGATAATTTGTCTTTACCTACCACAGCTTTCTTCTTTTCCTCAATGTGGCTCAATGTGTCGTTTAAACCAGGGAGAGACAATTTCTGAAGATTTACAGTTCCCTCACCTTTCCTTTTTGTAAATGTCACTAGTCCTGCTGCTTCCATCTGCTGCAATTTACTGAGCAAGTCGGAATTTCCCATGTCATATTTATCCAGTATAAGAGCAAGATCATTCCAAACCGTGGTCAGGAGATAACCTAGAGAACCCACTTCCCGCACAAGGTAGTATTGTGATTCAGCCGCTTTGTTATTTCCAAAATAATAATAATCTTTCGGGGTATCAGGTCTAAATGGTCTCGGGTCACGAAATAATATTTCCCCTTTGGTTAAGTCGAAAATTAAAAACACGAAAAATGCTTTATCATCATCTTTCAACTTTGGCTGCGGGCTGAGTTTTTCCTTAACCAGTGAGAGTAGGGAATTTCCTTGTCCTTTTACCTGAAAACCAGCCAGCGCCGTAATTTGCGGTAGATTCACTTAATTCACCACACTTAAACTCATATTTATCCATATTTCACTATGACACTAACCATCAACTGTTTTTTTTAAATTCATATAATTTCAGTCAATTAACACCCCCAAGTAATTCTTTGGATTGTTTTTATTGTATACATATCAGACTTTACATTAGAATAAATCTGTAGTAAAATTTTGTCAAGGTCTTTTAGCCTAAATTAGTAAGTTTAGTTTTCCTGACAAGGAATTGAAACGATTGTTTTTATTGTGTAGCCTTCCTATAAGGATTAAGAATCACCAAAAGGAGGTCGAGGTGTATCAGCTCTTTCGATCCAGCCTCTTCTTTAAAGCAAATCGAAGGAGTGCTGCCTGCAATAGACGGCAAAATTACTTAGGTAATATCTCCCGCCTCACTACCTTCTCCACACAGCCGTATCCCTGGCTCCCCTTCCCACCCAGACCGGCGTTTAAGGCCATCTGCAGCAGTTCCCGGGGCCCTTGCAGCTTCAAGCGGCAAGTGTAACCCTTTACCAAGGTGCCTTTATAATTAGTCACGTGCAAGCGGGGCCTGTCCAGGGTGCGAACCCGGATCTCTCCCTCTGGCGCCTTTATACCATGAAAGGCCTCGTATTTTTTGACAAGGTTTGTTGTAATCAGTTTGTCAAACTCCTTTTCCCCGGGTTGATAATAGCAAGTATATTTTCCTCCTTCCGGCCGCAAGAGAGTACTGTAGACAACCACGGGGGATAGTGTGCGCACGGTCAAAACCTCGCCTTCCACTTTCTGCTCTTCAAAACGCACTTCCTCTACATGAAAGATAGATTTACCAAGGCGGAGGGAGTTCCGAGTAAGCAAGCTATTGATTAAAGACAGAAAGAAATCAGTGACCGGGGAAGTGACAGTCAAGATTGCTCCTTCCGGGAAGAAAATGGTTCCCGCCACCCCGTCCAGGACGTATTTACCCGATAGACGAGAAAAGGAAAACAATTTAAGGTTACGGCTGCCGGCTGGAAAGCCCCCGTCGTGGAAACGGATAGCTTTGTCCGCCGGCAAAGCGGCGTATAAGGCTGACTGGATTAAGTAATTGTAGTGAATGGGTACGGCAGGCGAAGATGATTCCATTCTCATCTTGATGTACACGTGCAAAACAGTGTCCCCCTGGTAAGTAGATTTTCATTCCTATATTATCAAAACTCCTGGTCA
>DUPU01000231.1 GCA_012838175.1 Clostridia bacterium
CTCCGCCCTCCTGTAGCGTTGTAACCACGGCAGGTGCCTGCCGGATGGTTATATCACCCGGCCCACCGGCACTTTCCCATGGTGATAAACCAAGATGTGAGAAATGTCACGGCGGAGTTTTTAAAAGGATTTGATGCCGTAATCCACTTGGCTGATTTGTCCAATGATGCTTTAGGACAGTTTAGCCCGACAACCACGCGGAAAATCAATTTTCACGGCAGTTGTGATTTGGCGGAAAAATGCAAAGAAGCAGGGGTGAGGAGGTTTGTTTATTCTTCTTCCTGCAGTGTTTATGGGGTGGGAAATGATGAGATTAAAGACGAGGAATCAACCTTAAACCCCCAGACAACCTATGCCGAGTGCAAGGCACTGGTGGAGGAAGCAGTATCCAAGCTTGCGGATAATGCTTTTACCACGGTTTTTCTAAGAAATGCCACGGTTTTTGGCGCCTCTCCCCGCATGCGCTTTGACCTGGTCCTAAACAATCTGGCAGGCCATGCATTTACGGGACAGCGGATTATTTTGACCAGTGACGGTTCTCCGTGGCGTCCTTTGGTTCATATTTTAGATGTTTGCCAGGCCTTTGCCTTAGCCCTGGAAGCACCCCAAGAGGATATAAATAAACAAAAAATCAACGTAGGAAATAGTAGGCAAAATTATCAAATCAGAGAGATAGGCAAAGTTGTTTCAAAAGTTTTCCACTGTGATCAGCTAACTTTTGGGGAAAATGGCAGGGATAACAGAAGTTACCGAGTGTCCTTCGAGAAGATCCATCGGCTTTTACCCGGGTTTCGGTGCCGGTTTGACATAATTTCTGGGGCAGAGGAACTTTTATCACTATTTAAAAGGATATCTTTAACCCGGGAAATGTTTCTGGCCAGCCCCTATACCCGAATGCGTCATTTATCCTATTTAATGGAAACAGGACAATTGGACCAGGAATTATATTGGACAAATGATAGGAGGTAAATACGGGATGTCTCTGGAGAAGTGCCGATTTTGTTTTAGTACTGATGTAGAGAAATATTTTGACTTTGGCAAGCAGCCCTTGGCAAATGCCTATTTAACCAGGGAGCAGTTAGAAGATCTGGAACCATCTTATCTATTAGATGTTTATTATTGTCATGAATGTGGGATTTCCCAAATTGGCTTCACAGTCTCTCCTGAAGAGATGTTTTCCGAATATTATTATTGTGCCGGAGCGGCCCGGACAACTTTTCACTATAGGATCGCCCTGGCTAAGAAAATAAAAGCCGTACTCAACCTTAAAGAGGATGCATTTATTGTGGAAGTTGGCAGTAATGACGGGTCAATGATGAAATGCTTGCGAGAATGCGGATTTACCAATGTCCTGGGGGTTGATCCGGCAGTTAACCTGTCAAAATTGGCCGAAAAAGAAGGTTTAAATACATTTAATGCTTTTTTTAATAAGCAAACGGCAGAGGAAATTTTACGGATATATGGTTCGGCAGAC
This sequence comes from Clostridia bacterium, assembly GCA_012838175.1. GTDB lineage: Bacteria > Bacillota > Dehalobacteriia > Dehalobacteriales > Dehalobacteriaceae > DUPU01. Next base: position 1,475 of record DUPU01000231.1, read on the forward strand.
CTGATCCTCTGCAGAAATGTTTTCGCCCACGTCCCTGATATTCATAGCTTTGTTCAGGGATTAAAAAATCTCCTCGACGAAAAAGGAGTGATTATGATCGAATCACCCTATCTGCCGGATATGATTTCTCAAAATGCATTTGACACCATATATCATGAGCATGTTTTTTATTTATCATTAAAGCCTATGAAGAAAATTTTTCAATTTTATGACTTGGAAATCACAAATGTTGAAAGAAATAAAATGCACGGGGGGTCGATGATTTATATAATCAGCCACAGCCATAACGGTATGCCAAATGAAAAAATAAATGATATTTTGGCAAGAGAGGAGAAATATCATGCAAATATGGTGGAATACCACCGGTTTTTTCAAAATGCCGCTGACATCAGGTCGGAACTCAAATATATTTTGGCGCGGCTTAAAAGCGAGGGATACAGGATTGCTGCCTATGGTGCCGCAGCTAAAGGAAATGTTTTATTAAATTTTTGCGGCATAGATACAGAATTATTGGATTTTGTGGTAGATAAGAACCCGTTAAAACAGGGTCTTTTTACTCCGGGTACGCACATTCCTATTTTCCCCACGGAAAAACTGGTTGAAGAACAACCGGACTATACTTTGCTCCTCTCCTGGAATTACAAACAAGAAATCATGGAACAGGAAACAAAATACCGGGCAAAAGGCGGGAAGCTTATAATTCCTATCCCCCGGGTAATTATTGAATAAAATGCCGGCCGGGATAATTTTACTAATATAATCTCATATAATCTTTGGGAAGGGTGAAAAAATGAGCAATAGCGAGCCCCTGGTTTCCATCATTACACCGGTTTATAATGGAGAGAAATACCTGGCGGAATGTATTGAAAGTGTGCTCAATCAAAGTTATAAAAACTGGGATTATTGTATTGTCAACAACTGCAGCACGGATAAAACCCGGGAAATAGCAGAAGAATATGCAAGAAAAGATCCTCGGATCCGCGTTCACAATAACAGCGCCTTCTTAAATATTTACGACAATTTAAATCATGCCATGAGGCAATTAGCTCCCGGGAGTAAATACTGCAAAGTGGTTCATGCTGATGACCTGCTGTTTCCGGAATGTGTGGAAAAAATGGTGCAATTGGCGGAAAGACATCCGGAGATTGGGATTGTGGGAGCTTATGGCCTGCGGGGAAAAGAGGTTGTTTGGGATCGACTTATCCCCCTTGGGTCACCGGTCATACCCGGTAGGAACGTCTGCCGTTCTATCCTGTTAGGGGAACCCTATGTTTTCGGTTCTCCCACATCAACACTCATTCGTGCGGATTTAGTGCGGAAAAAGGCTGATTTCTATAATGTGATTAATCCCAATCCTGATGCGGAAGTTTGTTTCGAACTCCTTAAGGAAAGTGATTTTGGCTTTGTGCATCAAGTACTTACATATACCCGAGTTCATGAGGAATCCCAAACCACCAAAGACAGCAAAGTGGGATCTCTGGTTTTTGGAAAGTTGGTTACCTTGCAAAAATTCGGTCCGGTTTATCTGACAAAAGATGAGTTTGAAGAACGCGTGGACCGGTGGCGGCTATGGTTTTCTGTCTGTTGTGCAAAGTATCTACTGGAAGGACGCCTAATTTCTTTCCTTAAATATAACCTGCCTCGGATGAAGCAAATCGGATTTAAGCTGTCTGTGCTATCGTGTATAAAAGCGGTCATAAAAGGGCTCCGACATATCCGTTTCTCGGTTGGCAACGGGGCAATCTGTTTAAGTTATCGAAAAATGTTATTCTAAACGCGCCCTCTATCAGGCAATAATTTTATACCGCCATAATATACATTGGGTAACAAAAAATCATTGTGGCGTTACCTGTTTATCAGTATCAGTCCAACAATGCAAAATGCTGCCCCAAGTATTTTATTTAACTCAAATCCCTCTTTATAAAACAAGACCCCTATGGGTATGAGCATAAGTGCCAGAAGAATATTTGCCACTAAAGATCCCACACTTATATTCCACCCCGCCCTGTATGCCATGAGATAGCCAAATTCAAGTCCCACGATGGCAACGCCAAGGACAATACTGGTCCAGTTTAATTCTTTAAATGATTGCAGGATGGTTTTATCGGTTTTATAAACTAACAACGCAATACCGGTAAGAATTATAGCAACCAAATATGTAATGAGCAGCGCGGAAAAAGGGTTAGCTTTTTGTGGTGTTGATTTTTGGCATACATTATATAAGATATTGGATGTAACTATAAGTACAATAGAAAACACATACATAAACATAAGCAACCTCATTCCGTTTTTTTCGTTTTTAACCCTGTATTCATTTTATCAATTTCTGTTTCACTTTTCCAAAAGATAACTCAAGTTATGGAATATGCACCCTCCAGGGTAAAAATTCTTGCCATACAAAAAAATTTTCCCTGGTGACGTCACTTCCTATTATAATATATCATTAATGATCTTTATGTGCATTCCTTCCATAACATCTAACGCTTTTTGATGCAGGGCCTCATCAAAACTAGCCGTACAGGAAGCATCTACTATAATCTCCGCTTCCGGTAAAGCTGCTTTGGCCAGGATCGCGTTAGACAAAACACAGATATTAGACACCAACCCGATTAATTCAACACTGTCATATTTGTTCTCTGACAAATAAGAAACTAGCTCTATTGAGCCAAAGGTCTCTTTATGAAAGCACTTATCATTCTCTTCACATAGTTCGGCAACTTTTCCGTATAATTTCCATCCCGGGGAATCTTTCAGGCAATGAGGGACAGGCAGGTTTTTTCCTTCTTGGGTCTCCAAGTAATTATCATAATGTGTATCGAAGGTAAAGACAACCTCATCGTTGTTTTCCTTATATTGACGAATCTTATCTAAGATTGGCTTTTCCAGGGCAACTGCTTTTTCAAACCCTAGACACCCTGTAACAAAATCATTCTGATAATCAACCACCACTAGAACTTTTTTTGTTTTCTTCATTTTTTTCATTCATATCCAACCTCCCTTTTTTTATCTCCCACCATTTTGTTTCCAGGAACGGGAGATAGATTTAAAATATTCCACATTATTATTGATTAATCCTGCACTTACTTATTTTTCGTAAACAGGCGGAACGTCCTCTACCATGTTGTTTTACTCAAATATTAAAAAGAACAACCGACCCGAAAACTATCGGACCGGTCGAGCAGTCATATCTTTTATACTTGCTATGAATCTTGCAAGTTGTTTCTGTTTGGGTTTTTATTTAACGTATATGCTGACTATAATTATTATTAATCTTGCGTCGCATGATAAAGGAAATCAGAATCATCACCAAGAGCAGTATGACGCTACTACTTATGGGATATTTGATCACAAATACCACCGGTGTAAGGACAGCTCTTACCGCCAATCTCAAGGGCTCATTTTCTGCGATTAAGGCCGCAATAGGCGGGCTGTTTCGGTAGTACCAGGCTACAAAAGCCTTACCCCAGGAAGTTTCAAGGAGCACATCATCTCTGAAATCCCTCAACACCTGCACATGAGCATCCAGGTAACTGCCATAAGCAGCAGTTGCAATAAAGCAACCTTCAATTACTTCTACATCGGCACTCACCGACAATTCTCCGTAAGTTGCAGTAATAACAGATTCACCCTTGGCAATGCCTTTAATCAAGCCGGTGCTATCAATGGAAACAATACCGGAATTTTCTGATTGATAGTTTGCTCATTCCGTTACATCATATTTGCTTCCATCCGGGTACTCTAAGGTTACTATAACCTTTTGCGTCTCACCAACAATTAACAAATAACTTGGTTCATCAAAGCTTAATTCTGCCTGCCCGGCATCAATCAGGGTTTTAACCCTAATCTTTACCGGTGTTGCCTGCAAGTTATGCCCGGTATCAGCGGCAACAATATAAATATCATATTCAGTATTACTCATCAATCCGCTGATTACAAAGCTGTTTTCCAAGCCGGCGGTAAGTTGAATATAACCTTTCAGATTTTCATCCAGAGTTTTACCTTCAGCATCCTTTCCTGCTTTAACCTGTGCGGACGATGGAGTTGGTGCATCCGCAGGCAGACATACGAAATAGACATAACCATTTTCATTTATTTTCACGATAATCTCTGCCCCTGACGAACTAATTGTTCCGGTCCGGGGATATCCTTGGATAAATTTCGGCGGTTTATCAGGAGCAGACTCCACTGTGAAATTAATGATATAGGTCTTCTTCGTGATTCCATCTTCTGCGGTTACCACTAGTTTTGCCGTTCCCGGCAAACTGGACGCCTGAGTTATTTCTACTTTCGCTTTCGAATCATTTGCTGTTGCCGTTACCTCAGGTATTTCTGTTGTACCATAGGGCAGTTCCACATTATACGTCAATGTGTCAGGAGCAAAACCTTCTATGGTTTCTCCGTCTATCATCAGGTCATTTAAACTTGCATCCGTATTGGCGGCTATACTAAAGTTGATCTCATAGGTCTTAGTCGTCGTACCATCTTCCGCGGTTACCACTATGGTCGCTGTCCCAGGCAAACTGAATGCCTGAGTTATTTCTATTTCAGCATTTGAATCAGTCGCCACTGCCGTTACTGTTGGAATATCTGTTGTCCCTGAAGGCAGTACTACATTATAGGTTAATGTCTCAGGAGCAAAACCTTCTATGGTTTCTCCGTCTACTCTCAGGTCACTGAGACTGGCATCTGTATTAGCGGCCACACTAAAGTGGATCTCATAGGTCCTGGTTGTGATTCCGTCTTCTGCAGTTACCAACACAGTCGCTGTACCAGGTAAACTTTCTGCCTGGGTTATATCTACTTTCGCGTTCGAATCAGTTGCCGTTGCTGTTACATACGGTATTTCCGTCGTACCATAGGGCAATTCTACATTATACGTCAATGTGTGAGGAGCAAATCCAGCTATAGTTTCTCCGTCAATACTCAGATCGCTTAGACTTGCATCCGTATTGGCGGCTACACTAAAGTTGATCTCATAGGTCTTAGTCGTCGTACCATCTGCTGTTGTTACAAACACTGTTGCTGTTCCCGGTAAATCATCCGCCTGGGTTATTTCTACTTCCGCATTTGGATCGGTTGCCGTTGCCGTTACTGTTGGAATAATTGTTGTCCCTGAAGGCAGTACTACATTATATGTTAATCTCTCAGGAACAAAGCCTTCTACGGTGTTTCCGTCTACCTTCAGGTCACTTAGACTTGCATCCGTATTGGCGGCTACACTAAAGTTGATCTCATAGGTCTTAGTCGTCGTACCATCTGCTGCTGTTACAAACACTGTTGCTGTTCCCGGTAAATCATCCGCCTGGGTTATTTCTACTTCCGCATTTGGATCGGTTGTTATTGCCGATACTTCAGGCGCTTCTGTTGTACCGTAGGGCAATTCTACACTATACGTCAATGTCTCAGGAGCAAAACCAGCTATAGTTTCTCCGTCAATACTAAGGTCACTTAGACTGGCGTCTGTATTAGCGGCCACACTAAAGTGGATCTCATAGTTCCTGGTCGTGATTCCGTCTGCTGCGGTTACCACAACGGTCGATGTTCCAGGTAAACTGGATGCCTGAGTTATTTCTATTTCAGCATTTCGATCGGTTGTTATTGCCGATACTTCAGGTGCTTTTGTTGTTCCGTAAGGCAGTAAAATATTATAGGTTAGTATTGAAGGAGCAAAACCTTCTATGGTTTCTCCGTCAATACTCAGGTTGCTTAAACTTGCATCCGTATTGGCGGCTATACTAAAGTTGATCTCATAGGTCCTGGTTGTGGTTCCATCTTCCGCAGTTACCATTACGGTCGCTATCCCAGGTAAACCTTCTGCCTGGGTTATTTCTACTTTCGCTTTCGTATCAGTTGCCGTCGCTGTTACCTCAGGTGCTTCTACTGTTCCATATGGCAAGATTACTTCGTACTCATAAATCGAAGTATCAAAGCCGGCTACAGTTTTACCATCTACCATCAAGTCACTCAAGCTGGCATCATTATTTTTCGCCACTCTGAAGGTTATCTTATATGTCATCGTTGTTGTTCCGTCTTCCGCTGTTACCTTTACATCTGCTATTCCAGGTAACTCTTCTGCCTGGGTTATTTCTACTTCAGCATTTGGATCGGTTGCCGTTGCCGTTACCTCAGGTGCTTCTGTTGTACCGTAGGGCAGTTCTACATCATACGTCAATATTGATGAATTAAATCCGGTTACGGTTACATTATCTATCTTCAAATCTCTTAAGCTGGCATCATTATTCAATACATATACCTGCCCTGTAGTTTCAGCTAAAACTTCCCCCTCCAGATTAACTATCTCCAGCTTATACCCATAGCTGCCTGGAGTATTAAATGTCACCCGGAAATCACTGGTTACGTCACCCAACGGGAATCCCGTACTTGGGCCATACCAAGCTACTCCGTTTTCATCAAATCCCAACAGGTAGTAATTACCGTCATTTACCTCTTTGTACTTCAGAATGATCTTATCTTTATCTCCAGGCTCAGATAATGTTACCCCGACCCTTACCTTTTCGTTTACTTCACTCTTGGCCTCTGTGCTTACCTGGAAATCAGTTTCTATCCCGATAGCTACTGTTGTTGAAAGATTACTACTTATCTCAGGTGCTATATATTCTACAGTAAAGCTTATGGTATAGGTCTTCTTCGTGATTCCATCTTCTGCGGTTACAACCACGGTCGCTTCCCCAGGTAATTTAGTCGCCTGAGTTATTTCTATTTCAGCATTTGGATCGGTTGCCGTTGCCGTTACCTCAGGTACTTCTGTCGTCCCGTAAGGTAGTATCACATTATACGTTAATGTCTCAGGAGCAAAACCTTCAATGGTTTCTCCGCCTACTCTCAGGTCACTGAGACTGGCATCTGTATTGGCGGCCACACTAAAGTGGATCTCATAGTTCCTGGTCGTGATTCCGTCTGCTGCGGTTACCACAACTGTTGCCGTACCCGGTAAGCTATCTGCCTGGGTTGTTTTTACCTCAGCATCTGGATCAGCCGCTACTGCCGTTACTGTTGGAATAGTTGTAGTTCCCGAAGGCAGTACTATATCATAATTTAAGGTTGTGGGAGCAAAGCCGTATACAGTTACTCCATTCACCTGTAAATCACTCAAGTTTGCATTATTATTGGCAGCAACTATGAAGTTTACCGTATAAGTATTCTCAGCGCTTCCGTCAGCAGATGTTACCTGAATTACAGCCGTACCCCTAACACTGTCAGCCGGAATTATTGTTACTGTTGCGTTAGTATCCGTCGCTGTTGCCGTTACCACAGGAACAGCTGTCGTCCCATAGGGGAGAGTCACTGTGTACGCCATTACCTCAGGGTCAAAGCCGCTCACATTAATCCCGTTAACTTTTAATTCCCTCAAAGTCGCAACATTACCATCGGCCATATTAAATTTAACAGTGTACGTCCTCTTAGTAATTCCATCCTCCGCAGTAACCACGATCACAGCCATCCCGGTGACCGTACCCGCCTGGGTGATTGAAATACTGGCTTTTCCGTCACCGGAATCGGCTTCTACCTCCGGAACTTCCGTCGTCCCGGAAGGAAGCGTAACATCATATTCATATACATCGGGATCAAACCCTGTAATTGTTTGTCCGCCAATTCTCAAGTCACTCAGGGTTGCATCTTTACTGAAATACGGACCGGTGCCTGTAATTACTACCTCTTGACTTGACGTTGGCTCACTGTACGTTCCAAAGAAATTTACCGCTCGGGCAGTAAACTCATAAGTACCCGGCTGATATAATAAGATACTTGCCTCAAACTCACCATTTTCTCCTACAGGCAGTAAAGATGTAGGCACATCATCTATTAGCACACAGACCAACGGGCTGCCGTACACCGCGCCTTGTACTGTAACAATATTGGGGGTGGTGGTATCAGGTTCCAGGACAAAAAACTCATAAGGAGCATCAGGTATCGTGGTATCCAGAACCAAGGTAAAGGGTGAATGATAAGTTATTCTCCCGTACACCGCTTTACCTACCTCATTCTTCGACCAGCTTTCCCCGACCCAGAACGACCCGGGAATGCGTACCGGGAATTTATCTGTGAAATTATACAGCCCCGGATTGATATCAGTCCCTTCCATGGTGACTGATATTGTCCCCTTATAGATACCATCGGGAATATCATTTGGAATATCTATTTGCCCAATCACAGAAGTCCCACCGCCTGCCGGTAAGTAATCCGGCAATTCGGTCTCATCCTTTCCGGTAAAGGCAACCACATCTCGAGATATGGTATTCCCCTCTTCATCCACCAAGTCGCTGATGGAGAAAGTCAAATGATCAATATCGTGCTGATTGCCCGTTTCAAATATCCGTATCTGGAAATTGGTCTCTCTTTGATTGCTGTATACCACATCGGACACGGTAATATCGGGAACCGTTCCTAATGCCGGTATCTCTAAAATACCCAGAGTATAGTAGGTTTCTACCGTTTCTCCGTTGACAGAAACACTTATACTGTACTCCCCTGTCACCGGATCTGTGATTGTGATGAAGTCTCCCATATTATACAGTTTACTGATACTGGCATTACCGATATTGTTTATATCTGCCCCTGCTTCACCGTTCAAAGTAACCGTAGTGCTTCTTCCTTCCGGATCACTGATACTCCAATTCAACGGCGCACCCGGCTGAGCTGCAAGGAACAGGCGCAATTCCTTAGTTTCCCCGGATACACTAAATATTTTCTCATCCTGCTCACCCGTCGTCATCTCCCGGCCCAAAGGCTGAGACATGCGATAAGCAGATCGGGCAACCTCGATTTCCCCTTCAGAACCGGCAAAGAAGTGATCCAGGTAAGGCCCCTGTGTCCCTCCGATGGACATGGTGCCCGGTTCGGATACATCAAACATTACCGCCCCAAAATATCCTGCCGCATCCACCAGGGTGGACCGGGCAATCTGGAAAGGAATTTCGATGATTGCGGTCTGGCCCGGAAGAATTGAAACCGGCTGTCCGTCATTGGCACTGAACAGGCCTTTGGCATCAAAGATGGACAGGTAAGGAACCACATCCAGGGTACCGGTGTGATCATTTCTCACGGACAGCACTGCCTGGCCTAACGCTCTTTCACCGGTCTTGACAAGTACGTCAGGCACCTGGAAGCTTAATACCGTCAAAGGCAATGGGGGATCAATCTTCCGCCACTCATCAATAGCTTCCAGCAATCCTAAGACTGAATATGCCACACCTACTTCCCGGTTGAGAGTATTGCCAATCACCATGTAATTTTTGGCTAGTGCCTCGCCAACCAGTTTATTGATTTGTCCCTGCCTATTCGCCAGGGAGCCTTCCCAAGCCCCAATAGCATCGTCATAGTAACCGCTTATAGCAGACACGGTCGAACCGATTGCTATACCTGCTGCTCCTCCGCTCAAACCGCCTGCCATGCTCATCATCAAATTCAAAAACATACCCATCATTTTTTGTGTTTCGATCAAATATCGCTCTTGCAGCAAATCATAGCTTCCGGCAAGAATGGTATAAAACTCGTTCTGCGCCCGGTAAGTCTCTCCCAAGTTAAGATTTACAGGTACAATATTTTCTTCATAACCGTTATAGAGCCAGAGGTTGGGATAATTCCCCAGTTTCCACCCGTTTTCCAATTTTGTATTAATGCTCTTAAAGTAATTTAACAATACTTCTGTCGGATAGTAGGACGGAGTATCCGCCGGGTGATCATACTGTTCAATGATCGCATATGCCTCTTCCAGCAGCTCAGTTACTTCCTCCTGCATGTCGTAAATATTAAGCCGCGCCGAATTTTCTATTTCCTCCCGTAGTTCCAGCACAAAGCGTTCTGTAGATTCAGGCAAAAAGTCGCTGCCGTCTCCGGTGAGAGAGTTCCTGCTCACGTCGGCATAGAAGGGCATATAATTGATGGCCTCGCTCAAAAGCTTTTTTAGCCTCATCATATCACTGTCAATGTCCTGTACTTCATTGATAAATTCATTCATTTCCTCTGACGGTATTTCAAAGCCCCCGGTTAAAGCATAAATCTCATTTACATAATCCTGCAGGTGCTGGCCCATCTTATCCGCCGCATAAGCATCATCCCGGGCTTTAACGGCAAGGCGAGACAGAGCTTCCGCCCACTCCGGCAATAGATCAAATACCGCGGTCAGCTGTTTCAGATCCGTTAAACTGTCATAAAGCTCCTGAACCTTAAAAATTTTGGGCATACTCAAATCAATTATATCCGGAGCGATATTTTGTTTTTTCAGAATATCCTCAATCTCTTTAACTTTGGCGTCAAGTTCAGCTTTACGGATTTCCCGCTCCAACTGAGCCCGGGCCAAGACCAGCGGCTGGCCGGACCAGATGGCCCGCTCCAGATAGACTTGCTTGAACTTTTCCAAAATAGGCCTGGCATCTGCATCAGCCTTGGAGATTATATCAGCCAGATACTTTTCTCCCTGAATATGCTTCTCTTTGGAGATTCTAAACCAATCTTGCCCCTTATTGAACCAAGCTGTTTTTTGCTCCCCGGTATGGGAAAGAGCAGCGGTAAAAGCGCTTCCTGCCTGTTCCAGATAATAGACCGCTTCTTCCTTATTCGTAATAAATTCTGCTCCCCCATGATTAAAATCAATGCCATAACCATAGGTCAAAAGCTCCATTAAACTTGACTCTTCCTGAGCAAGGGATCTGGTAATGGCCACGTACTTACCCGCTCCCGCAAGTTCTTCTTTTGCCTTGGTTATCTCTTCTTCCAATTGCTCGATTCTATCTTTGTATTCTTTTCTTTGGGTCAGGTAATAGGCAATCAGCGCTTTTTCTTCCATGGTCTTATTGGAAAGTGCTTCAAGCGCCAATACGCCTTTATAAGGCTCTGCCGGAGAACCCATCAACCACGACTTTATGTAGTCTTTCACAGTATCGATAAATTTATCGAAAAATTCAGCAGACCGGGAGTTTGTTTCATTTTTCTCCTTCAGTACACCAACATCAATAAGGAACTCCCATCCTACACTTTCATTATTTTTGCCATCCTCGCCGGAAGGAAGCTCGGGCTCTGGGTCTTTGGGCTTAAAGGAGTTGGCAAAACTAAGCAGGTTAATCACGGTCTTGGTCTGGTTGATCATGCTGCTCCAGGCAGTCACCACCTGCTGCTGCCGGGCGAAATCAAAGGCATCAGTCACCACACCGCCCAAGTCACTGCCGCTTCTTTCCAGTATTTTATGGAGATTTTCTTCCATCCGCTCTAATTCATCCTTTAACGGTTCAAAGTCACTATAATAAGCCCGCTGCATAGTCAAGGGAACGGCAATCACATTGGGATTATCAACGCTCCTGGTAACTTCCACCGGGATAGTTGGCAGTTTGGCGATATTCTCCAACCCCGCCCCCATAATGGTAAATTTCCCGGCCACCGTTGCTTCCGGCGGGATATCTCCCAGGTTAAGGGATGCCCGGCCTTTTATCTCCCCGGCATGGTCAGAATAGGAAGAAAGGACCTGAATCATCTGTCCATCACTCATCCCGGGAATAGACGGCATACCCAAGGTAAAGTTATAGGCTGTGCCCATGCCGGCGTTGGTGGCTTTCACTACCAAATCATAAGTATCACCGCCCAGGGGCTCCAGAGCATAGCTGACAAAAAGCTTGGGCTGGGGTTCTACGCGCACGGGCTTCGCTTTGGTATAGCCCTCATAAATCTGCCCGTCATGGACGAAACTATAATGAATATATGCATTATAAGTGGAGGCGATAGATAAATGCTCCGCTAATTCAAATAATTTCTGATCCAGTTCGTCATTGAACATCCTGGTTTCAGCCAGTCCCGGATCGGCAGTAAGCTGCCATAATACAGAGAGCTCACTTTCCGGCAAGAGGTCCCAGCCATAAACGGCATTTCCTACCGAGTCATTATAGTCGCCCTCTTCCTCATCAGGATCAACCGAGTTATAGGGAGCAGAAGCACCCCCGCCGAAACTGCTATCCATAGCCATGCTGTATAAACTGTTCAGAGATGTACTTTCAGTTCCGCGGAAAATTTGATTGGTTTCTACATTCTGCCCGTTCACCACCACTAAGGGTTTAATGTTAAACCTGCTGTTATAAACATTGGCTCCTTCCGGCAGTCTCCCGTTCTCATCCAGGACACCGTCCGTAACAATTATTTCTAAATTAATATCTTCAATTAATTGATATTTGGATGGGTTGAACAGGTTGAATTTGGCGGTAAACACTTCCTGTTCCGTGGCTACATCCTGGGAAAAGGTTAGATCCCCCAAGGCCGGCCCCACATCCTCCGGCTTTTCGGATACCTGGGAATTGATTGCTGCCAGGAAATTCTTACTGAAATACCTTTCAGTTCCTTCACCTTGCAAGAGGGTCGCCCAGATCCTCAACTGCTGTTTGGTGGGAGGATACCAGGGGTAAGTCCTCTTTTTCTTCACCGGCGGTGTCTTTGATTGTTTGGTAAAGGCCGCCAGCACTTTTGTATCCTGGACATCGTCCGCAGGAACCGGTGTAGTTATATCATGGGGCTGGTAATGGAGACGCACCGGCACCTCCAGGAAAATATTCTCCCATTCCCCGACCAAGTTGAATCGGTTCCCGGTAAAGAGAATCACAAAGTCAAAGATATAATTATCCCCATAAAATTTCGGAATTCGATTATCAGGAATATACGGTTCACTCACAGTTCCTTTGGGTACAATGCGATAGTTATAAACTTGTGTCTCTTCATCATAGGCAGTCTTAACTACGGTATGGTTATCGCCTAAGACTTTTTCCCAGGCGGCAATGCGCTCCGGCGTGCTACCGGCCGGGAATATAACCTGGTAATCCCATTTAGTTGCCATGGGCTGGATTTCCGCCAAATCATAGAATTTACTCAGATCTACATCCCAATACACTTCTTCCGCCGCTTCCGGACCAAACTCACCGAGATGCAACACAGGTCCGCCGCCGATCTGGTTCTTTAATCTTAGCTTGATGGAGTTTTCCGGCAAAGCCGGGTCAAGCTTGCTGAGCCGGGCTTCCACATCAAAGACACTACCCTCGGCAGCAGGATTTCTCACGGCAAAGTTATTGCCCGCTTCCGACACCTGACGGGAATACCAGAATTCCGATCCGGGGAAGTTTGCCTGCAAGGAGGGCGAAGCTCCCACCGGCGGAAGCGTGGCCCGAAGCACCGCTTCCTCATAATCCCCTCCCGTCACCAGGGCAGATCGGGTTTCACTCAAGGTCCGGTAATCATAGCTCAAAACAAAGGGTATTTTCTCCATCTGCACCGGCAAGGGCTCCAGGTCAATCATAGCCGGTACTTCAATAATGGTCTGAATATCCTTATGATAAGGTGCCCGGGCTGTCAGAGTATAGGTGCCCGCTTGAATGTTCATAAAAGTAGCTAATCCGTCATGATAAGTCTTTCCTCTATGTACTACGGGAGCTGCCGGCTGCTCACCCGGTGTGGAATGAGGCCCATAAAGGCTCAAAGCCGCATCGGGAATGGGGATATAGTCCTGATCCACCATCTGGAGTACGATGGTCCCCACCGTTTCCGCTCCCACGTAAATTTTTAACGGCACATGAGCTTCTCCCGCATTGGAATTTATCTTGATTTCGTCATGATAATACCCCGGCGGCACCTGGGTTTCCGGTGTTATCGTCACCAGAATACTGGCCATAGTATTTTCGTCTCTGATGGTCCGCCCATGTATAGGCAGCACCAGATCGGTTCCGCTGGCACTGATGGTCACCCAGGGTAATTTTTGAGGAGGCGTTACCTCAATATTTTTAATCGGCGCCGTACCCACATTAGTGATCTGCACGATCTTGGTGGAAACTTCTCCCGGACGTAAGGCTGCGGCAATATCTTTCTTATTCGCCACTCCGTTTACACTTATTCTATACTCGGGTATAGCTTCTTCCACATAAACCCTGGCTGATACGGTGGTGTAATACCCCTCCGCCGAAGTCACCGTAAATTCCGCCTCGTAATCACCGGGTACTGTGTCCGGGGCAGCACTTATTTTTAAGGTGAAGGTTTCTTGTTCCTTCGGAAGCAGGTACTCAGGAATTGTTCCGGTAAATTCAGCGTCTATCCCCACTTCAAGAGGCGATACACTATTAAATTGGAATTCGGATAAACCAACGGTGCCCACGTTAGACAGGACAACTTTCTCTTCTACCGTATACCCTTGGGTTACTTTAATCACTTCCGGCAGGGCGAGATATGGTCCTTCCACATAGAAAGTTTTTGACTTGCTGGCCTTTTTGGCCCCTTCCAAAGATGCATAGGCCGTGAGGGAATATGTCCCCCCATATCCATAGGGCAGAAGCAGCTCTGAGCTAAATCTGCCTGCCTCATCGGATACCAAATCGCAGACAAATTCTTCTTCCCCGATTACCGAGAGCTGCACCGGCACACCGATTAAGGGGTTACCGGAAAGATCAGTGACCCGCCCGTTCATTTCCACCGGCTCATCCACGTTATAGGTCTCTTTGGCAATATCGACAGTGACGGAGTAATCCTGCACCAGTTTAAAAGGAACGAGGGCTGTTACGGTTTCCTCTCCTCTTGCGGCAAAAATATAGGCATAGTAGCTGCCTGGAGTTAAACCCCCGCCTGCTTCCGCCGGATTTAATTCTTTACTGAACTTCCCTTCTACCGGATCATAGTCCATATTTTCTTCCCAAAGTGCAGTTCCCTGAGGTACGCCGTCAACAATATCCCCATAAACATAGGCATAAACGGCTGCGGAAACGCCATTTGCCGGACCTAAAAGTCTCCAGGGCTCATCAGTTGACCAGGCCTGCAGGTTAAAGACCGGTTTTTCCGCCACGGTATATGTCTCTCGCTCACTCCAGGCATCAGTTTCCAGAATTCCTTTGACTTTATAAATGGTATTAAAGTTGGCATAAACCCGGTTCGCCACACTGATGGCTCCGGTTACATCGGCAAAGACAGAGAGCCGGTAGTAAGGATCCGTAGGCAGCATATCCGCTTTCCAGGTAATGGTCCCACTGGTTTCAGCTCCCTGCTCCAGACCGGTGGGCGTGGTAAAGGTGCCTACCTGTTTGTCATTCACAAACAAGGCGGTCTTAAATCCTTGGCTGACGGGAGCGTCTCCGTTGTTTTTCAAATATATCGTAGTAGTGAGGGTATCTCCAAACTTTGCCGAACCGGAGGGCGAATCTGTCTCTACACTTTCCACCACCAGCTCCGGAAGCCGCACAAACATATCCGGCGTCAAATCATCATAAGTGTTGTTCTCTTCATTCTCTTCCTTGATGTCATCCCGCTCGTCAATAATGGCTCTTACTTCATTAACCCCTGACTGGGGACGATTCCAAACATAAGCGATACTAACCTCCTGATTTACGCCCAGAGTTCCTACTTCTCGAATGCCTAAATACTGCCCCCCGGCATAAAAGGTAACACTAAAGGGCCCGTTGGTGGAAGATTGCCCTTTATTTACCACCGTTAACAGCACAATCAAAGGCTGTCCCGGCCTTAATGCGCCCCCATTGGGACTGAAGGACATGGATTTAATGGCCAAATCCGGGTAGCTTAAACTTATCTCCGGAGTTTCTATCTCAAGGGCATTATCCTCCTGGTTCAGCTCCACCAGATGGGGAATGGGGGAATCTGCCACCACCTGGATGGTATGGACGCCCGGTTCCGTCACCCGCCAATCCATACCGACTACCACCTTGTTGAATTCCGGATTGTCTGATAATGAAGGTACTCTTTGGACACCAGCCATCTTCCCGTCAATAAAGAAAGCGGCATTGAAACTTTCAGCTTCTCTCGTCCCGTCATTTACTATTTCCGCTGTGATGGTGGTCAGGTCATTCCACCCGCAGGCACCGCTATCTGGCCCATTCCAATAAACATTTGTCACCTTCAGGTTGGGGAAATAAGCATGCTCCGTATCCAAGGGAATACTTCTCTGGTTATTTTCAAAATCCGCTTCATCCACCGGGTGCCCAAAATCATTGGCTTTAATGGTAAACATATGGTTCCCCGGCGTATTCACCCAGGTAAAGGAAACGTTTTTGGTTTCTCCCGGGGCAATAGGATCTTTTATTCTGACATAATTTTGGTACTTATAATCCACATAGAAACTTACCAGGAAAGGTTTGTCGGTAGCCTTGTAACCACCGTTATAAACCGCTCCGGTCACGGTCACCGTATCCCCTTCCTCCGGATCTTCCGGGGAAATCCAAATATCACGGACTCTTAAATCCGCCCTGGTTTCCCGCACCGTAATCTGCATCTCCGCCGTACTCATGGCCCAGTTGTTATCAGTCACCGTCACTTTTACCTTGTAAGTTCCGGAGTTGAGATACTTATGAGTGGGGGTAAGCCCCGCACCGGACTCCCCGTCTCCAAAGTCCCAAATAGCGTTTACGATGAAGCCGTCTTTATCATAGGACCTGGTCCCGTCAAAGCGGGTCTGGGTAAGCACATCAGTAAAGAAGTCCACCCCGGCATCGGCATAAGGACGGAAATTTACCCGCATTAATGTTTCCCCGGACGCCTCAGGAGAATCATTATCTTTAATCCGGGCAATTATTTTATAGTTGCCCCCTTCTTCCGAACGCCACTCGTCGTAAACATACACATGATGCAGAGGCTCTACCCGATAGCTTTGCTGCCCGATCTTTATTTCCTCATCGGAGCCTTCTTTGACCACAAAGAATTCTACCACACCGGATTCATAATCACTGCCTGCATTATAGACACAGGCTCGCACGGATACTTCATCCCCCTCATCGGGGTAGTGTCCGATATCATACCAGACCAGATACCTATCTCTTAGCCAGTCAGTGGCATTTTGCTCGAAAGCCCACTGGGCATATTCCACGGCCTTAATTTGAGCCCCGCTCCTGAAGTCCACCAGATAAGAAGTTTCATAATACCGCTCGGTATCTCTCGGTATTTCATCTACAATATACAGGTTGCCATTGGCCTTCCAGGTATTATTGTGACTGAGGTAGGCCTCATAAATGCCGTCCCCGTAGACATCCCTTTGCACGGACCGGATGGGTGCTCCCGGCAAGGGGTCTTTGAGAAGCAATACCTGATAACGGGGAGTATCCGGTGCCATGGGGTCTCCCTCGGGAGCAGGCACTTTAAAAGTCAGGGTTCTATCCAACGGTTCCGGCTGCTTGGTGACCTCCAATGTTTCCGGCACGTAAATGGGCAGTCTGATCCCGTATTTCATATTAACCAGGTAACTGGGGAATCCGGTATAACCTTCGTCAATCAGGGTCAAGGCCATATCCGGGTCCACCGCATCGGCAAAGAGATTATCCTTCCCGATGATTTCCGTGGTCACACCCACAATCAGGGGATTTAACTGCACCCCTTTATAATCCCGGTGACTTAGAGTCGCGGTAAATTCTCTGAATTCTCCCGTTGGGGGCTTTTCATAATCCTGAGTATCCTCATAGGAGGTCCATTTGATAATCCAATAGCCTCCCACCTGACTGTGGGGAGCAATATCCCCTAAGGTCAGGCGGAACCCGCCTCCTCCGTAGGAACCAAGAGAAGTGCCGATAATTGAAATATCCGCCATTACTCCGGCTTGGTTGGTTTCTATTTTAATCTGTCCGGAATCGATGGTTAAGTTTCTCCCCCAACCGTCTCCGATATTCTCCGCAATCACCCCCAGGCGGAAGGGTTCTCCTGCCGTCACATTCTTGGGCAGGAAGTAATTAAGCTTTATTTTGGGCTGCGGGACAATGGTAATTTCCTCAGACTGGGTCTGGGTTTCCACATAGCGCCCGTCTATATAATAGGAGATCAAGGCTTTGGCCAGGTAGACCTGGCCATCCGGGTCGGTCCCTCCCAAGCCTTCTCCTGGGATTAATTGCCAATCTGCCACCATGGTTTTACCCGGGCTCAGAGAATCTGACCCGTCCAAGGCGGTGAGTCCCGTGAGTCCCGTGGGAATAGTAAACATCTTATCGGTGACTTCTCTGCCGTCCAAATCCGTAACTACCACCCGCACCGCTAAATTCTCCAGGGACTTGGTTCCATATCCATTGGTAATTTTCAAGGTAGCGTTAAAAGCCTGGCGTTCCAAAGTTGCAGTTTGGTCCAGAGTCAGATACATGACTTCATATACTCCGCCGGCATCATCTCCAGCGCCGGCGCCGCCACCGCCGCCGCCCAGTTCAGGACCGCCGCCGCCGATTTGTATACCGCCACCGCCCATGGGAATCTCCATTTTCACCGGCTCTCCGCCGGGCATTATAATCTCCGTTTTTACCGTATGAGGTGTTGGGTTATAAATAGGTATTTGAGCAGTTATTTCTTCCGGCGGATCAATGGGCAGTCCCGTATCAGGATCAAAACTGACATAATTACCATGGAATTTAATAAAATTCAACGGTCCTTTTTCCGGATCAGTTTTCATAATATAGCGGCCGGGCGCCACTCTGATTCTGATCTTGGCACTGCCATGGGCAGGCAGTTCCCCAATATAGCCGCCTCCCACAATACTGATCCCGGTATCGGTGAAGTTCTCCCGTTCCACCTCCGCCACCACATCGGTAATAGAGATTAGGCTTAAGTTAACTATAGTGGCCTCAAGAAACATAGGTTCTTCCACTTGCGTAGGTACCGTAATCCAGGGAGGAAGCACCCCAAATTTAGGCTTCGGCAGGTTGGCCCCAAAAACCATCTTTAATTCAATATCATACTGGTCGGCAATCGTGGTTGGGGTAACCGTCCATTCTATTTTCACCGGTTCATTTTCCACCGTCACTGTGACCAGGGAAGGTTCCGTGGCAGGCATTATCTGAGTCTCCCCGGAGACAGTCCGGGTTGCCAGGGACCTGACGATATACCTGTAATCCCCAATGGGTTTATCAATAAACTCCGCAATACCGTTCTCGTCCGTCCGAGCCAAGAAATTTTGGTAATATACCGATTCCTTACCACCAACTATCTGGGTATAAGGCTCTTTCCCCACCAGGGTCACTTCCGCATTGGCGATTCTCGCTCCCCCTTCATCCTGAACCAAAAATGCCAGGGAACCAAGATTGGCACTGGAAACTTCTACTCCAATATCCAAAGAAGCTTTATATTTACCATCAGTCACGGTGATCCTATCTTGATAGTAGCCAAGAGGCGTACCCTCAGGAGGTGAGACCAGAATATCAAAGGTAGTCCACTCGCCCGGTTCTAATTCCGTTTTGCCCAATGGCTGCGGGATGACCCAAGGAAGATTAGCCGGCGGTACAATGCTGATCCCCGTCATCCGCCCAAGACCCTTATTGGTTAGTTTTACTGTCCGTACCAGATTTTTCCCTGGGTTTAAAGCCAAGGGAAGAGCCTTGGTATCCAATACCGGGAACGGAATCGCCGGCCGCAACAGCAGTTTAACCTTGGTCGTGGCCACCGCTCCTTCCGCCGTGGAGAAATTGATTTGATACTCTGCCGTATCGCTTACTTCCAGGGGAGCATTAACATTTAATACCACAGCCGTCGACTTTTCCGGGGCAATAATGGTACCCAGGGTCGTGGTATCCAAGGTAACCCGCACGTTGCTTCCCGGAGTAAGATCAATCAACTGCGCCGTTAAACCGGTCACCGACCTGCCGGTGGTGGGATTAAACACTTCGATCACCAGAGGAAACTGGGAGTTTTTCGAGGCGACCACAGTAAGCTCTGAAGGTTTTGTATGCAAGCCCCAAACGATAAACCCGGTACTTCCATAGGATAACAAGCCTACCTTGATACTTGCCGAGTAAGAACCCGGTCCCCGCTCAATGGTATACTCAAATCGCCCGTCAGCATCCGTCTGTACAGGAAACTCACTTCTATCAACTTGAATAATTGCATTGATGTGCGCCGCCGGAGTGCCATCTTTATAGCGAAGTTCTCCGGTAAAGGTAATTGGTTCACCCCGCTGGTATTCCTCCTTTTCTGTCTCAATGTAACCGGTCATTTCCCCGATAATCATAAGGTCTACTTCATGGGTCACCGTTTCACTTCCGTCAGTCCCTTCCAGGATCAGCGTATACATGCCCGTCTCCAAGCGCAAAACCGGGACTTGCCCCTTGAATTCTCCTATAAATGAGTCAAAGCCCAACAGTCCGGTCAGCACTTCCGCATTTTCATCCGCCGGTTCCAGGGTATAATTGACACTAACCCCGTCATCCGGTCCCAGCTTCTTTTCCGGATTGCTGCCCAGGTGAAGGTCTGCCCGTATGGGAATAAAATCTTCACCGGTGGTAAATATGGCATATCCTAATTCGGGATTCTCCTGCGGGGATGACACTTTCATCATTAGGGCATCAGCAATGTCAAAGGTCCGCTCCCAGGTGCGCCTGGTATCCGGTCCCGGGGGACTCAAAGTAAGTTTGTTTTCCGCATCAATCACGATCTTGATATTATGGGTACCCACCATATTTATCGACGGGCTGAGAGCCACAATAGCGGTACTGTGTCCCCTCAATCCATTGATGGGAGCATTGGCTGCCTTTTTATCATCCACAAAAAGGGTAACTTTAAAATTATCAAAAGCAGTGGCTACACTCTGGTTGCTCACCCTGACGATAAAGCTGGCACCTCGCCCATATTTCAGACTTAAAGGCGTCCAGGTGACATCAGAAATAGTCAGGTCCGGATAAATCAGTTCCAATTCCGGAATTTCCGCCTCTCTCATCGCCCCGTATTCTCCTGCGCAAACTGCCCCCTGGGAGTCCGCAATGACCTGTACTTTATGTACCCCAGGAGTCACCGGCCAGCGCACCCAAAGATCTCTTTCTTCCCCGGCATTCAACCGATCTACCGGAAGGCTGCGCACCAGGGTCCCATCCACCAGGAAATCTACCCAGAAGCGATGGGTAATATTTATCCCGCTGGTATTAGCCACCTTGGTTTCAAAGGTCAATGAAGTACCGTCGGTCAGTACTGTCTCTACCGGGCGCCAGGTAATCTCACCTATAGCCAGTTTCGGATACGACACAGAAAATTCAGGGGTGTAAACAGTCATGGAATTATTATCCGTTTCCAATTCCACCAAAGCCGGAATCGGATCATCCACTTTCACGGTAATAGCGTGAATACCGGACTGAGGTTTCAGAATAAAGCTTAAATCCTGGGTACTTCCCGGGGAGAGGTAGTTCACGTGCTGTTTGGCCTGCCATATCCCGTCAATATAGAGGGACACGAAAAACCTTTCTGCGGCGCGAGTCCCCTTATTGGTAATCTTAGCCCGGTAGACAAAAGGATCTTCACTGGAAAGCTCCAATTTATCATCGGGGGACCAGGAAACAGATACCACTTCCACATCCGGGAAATTCACCGCCTGGGAACTTAAAGCCGCGGACGCAGAGTTATTTTCCAACGTAGTTTCTTTTAAATTATCCAGGATATCGTTGGCTACTACCTTAACCACATGAATTCCGGGTGTGGCAACCCAGTTAAAAGGCACATTTACTGTTTTGCCCACTTCCAGGTGCTGTTCCACCTTTCGATAGCCCAGATACTTGCCGTCAATATAGAATCCCACCAAAAAGCCCATATTGGCCGTGCCGAAGCCCTGATTGCCAATGGTGGCAACAATGTTTACCGTATCCCCCTCCACCGGGTCTTGAGGAGACCAGGCAATGTTCGTGACCGTGAGATCAGGGCGGTTTTCATAAACGCTAATCACCACTGAGGTTTTGGTTTCACAAAGATCATTATCCCGGACGGTAAGCTCTATGGTGTAATCACCGGGAATTTGATACATGTGGGTGGCCAAAGGTCCTTTTTTCTCCACGTTTCCATCGCCGGTCCGCCAGACATAAGCGGCAATATTCCCGTCACTGTCTGTTGAGTCCCGTCCGTCCAAGCTCACCAGATCCCCGGACTTGACGGAAAGAGGTACATTAATCTTCGCCTGAGGCGGCGTGTTTAACCGGAAGGTTTGCACGGCTTGGTTGTTGTTCTCATCCATATCATGGGTACCGGGATTGGTACTGATGGCAGCACTGATCCGAGCCGGAGAAGAAATCCCCATCGGAACAGTCCAATTAATGGACGCTTCCCCTGTTGCTGCTTGAGCCAGGGTAATTTCCGCCGTACCGATATCCACCCTGTTTTCTCCCTCAACCAGGGTAAAAGTCACCGTTCCCGTGGCTTTGGCAAAGCCTAAATTGGTAACCCGTGCTGATATTTTTGCACTTCTGCCATAAGCCGGAACAACCGGGTCCGCCATCACTTCTAGTAAGGCCAAATCACTCTTGGCGGTGGGTATTGCTCCTACTCTTTGGGTAAAATCGCTGGCATTTCCCGCCCCGTCCACGGCTTTTACCATGTAGTAATAAACTTTGCCGTTTTCCAGGTTAAGGTCTCGATACACCAGGCTCCTGGTTTCGCCAATTTTTTCAAAAGTTCCGTCCGGCTCATTACTCCGGTAGATGTCGTAATGATCCGTATCTAAAGACGCACTCCGCTCCCAGGAGATTTCCAACTCCCCGCCGCACTGGGGATCCGTCACCTCTACATGGGCAGGGGCAAGTGGATTCTCCCGGTCAATCAGGTACCGTTTCATCATACTGTTTTCCTTATTGCCGAAGTTTACAGCACTGACCTTAACGGCAATATATCCCGGAGGAAGTGCGGATACATCCCAATCTATACTGGAGAAATAGGCATTACCCTCCTTAACCGGAGTGGCAACCTCTATTTCATGCCAAACCAAATCATCGGGAATAAAGGCGGATTCCCCCAAAATCCCGAACTCGTACCGGATCTTGTTAATGCCCACCTGATCTGTCGCCTTGACTGTAAAGCGGGCGGAACTATTAAACCTGCTTAAATCCGCCGGATCTAAATCCGTGATAATGGGCAGGGTAGTTTCATGCAAGGCCTTAGCGGAAACGATATCGGAGAGTACACTTTCCCGACCCAAATCGTTCACCACGGAAACCCTGTAATAATAAGTATTCTGGGGGTCGCACATTTTATCCACATGGACGTTTGACGTGGTGTAGTCCACAATTAATTCCCAAGGACCTGACTCATTGTTCACCGACCGGTAAACCTTATAGTGATCCACATCAGCCCGGTTAATGGGCATCCAGCTTACCACCAGTTTCCATTCCGCAGCATCCACCCGCAGTTCCTGCGGGGGCGCGGGGGGATTATTGGCAAGACTATAACCATGAATCTTCTCTGCTTTATTCCCGTTTACGTCAATAACTTCTACCCGTACCTGATAGTTCCCATCAGGATAAAGGGATATCGCTCCGGGGCCAACATCCAGGGTATTCCAGTCCAGCTCCGCATCATCTGTGCCGATTCCGGATACTTCACCTAAAACGGTCCAAGGCTCCTCACCTAAAATACCCCCGGTCATCAAGTCAATTCCTTCAATTAATCCGCTATACACATCACCGCTGACACTTTCATTAACAGGACGATAGGAAAAGATATACTTATTAACACCCACATTATCTGTGGCATGGGCGGTTAAAACAACTTCACTTCGTAAGGGGGAACCGCTCAACGGTTCAAATTTATCAATTACCGGCGGGGTATTATCTTCCCCGGGGCGAAGCTCAACAATATTTGACATCGGGCTTTCATTACCCAAATCATCCAAAGCTGTGACGGCATAAAGACTGTCTCTATTAACGGGCATGGTGGTATCTGAAAAGACGGTGTCCACTGTTTGGCCGATCAGTTGGTAAGTACCATCTGCCACCGCTGCCCGGTAAATTCTGTAATGATCAAAGTCCTCCGTTAACCCGCCCGGCTGCCAGGTAAGAGTCACCTTTAACTCCGAGGAACTTCCGGAAAGAACCGGTGCCGGCGGAGGAGTATTATCAACAATGTAAAGGGCGCTAAGTGAGTTAATGTTGCCCGCCCCATCCCGGGCAGTGGCTTTGAGATGATATGTTCCATCCAGGATTTGATCCTTGGTCTGCCAGGTAAAAGTACCTGAGGTGTTAGAAGCCAAATCCACCCAGATATTTTCATCAATGGAGTATGCGAAATCAATACCGGTCAGTTTCACATTATCCGAAGCTACGGCACTGATATTTACCTCACCATTGATTCTGCTCCCATCGGCCGGGACAAATCCGGATATCTCAGGCGGAGTAGTGTCAGGGAGCACCGTCACCGTATCCGAGAGGGCGGGAGCACTCTCATGCCCATAGGTATCTACGGCAGTAACCTGATAAGTGTAGCTAACCCCTGCTTCCACATTGGTATCGATAAAGGATAAGAGCTTGGTTTCCAAAAGAAGGACAAATTCTCCGCCTTCTGTCCGGCGGTATAACCTGTAGCAATCAAACTCCGCATCATCTACTTTACCCCAGACCACATCAACCCTCATTTCCCCGGCCACGGCCCTAAGATCCAGGGGAGTATCGGGAGCACTGGTCCTGATATAAACAATGGTGGATAGAGGAATGCTGGCATTACCTGCCGCATCATAAGCCCGGACTCTTAAATCATAATACCCGTCGGCAAGATGAGAGGTATCAAAATTGATGGAAACAGGAACTTTCACATTACGTCCGCTGTCCACAGGAACCAAGGGTAATTCCTGCCAGCTGCCGTTTAAATAATAGGCAAAGGAAACAACACTGACCCCGATATTATCACTGGCATCCACACTAAGTTTTAAAATATCTCCGGTGCGGTAAGTGGTAAAGTTGGAGATTACAGGAGGAGTGCTATCCGCAAAGGGGGCCACTTCCACAGCCTCTGAACGTGCTCCTTCGTTTCCGTAAATATCAACCGAAGCCACCTGGTAACGGTACAGCCCACCAACCTTGACATTAATATCCTGATAGGACAGGGTAGTTTTTTTCACTTTATCGGCAATAAGCAGGTATTCACTCCAGGTGTCCTCTTCAAAATGGGAACGGTAAATACGGTAATAGCCGATATTTCCCGGCATGGACTCCCAGCTTAAGACTATCTCCACTTGAGCCGGATCCACAGTAATTTGAGGTGCGGGGGGAAGAATTACATTCGCCATAAACTCCGCTTGAGCAGACACACCGCTAGAGCTTCCGGTCAAGGTAAAGATGTGCTTTCCCGGGGAGACATTTTTCGTAAAAAGCCAGGTAATGGTGATATTTCCCTCCATGTCCGTTCTCGTAGACCTAATAAAGGTATCTTGGTCCATATAAAGGGAAACATATTCTCCCGGTTTAAACCCGGTGCCCCTAAAAGTTAAAGTAGCTTCCGGCCCGGCAGAGGTCGGTGTTACGGTTAATGCCGGAGTATAGTCGCTGACTGTTGCCCCTGCCTCTTCAGATTTGGCACTTTCATTATTTAGATCATCCAGTGCCGTAACAGCATAATAATAGGTAACCCCAATGCTTACATTGGAATCCGTATAAGAGAGGATATTGGCCGGGACAGTTTTTATGAAAATCCACTGGCCGCTTTCCGTACGCCGGTAGATTTTATACTGGGTAATATCGTCGGAAACAACAGCCTGCCAAGTAAGATTGATTATTC
>DUPU01000110.1 GCA_012838175.1 Clostridia bacterium
AGTACGATCTCAGTGATGATGGGAGAAAAGTGTATGTAACCGGAATCACTGCTCAAAAAGGCGCCGTGATGTCGCTGATAATTTATGACAGAACAATGCCGGGGCCGGGTCCCTACATTTTCCGCGCCCGCTCCGATGCTGACGGGGAAGTGGCTAATATACCGGCCACGTTGGGAACGGGCAGTGAATTTTCGGCTTTCTTCGCCTTTTCTGAAATAAACAAAGGTAATGAAATTGTGGAAAGTTTTGTCAAGGCGATAAATGAGGGAGATGGGGAAGCTGCCCTGGAACTCTTGGCAGATAATGTGACTTATGTGGACAATTACATGGACGGATTCCTGGATGTGTATCAGTCCAAGGAGGATATTGAGTGGCATATTGAATCCATGCTGGATTATGACTTTGCCTTGGTAAATGAAGAGAATACCCTGCGGGAGCGGTCTGAAAATGTTTGGGAAGTAAAGGGGAAAACAATCGACTATTTCACGGAATTATTGGCCCAATTTTATCCCCAGGATGGTTTTACCGGGATGGGCTACACCAGCAAATATTTTGTGACAGATAATAAAATTTCTTATATTGAGTTTCTGTGGAACAGGGAGGATGAAATCCTTCTCGATAAGCTGCAGGGAGGCTCTATAGGTGTATTATTAGGTTTAAACGATAAAGGAGAGGGTGTCATATCGGTATGTCTGCCGGGTCTTCCTGCCGAAAAGGCAGGTCTCAGGCCTGGGGACGTTATAGTAGCAGTGAATGGGATAAATGTTGAGGATATGGATTACGGATTCGAAGAAGCCGCGTTCAGAATAAGAGGTAAGGCGGGCACGACAGTAAAGCTGACTATAAACCGGGATGGAAAGGTATTTGATGTCCAAATAGAGAGAATAGCAGCTTTTTAGAAAGTCATTTAATGTTGCCGGACCTGCTAAGTTGTTTAAAGAACGGCGGTAGGTCCGGCTTCGTGATAATTGAGGGTAATAATTATGAACAGGAGATTTTTATTCCTTGATGTTTTCATCATTGGGCTGATTGTGCTGGTACTGTTAGTACTGCCCTTTGATGGGACAAATTCAGTAGATGCGGAAATTGTTTCCATTACTGTTCTGCATACCAACGATGTGCATGGCAGAGTCCGGGAAGAAGAATCCGTGGCAATGGGTTATGCTCATATCGCCGCCAAAGTGGAAGAGATTAGATCGGCGAATGAAAACGTGCTTTTGCTGGATGCCGGGGATACCTTCCAGGGCAGTAGTGCCGCTGGTCTGTACCGGGGTGAAGGTATTGTTAGAATTATGAACAGCATGAATTATGATGCCATGGTAGCAGGTGATCATGACTTTGATTACGGCTGGCAAAGGCTCTGGGAGTTTGCCGAGGTGACTGATTTTCCGGTGCTTTCTGCAAACGTTTTCGGCAGTGACGGTATCGAGTTGCTCCTTCCTTTAACCATCAAAGAACTGAACGGGATTAGTATCGGTATTTTCGGTTTAACCACGCCTGAGACACTATATAAGACCAATCCCCTTAATGTAGAGGGACTCACTATTATTGACCCTATAGAAAAGGCTCAGGAAATGGTGGAAATACTTCATGACAAGTGCGATTTGATTATCGCCCTGGTGCATCTTCCTTTAATGGGTACCGAGGATTCCTGTGTCAGCTTGGCAGAAAAAGTTAAAGGGATAGACCTTATTGTATCCGGTCATTCCCATGTAACCTTGGAAGAAGGCATGGAAATTAACGGCACCTATATCGTCCAGGCGGGGGAATACGGAGGAAATCTCGGTATGGTAGATATTGTTTTAAAAAACAAAGTTCCCGCAGAGATTAAGGCGTCACTTTATACTCCGGTCTGGACAGAAGATGGGCTTCAGGCTGATGAGGATGTGCAGCTAATCATCAATGAAATGTAATAAGAGAACGAATAAAACCTCTCCCAAGTAATCGGCAGGACAGACAGCTTTTTAGACGGGAAAAAATTCTTCAGTTATTCTATCGTTGGCTGAAGAATTTTTTTGTCAATAGGTTTTGAGGTTTTGATAATGCTTACGGCTGGTCAGGGATGTCAATTAATGATAACATATGATGATAGACATGATAATAGTTAAGGAAGGTGGCAAAAGTGCTAAAAAAAATTGATTACCATGTACATCCTGATTACTCCATAGATGCTGACCGGGCGAAAATCAAGGACTATTGTCACCGGGCATTAGAACTGAATCTGGAGGAAATTTGCTTCACAACTCATTTGGAGTTTGGTCATCTGGAGGAAGGGATAGATACACTTGTTTACTATCGAGGTAAACCCTGGAGCGTTTTAAGTCTGGAGTGGCTGGATGGTTACTTTGCCGAAATCCATCAAGCCCAACAGGAATTCAAGGATCTTGGGCTAAAGGTTAAAGCCGGAGCGGAAATAGGTTTTCAAAGAAAATATGAAAATGTTATTGAGAAAATTGTAAATCAATACCCCTTTGATTATGTATTGGGAGCCATCCATTGCCTTCAAGGGTGTTCCATAGCCTCCAAATATGAAAGCATTGACTACTTTGCCCATCGGGATTTAGCCACAGTTGGACATGAATACTTTACTCTTTTGGAGGAAGCGGTTAAAAGTGGATTTTTTGACGCCATCGCTCATTTAGACATATATTGCAGGTACGGCAGCAGACATTTTGGAGACCGAATTTCCACTCTTCACCGGGGAATTCTAGAACCGATTCTGAAAGAAATGGCCAGACGAAACATGGCCTTGGAGATAAATACTTCAAGCTTGAGCAGAGGGCTGAAAGAATTTCATCCCTCTAGGGAGATTGTTGCTTTGGCGGTAAAAGCAGGTATTAAAATCTTTACTGTCGGCTCAGATGCACATAAACTGGAGGAATTGGGTCGGCATATTGATGCAGCCCTTGCTTTACTAAAAGAATTTAACCTTAATCCACATGTTTTTACCCGGCATCAAGCCGCCCCTTTCCCCACCGACCGGATTTAAATCATTTTACGCAAATTAATCAGCCTTCCCCAAGCCTGCAGGTGTGTAGTAACAGCAAGCAAAATTAAGGTGGCCGGAACCAGGTTTAAGATACCGCCCAGCATGATAATGAACAGGCGACCGTCCCGGTTGGTTGGAAGATACTTTAATAATCCGTCATAATGCCATGGAATATAAACCTTGCCGGTTACTGTATGATACTTTTCCTTAATCAACATGGACATGGGAAGACCGGTCAGAGCAGCGGCGCTGACGAAAAAAACCGTAAGGCTTTCTCCCTCCGAAAACCATAACCAGGCCATGCCGATGACAATCAGAAAGTCCGCATAACGATCCAGAATGGCATCAAAAAGTCCTCCATAATTGCTTTTTTGGAATTTCAAACGGGCGATTTCTCCATCAACTCCGTCTAGAACAGAAGAAAGCTGGGCCAGAATTCCTCCCAGGAATGGTTGATGCAAAACGAAAGAAATTGCTGAAGCCAGGGCAACAAATAAAGAGACCAGGGTGACTTGGTTAGGGGTTATGGAAGTTTTACTTAGCATCTTAGTGATGGGAAGAGATAACTTGCGGTTAATTATCCGGGAAATAAGGCCGTCCTTAGCAGGTAATAAAGATTTAAGGAGAATTTTTTCTGCCTGGTGATAACCGGCCAAGTCATCCACATCAATCCAATCTTCCTTTATAAAATGTAGTTTCACTCTGCCTTGGGAAGCCAAAATATTTACCCCGTCGGTCAAATTGTAGTTTTCTTTGGATATTGCTTCCTCTAAAGCGTTTAATAGGACTTCCGTTCCCAGAAAGACTCCGCAATCCACAGCGTCATAATCCTTAAGCGTCTTGCCTAGTTTTAAGGCTGTGTTCCCCTCTGATTCTATCTTAGTGGACTCCTCAACATCCCATACCTTTGTCAGGCGTTTATCCGCAGCCAGCAACACATTATCGTGGCTGATGCTTGCTGCTGCGTGCACAAAAGACTTTAAGGCTTCCACGTTAAAAATATGATCAGCCATTGTTAAAATAAATTTTTCGTTTTTCCGATATTCTTTACGGAAAGCGGCGGCTGAAACACCGTTTCCCAGTTTCCAATCCGGGTTATGCAAATAGGTTATATGTACCTTATATTTGCTTCCGTCACCCAGATAGTCTTCAATTTCTTTTTTGTAACAGCCTGTGATGATTACAAAATCCTCTATACCACATTCCCGCAAGGAAAGAATGTTACGCTCAATTAAAGAAAGCCCCAGCAGATTTATGAGGGGCTTTTCTCTTTTTATATCTTTGCGTAGTCTTTGTCCCTCGCCGGCAGCCAGGATAACTGCTCGCATTAACGTTCCCTCCTGCCTGCGATAAAATCCTCAACCATTTTTTTGGCTTCTGTATCCGTATATTGTATTGGAGGGGATTTCATGGTATAAGCCGAGATAGATGTTAAAATACCGCCAATCTTACGATCCAGGGCAAGTTTCATACACCTGATGGCGTCAATCATTACCCCACCGCTGTTGGGGGCATCTTCCACTGATAGTTTCAGTTCCAATTTGATAGGTATATTTCCAAACCCTCTACCTTCCATCCAAATATAACAAATCTTGTTGTCTTTTAAAAAAGGGACATAATCACTGGGGCCAATGTGAATGTCCTCACACGCCATAGGTATGGCCAATTCCGACTGGACAGACTGGGTTTTAGATTTCTTCTTCGATTTTAACCGGCCGTGATTCAACATGTTTAAAAAGTCGGTATTACCGCCGAAATTCAGCTGGTATGTATGGTCAAGAATAACACCGCGGTTTTCAAAGAGTTTCGTTAGGGTACGGTGAACAATGGTAGCACCTACTTGACTTTTCACATCGTCTCCGATGATGGGAATATTCTTCTCCTTAAATCTTTTCGCCCAATTTTCATCGGAAGCAATAAAGACCGGCATAGCATTAATAAAACCTACATTAGCTTCCAAACATGCTTCGGCATAGTATCTGGCTGCCTTTTCTGAACCTACAGGCAGATAATTTATGAGGAGATGAGCTCCGCTTTCTTTCAGTACTTTTACGATATCACAGGGTTTTCGGTCAGCAACAATAAATCTTCTCTCCTCGTCATAGTCGGTGAGGTGGTCAGAAACACCGTCCAGCACCTGACCCATTTCAACTGTGACCGGATAATCCGGCAAATCTTCAAAAAATACGGTAGTACAGTTTGGTTTTGCAAATATTGCTTCTTTTAGCGGCTTACCAACTTTTCTTTGGTCTATGTCAAAAGCCGCAACTACATTAATATCCTCCGGTTTGTAACCACCTAAATCCTGGTGCATCAGACCTATTTGATTTTCTGTTTCTCTCTTATACTTTTCTATACCTTGTAACAAGGCACTAGCGCAATTTCCAACTCCTACAATAGCAATATTGATTTTTCTCATCTAAAGACCTCCTTTATTTTATAATTTATTAGATTGGCCAGTGAACCCTGTAGGATAACTCACCTCCTTTAAGTAAATGGCAATAACAAAAAAACACTTCTCAGTGCATGCACCGGAAGTGTTTCTGATACTAATAATAAAAATCCACAACGACATGAATAATCTCAGTTTTATTGAATGAGGCACTTCCTAATCATGCTACATTCCTGTTCTTAATCCTGCCTGTTGCAGTTTTTATTTAGTTACATATATATATATATGAACAAATTGCATAATTACGTTTTTGAATTATCTGTAACAAT
>DUPU01000111.1 GCA_012838175.1 Clostridia bacterium
AACAAAAATCAATATCAATATCAGGCATGCTCACTCGTTCAGGATTCAAAAACCTTTCAAAGAGCAGCCCGTATTTTAAGGGATCAATATTGGTAATCCCCAAGCAATAGGCGACCATACTGCCGGCGGCGGAACCTCTGCCCGGTCCCACCATAATTTTGTTTTTCCGGGCAAAATTCACCAAATCCCAGACAATTAGAAAATACCCGGAATAACCCATCTCTTCAATAACCTTTAATTCATACTCCAAACGCTCCTCAACCACACCGTCATAAACCGGATACCTTTTCCTGGCTCCCTCAATGCATAAACTCTTAAGATAGCTGTTTATGTTATAATTCTCCGGCACTTTGTAATCAGGCAAATATAAGCAATTAAAATCAAAATCCACCTGGCATCGTTCAGCAATAGCCAGGGAATTAGATAATGCTTCCGGATATTCAGCAAACAGCATTTCCATTTCCTGATAAGGCTTCAGGTAGAATTCATTGGTGGGAAAACGCATCCTGTTTTCTTCTTCTCTGGTCTTGCCGGTTTGAATACAAAGCAGCACATCCTGAGCCAAAGCATCTTCTTGGTTTACATAATGGATATCATTGGTGGCAACCAAGGGGATCCCCAATTCCCGGGCAATGCGGATCAAACCTAGGTTTACCTTGGTCTGGTCTTCCAAGCCGTGCTGCTGGATTTCCAAATAAAAATTCCCCCGGCCGAAAACTTCCTCATATTCCTTTGCCGTTAACTTGGCCTGCTCATACCGGTCCTCGATTAAATATTGAGGAATCTCTCCGGCCAAACAAGCGCTTAATGCGATTAAGCCTTTATGATATTTTTTAAGGACCTCCCGATCAACCCGTGGTTTATAGTAAAATCCCTCCAGAAATCCTAAGGATACAATTTTTGAAAGATTTTGATAACCTTCCCTGTTTTCCGCTAACAACACCAAATGATAAGGAGAATCATCCTTCTTCGGTTCTTTATCAAAGCGGGTACGCTGTGCCAGATATATTTCACAGCCAATAATAGGCTTTATCCCTTGTTTCTTTGCTTCTTTATAAAAATCAATGATTCCGTACATTACCCCATGATCCGTAATGGCTATCGCCGGCATGTCCAAATCCTTGGCTCTTTGAATCAAATTCTTTATTCGGCTGGCCCCGTCCAAAAGACTGTATTCTGTATGCACGTGTAAATGCACAAAATTTTTCACTTTGTTTCCACTCCCTAAACAACACCCTGTCTGAAATACCTGAAAAATAATTCTACGGCAAAACCCTAATCTCCTTTAAAAAAGAAAAGATGCACTCCCGCGGAGTACACCTTTATCTTTAAACTGAAATTCTGTCATTGTTTACACTCTACTTTTGACCTTTTAATTTTTTAGTCAACAATCCTCCGATCCGGCCGGTTTCCGCAGCACTCAACCCAGCCCAGCCAAAATTCTTTACTTTTTCCAAAAGACCAATTTCTTCAGCAATTTCCAGCTTCAAATTTTCCACATGTTCCGGAGTTTTCTTTACTTTACTCTTTTTAGACGGTTTTATTTTTGCGTCCACACCTTACACCTCCCCTGATATCTTTGCCCAAGGGAAGGTATTTCATGCTTAAATTTCGGAGAAATACCCCAACTCTCCTAAAGAAACATCTGCCGTTCCATGGCAAATATCCTGCACTTCTTTAACAAAATGGTCTAAATCTTCAAAAACAACCAGGCATATAATCCTTACCTTATCAGAATATAATATCTTTTCAATAAAAACATTTTCCCTGCTTAAATAATTTTGCACCTTCCCCAGGAGGTGGTAATCTATGGTGATAAAAACTTTTTGTCCATAAGTCTTTTCAATTATACCCCCGTCAAGGACAGCCAAATGAGCGGCCTTGCCATAAGCCCGGACTAATCCGCCTGCCCCCAATAAAATACCCCCAAAATATCTGGATACTACAACCACAATATCCTTGAGCTGTTCTTGTTTTATTATTTCCAAAATGGGCCGACCTGCCGTACCCGCTGGTTCCCCCCCGTCATTAGCCCGTTGTATTTCGTTATTTTTGCCGATTTGGTAGGCATAGGTATGGTGATTGGCATCTTTTAAACTATCCTTAACTTCATTTATAAAATTCAATGCTTCCTTTTCATCATGCACCGGGGCAGCATGTCCCAAAAAGATGGATTTTTTTCTACGATCCGGGATGAACCTTTTTTCCCAATGGTGAAGATCTTGTTCATAATCATAACCCTTACATTCTTATATTTTGGTTGTATTTAGCAAGAAATATTACACAAACTAAATTTCCTACCCCTTTTCCAATCTTCATTATATCATTCATCATCGTTTTTCATCACTAAATTTACTTCATTAAGAATTCACTTTCATCCTGAATAAGCTAAATAAAAAACTCAAATTAGACATCTCCTTGGAGCAGCCATATCATATCAAACATAAATCAATGATTAGGTAATGTTTTAAAGCTTAACCAAATAATTATTAATATACAAAAGTAGTTTCCTTCATAAATATTACATGGAAAAATAAAGGATGGATTATTATGGACTTATTTTATCAAAAACTACTGCTGATTTTTTTTACTTCCTTAGGTGTATTGCTTGGTGCTTCTTTAATCGGCTCCATCTCAGCAGTTTTGGTGGGTTATCCTCCCGTAGAGGTTCTAATCAGAATTGCCCGGGAAATCAAAATTTGGGCTATTGTCGCCGCGATCGGCGGGACCTTTTCTACCATAGAAATCCTTCAATTGGGTATTTTCGAAGGGGAATTCCGTGCCTTGGCCAAGCAATTATTCTATATTTTAAGCGCCTTTGTCGGAGCGCATATGGGCTATTTAATAATTATTAATCTGGTAGGTAAAAACACATGATGGGGATAATCATTAACAAAGCAGCCTGTATTTCTTGCTTCATGCTGGGTTTATTACTCGGAGCGGCTTTATCCGTAGTTTCCATCGGCAATAACGTGGATACCCTGTATTACGAAAACCAGGAACTGGAATTGCAATTAGAAAGCGTCTCTAAAGAATTGGAAGAAGTGAAATCAACATTATCTAAATCTAAAGATGTTATCATTACAAAAATTGCCCCGGAAATTATACTTAAAACCGATAACTATACGGACCAGGAAGCTGAAAGGATCAAACTGGCCTTAAATAAAGAAATCGTCAACCACTACCAAAATTTAATCGGCACTCCTTTAAAAACCTTGGACCCAAAACTATTGCCCGGAATTGTCAATGGCAGGATTATGAACGTGGAACAAAAACAATTTAAAGTATTTGTAAAAACAATGGTCTTAAGTGAAACCATGTATATAGAAGTAGAAGTTAAAGAAAACCTGCTTCCCCCGTCCTTATAAACTTCAGATAATAAAAAATCAAGGACTTATGCATAATCCTTGATATTGGAATCATTTGTTTTATGATGGTCGGGATGACAGGATTTGAACCTGCGACCTCTTGGTCCCGAACCAAGCGCTCTACCAAGCTGAGCCACATCCCGAACATATCTCATTTTAACTTAGGTAACCATACTTGTCAACAAAAAAAACGTGACAGGGGACGGTTCTTTGACACGCTGGAATTGTCCCCTTTAGATCCCTTCATTTGCCGATTACTAAGAATTTTATGGCAGTTTCAGCTTCCCCATTGATAACAACTTCACTAAAGGC
>DUPU01000112.1 GCA_012838175.1 Clostridia bacterium
TGAGATAATGAATTCATTCTTGAACGCAATACCACATCCTATAAAGGAAAAATTATTGTTGTGTGCGTGACTATATAGATTTTTCAAAGATCAAGCCACTGTTTGCAGCTGGGAAAGTTGTGTTATTTATATATTAATTAACCAGCACCCAAACTATTTCTCAAATCTATGATTTTGCGTTTGCCGGCTGTCTGATTAATCTCAGTTTTTTGTCCTGCAGACACAAATTTTATTATAAAATCATTTCTGCTCATTAATTTACTGATTAAGTCAGATTTCTTAAAGATTCTGTGAAGCTCGTCAAAATCACTGTCACTGCCTTTACCTAAAAATTCTGCAAATATCGTCAAACAATTTTTGTTTTCCTCTTTCGTTAAGACAGCTTCGTAATCTAATAACCGAATATGATTAAAAAGTAAATCATCCAGCATATTTATTGTGAGCATATGCCTATTAATGAATATCTCCTGCCCCAAACGGAAGGAAATTCTTTGCAAAGTTTTTAAATTTGTCCCACAGGAACATGGCTGATTAATAAATTTACTGTAATCACCTGTTCGATATCTTATTAAAGGCATTCCTTTTCTGGTTAATGTGGTAAATACAATTTCACCGAATGACCCGTCAGGTACAGTTTTCTTGGTATCAGGATCAATGATTTCAAAATACATATCGGCTTCTCTCATGTGATACCCACTGTGATGACGGCATTCCAGACCTCCTCCCAAGCCCATTTCCGTCATCCCATAATGATCAAAAACATCACATTGAAACCCGTTTTTAATAGCTAAAATAAGAGTAGGAGAAGCGTAATCAGACGAAAGCAATATACATTTCAATTTAGTTTTTAAATAAGGATACTTAAATTCTTTTAAGCGAGCTAAACGATAAACCTGTATAGGATTGCCTACAATTCCCTCAATGTTTTGGTTTAAAATCATATTTAAGACCTGATCATAGTCATCCACCGGGCCATAAGGGATTCCGCAGCAATCAAACCTTCTTAAAGCAGTGGATAATAAATCACCTACGCTGCCGGGTCTTACCGCCGGCATCAGTATCAATACCCAATCACCTGGATCTACAATTGTCCTCATCCCATGGTTAAAATAATCTTTAGTTAACTCTTGGTCTTCCTCCGTAAAAAAAATTCTTTTTCTGGTCCCCGAAGTCCCGGAAGTATTTAAGGTAACAATCCGGTGAATATTATTTGGATTAGTACAAAGAAATCCCAGTCCATTATTTATAATGTCTCTTTCCGTAGTAAATGGAATCTTTTGCAGGTCCTCAAAATCAGAAATATTCTCCGGGTTAATATGCTTTAGCAGCTTTTGATAAAATAAGGAATTAGTTTTGGCACTAAAAATTGTGTCCCTAATTTTTTTTAACTGGAATTCTTTTAGTTTATTTCTATCAAAACTTTCATCTTTACTTTTATCACCTATTTTTTCTTTAATCCACTTATCCAATTTATAAGTATTCCCTTTATTTTCTACAGGAAGCATCTTTGCCAAGATTTTTACACCTCATCCGCCAGCTCAAAATAAATCTCCCTGATCCAATCATATGTTTGAAATAAAATCTGCTGACACACTTCTGATTTAGATTTTCCCTCCAACAGTTCCGAGCATTTAAACTTGCCATAATTGTTTCTAAACAAATTTGTCAATTCGTGAACCGCCTCAGGCACATCTTCTTCCGCAAGCAACAGGCTTAGGGTGACGGCACCGGCACTTAGGCACCCGCATAATTCTCCTGAAAATAGGCCGTTGCATAAGCCTTTCATAGACTTGACTAATTCTTCATTATTCTTTTCTATTAAATCCAAACTTAACTGCACTAAAATTTGGCTGCAGCAATAACCCTTATTCTTTAATTCTAAAGACCTAAACTGATAATCATCCAATATTTCTCCTCCCCCAACCTCTCAACCTAATATAAAATATAAAAATTATTTTTTTTCCGCAATCATTAAATAATAGCCATACTTTACCTGACAAGACAAAGCACCACAGCTCGTAACATTACTCCAAAAATCCTGAATTGAGTGGCCATTCATGATCATCTGGCAGATCAGTTGAGTGAGACTTTCAGAACAATCCTGCCATAGACAAATTAAAAAATTATACTTACGCACTGTTTCAATGATTTTGTCTTTGATCATTACCCCGTTTTGACAACAATCTAACGAGTTTTCTACCTTATTATCCATTTGGCTGTCTTTAATATATAAATCACTGATAATTAATTTGCCCTTTTTCTTTAAAACTCTTGCCATTTCCGCTAAAGTAAGATCCGCATTATCAACTACAGATAAACTGCATTCGCAGATAACTCCATCAAAAGCGTTATCTTCAAAGGGTAAATTTTCTCCCTTTCCCAGAATAATGTTCAGTCCGGCATTTCTTTTTAAGGCCTTGGTAATTAATTTTTGTGAAGGGTCAATGCCGGTAACATGATATCCAAAGCGGTTTGCCAGAAGATCCATGGTAACACCGCATCCGCAACCTACATCCAAAACTTTTGCTTTTTTAGGAAGATGAGCCAGTAAAATGGCTTTTTCCGTAAGGTCAACTCCCCCGGGTCGAATAGTATCTCCCATTATTTCATGCATAAAATCGCTTTCATATAAAGCTTGTTTCTTTCTCAAAAAAATTCTCCTTATTTATCGTTTTTATCCTTGAAATTGCTAGTTTAAATTTCAAACAATAACTTTTTGATTTATCATTTCTTATAATCACTCCACACTTTTCTTATAAAAAGCAAGCTGGACATTATCCGTATTTTAAATAAGCATAATTTTCTCAATAAAAAAACCGAACTTTTCCCATAGCAAAAAGTCCGGTTCATCCCCGATTCCTCTCCTTTCCGCAATGGGAGGCACAGCCGTTTCCCGCTGTACCCTACAGGTCAAAAAACCATAACAACTGTTACAGGTTAATTGACTCGGAGTAGTATTATTAAAAATTATATATAAATTGCATTATTATTACAAGGTCAAAAACGGACCTGTTTATCCTAATGATTTAATTTATCCGCATTTACTATAACCACAGGACCGGCAAAGAACGCATCCTCCTTCATATTCCAGTTTGCCTCCGCATTCCGGGCATTCATTCCTCTTTGCTCTTTCCTTCTTTATATACATTTTTTCAATTTCTTCTGCAATTTCATCCAGATTATGCCCGTTGCTTTCATTAACGGCAATATTCATCACTTTTTCCAGAGTACGGGCAATAGCATCGGGACAAGATAGCACTCTAACATTTTCGCCTTTGGATTTTTTACTTAAGGTAGACGGGCAACGGATACCTTTCAGTTGTTCAATCACGGAATCGGCGCTGATTCCCGATCTTAAGGCTAAAGATACCAGCCGGCTCGTGGCTTCAGTTTGAGAGGGGCACCCTCCTCCCTTGCCCAAGTTGGTAAAGACTTCACAAATACCAGAGGAATCATAATTAACCGTAATATATAAATTACCGCACCCGGCAATGGCTTTTTCAGTCATTCCTTGTGTTATCTCCGGTCTCTTGCGAGGGGAAATTGTCCCTGAAGCAAGAGAATGTTTTGCCTTGGCAGACTTCTCCTGTTCAGACCCTCCGGCATTAAGAACCTGTCCTTCCCGGGAACCATCCCGGTACACCGTTATTCCTTTACACCCTAATTTATATGCTAAGGTAAAGGATTCTTCAATATCTTTAGGCTGGGCGTCTGCAGGAAAATTAATAGTTTTACTAACTCCGTTATCCGTAAATTTTTGGAATGCCGCCTGAATCCTGACATGCCAATACGGAGTAATATCCTGAGTGGTAACAAAGATTCTTCTCACATCATTAGGAATTTCCTTTATTCCCTGCACACTTCCTTGACGAATTACTTGTTCTAATAGCCTTTCGGAGTAGAAACCCCCTTCCTTAGCCAATTCGGCAAACACAGGATGGATTTCCGATAATCTGTCATTATCCATACAAACCTTAGTATATGCTACGGCAAAGAGAGGCTCGATCCCGCTGCTACATCCGGCAATCATACTAATTGTTCCCGTTGGGGCAATGGTAGTGGTGGTAGCGTTTCTTAAAGGCATATTTTTTCTTTCCCAACTACTTCCTTTATATCCCGGAAATGTCCCCCTTGTCTTTGCCAAGTCCTGGGAAGCCTTTTTGGATTCCCGGTCAATGAATTCCATTATCTTTTCGGCAACTCTTACTGCCTCTTCGGAATTGTAGGGAATACCCAGTAAAATCAATAGATCAGCAAACCCCATCACACCAAGGCCGATCTTGCGGCTTTCCTTGGTGCGCGCCTCAATTTCCGGCAAAGGGTAATTATTTGCATCTATCACATTATCTAAAAAGTGCACTGCTAAATGAACGGTCTCCCGTAATTTATCGTAGTCAATTCCTTTTTTGTTTCTTGTTACCATCCTAGCCAGATTAATAGATCCCAGATTGCAGGATTCATAAGGTAGCAAAGGCTGCTCCCCGCAGGGATTAGTGCTTTCTATTTCCCCAATATGCGCTACCGGACTGGCTTCATTAATCCGGTCAAGAAAAACAATGCCCGGTTCCCCGCTTTCCCATGCTTTATCCACAATTAGGCGAAAAACTTCTCTGGCATCCAATGCATCAACTGATTTTTTCGTAACAGGGTCGATCAGGTTAAATCTTTCCCCTGTTTCTACTGCACCCATAAAATCTTCGGTAATACCTACACTTAAGTTAAAATTAGTTAATTCCGTCTTATCTTCTTTGCACTTAATAAATTCCAAAATATCAGGATGATCTACCCGGAGGATACCCATATTGGCTCCCCGGCGCTTCCCACCCTGTTTTACTGCTTCCGTGGCCGCATTAAATACCTTCATAAAGCTCACCGGTCCGGAAGCCACCCCTCCGGTGGACCGAACTACCGAACCCTTAGGGCGAAGTCTGCTAAAACTAAAGCCTGTCCCTCCCCCGCTTTTATGAATTAATGCCGTATTCTTAACCGACTCAAAAATACCTTCCATAGAATCAGGTACAGGCAGTACAAAACAAGCAGAAAGCTGTCCTAAAGGTAATCCTGCATTCATTAGGGTAGGAGAATTAGGGATAAAATCCAAATTGGCCATCATTTGAAAAAATTTTTCTTGTAACAGGGCTACTTCTTTATCTTGTGCACCATAAACTTGATCAATTTTTGCAATAGCTTGGGCTACCCGCGTAAACATGCCTTCTACGCTTTCAATAATTTCACCTTTTTCGTTTCTGTTTAAATATCTGCGTTCAAGTACTGCGATAGCATTGGGTGATAAATCCAACATTTGCATCCTCCCGCCATTTAAAATTTTTATCTCTAACTCTTGCCGGTATTATCCTTTCTTATAAATCCTTGTTTCTTCGACACCGCTTCTGACAAAAAGTATCTTTGTTTAAACATTCTATTCGTTCACCGCGGCATTTTGGACAATTATTAAGCTCTGTTTCATATTTCTCATTAAATTCCTGACCACAAACCCGACATCTGAACTTACAAATATTTAAAGTGTAATTACCTCCCTGAATATTAATGGCCTTTCCTTTGGTTAAGGCATCAACAACTTTTTTCCGCGCTTCATCAATAATTAACTGAAATGTTTGTCGTGAAATCTGCATTCTTTCCGCACATTCTTCCTGGGACAGATTCTCACCGTCTTTTAAACGCATTGCTTCCAATTCTTCAACTTTGATTTGTACCTCCTCCAGCCGGCATTGAGGTTTCCCCAAAGGAATAAAATAGGTATCCTCCGGAAAAAATGATATCCTTCTGGGTTTAATAGGCCTGGGCACGACAAACACCTCCCGCAGACATGCTGTCCCTGCTTATAAGCATAGTCGATATTTCCTTAATATTATACCATTAAAAACCTGACTATTTATCATCAGGAAACAGTTTTTTCTTGTAATAGCCTTCTGCCAAATATAAAGCTGCCATTGGATTATGACCCAATACCCGATCTTTTACAGCCAAAATCGTTACCGGCGCTTGTGAATGCTTAATAAACAAAGTATCATGACCGACACACAATCCTAAAGCCAAATTTAATTCCGTTTTTGCTTTATTTAAGAAAAACGCCTGACCAATGGGATTGCACATGGCTTCAAAAGTACCGGGCCTCACTTTTTCTTCCTCATTTAAATTAAGAAATTCTTTAGGAATACTGCAATTCTTGCAGATTACCGAGTTTACCGTAAAACCGTTGGCAGTTAATATTTTATATAAAATTGCCATTTCTTTTTTAAAACCGGTACAAAAAGCCACTCCCAAATTTTTAAACCCGCATTTGCGGGCAAAATCCATAATCTCCTCTACCCGGGTTTTTTGACAATACCCCCCGGATTCTACTAAAGCCGCCTGCCGAGCTAAAAATAAATCTTCTTCCTTATACAATTCTTTAATTTCTTCTTCGGATATCTCCATACTAGGACATCCTTTGGGCATTTTTTCTTTAAGCCCTTTTGTACAAGCATGAATCTTACATATACCGCAAAAATACTTCCCTCGCATCATTTTCTTGCCTCCTCGTTTAATAAAATAAAACTACCCATGAACAATTTTAACCTTGTCACCTATTCTGATTATTCCGCCCTCAATTACCCTGCCAAACCTGCCTTCCCGGCTTACAATATAAGGTCTGCCCTGCTCTTTATATTCCTCTTTTCCTATGTGCAGGATCAAAACTAAAGCATCTCCTATTTTCAACTTGGTACCGACGGCTAAATCTTTTAAAGGGATTCCTTGGATGGTGATATTCTCTGTAAATCCACCCTTAGTTACCTCTTCTTTTTTTTCCGCCGGCACTTTCTCCAAAGCTTCAATAGGAAAAATACTTACTTGACGGTCCCAGTCTCCCCCATGAGCATCACCTTCTAATCCAAAACCTGCAATCAAGTTAATTTCTTTTACCGGTGTTTTATCTATTCCCTTATGTTGGCTGATATTTATTGATATAATCTTGCCCAAATTTCCCATATTATCAATCTGCACCATTATCACCCTGTTTCAAAGTAATCTGCCATTGATTATAAAACTATTATTTTATTATACTCTATTTCCAAGAGTTTTCCTATTTCCTTCTCCCACATATATCCCATTCTTTGTGACAAATATTAATTATCGAGTAAAGGACCATTCAGGCGCATTAGAAAATAAGAGAATCGCCTTAAGGCAATTCTCTTAAGCGAAACATAACCTGGGCTTACAGGTTAAAGAATTAAACAATAAATTTGTTAAATATCAATAATCAATCATGACAATGTCCCATATGAGCATGCTCGGAACAGACACTGCCGGTAGATACCAAATTCCCTTTCAAATATTCGTTAACAACATCTTCTATTCGTCCCTGAGCGCCTACAATTACGGACACTCCCCTTTCACGGAAAAGTTCCTGGGCAGTTGCCCCCATACCACCGGCAATCACCACATTCACTCCCATGTCTGCTAAATAAGGAGGCAAAAAGCCTGGTCGGTGACCGGGACTTTGTACAAACTCCTCACTTATTACCTGGCCATCTTTTACTTCAAATACCTGGAACCCTTCACAATGTCCAAAATGTTGTGATACCTGATTTCCTTCTTTTGCTACTCCGATTTTCATTTTAATTATCCTCCTTTAATTTCATCTGCAATCTATTCCAAAGCATGTTGATTTGTCTTCCGGCTGAGCTTTCCGGATAGACCACCACCGGTTTTAATTCGTTAACAGCCTGTTTCACCATAGGATCAAAAGGAATTTCACCTAAAATCGGCACCTTCTCTTTCCAGCATGTCCGATAAATTTGCCGTGTGATTATATAATTTAAGTCATACTTATTAATACAAACATAAGGCTTAATTTTAAAGAATCGCACCAATTCCAACACCCGAAGAAAATCAACTAATCCGGACTGAGTAGGTTCCACCACCAAAAGAGCTGCATCACACCCGGTAAGGGATGCCATTACGGGACATCCTACACCCGGTGAGCCGTCCAATAAAACCAATTCTCCTTCTCCGGTAAATCTTGCCGCATTTTTTCTGAGTTCAGTAACCAGCTTTCCCGATCCCTCAGCACCAATCTCCATATCAGCATGGGACAAAATACCATAATCAGTTTCAGTGATAATAGTTTTTCCAGTTACTTCATCATACAATGATATGGCCTTTTTAGGACAGACAACGGTGCAAGCGGCACATCCCTCACACTTCAACTCATCTACTTTAAACTCTGAAATAGCATCAAACCTGCACACGTATTTGCATGCCTCACATTTAATGCATTTTGCCGAATCTATCTTTGCAACCTTAGCACCGAAAAAATCATGTTCTTCTTCATTAGTTCCCTGAAGAATAATGTGTAAATTGGAGGCTTCTACATCACAGTCGACCTTAACCCCTTCCTTTTGTAGATAAGCAAAAGAGGCAGTTATGGTGGTTTTTCCCGTTCCTCCTTTGCCGCTGAGGATAATCAACTGCATTTTGTCACCTCCTTCAAGTTGTCACTTATTTCTTCAAATAGTTGCCGATAGTATCGGTCCTTGATGAGAAGCTTACCTTCTGAATACATCATGGCCGCTTTTTTATCAAAAGGAATTGCACCCAGCATGCGAATGTTCTCTTTTTGGCAATAATCCGCAATAATTTTATGGTATTTATCTGCCCTGTTTAAAATTAATCCAAAAGGAATACTCATTTTTCTAACTAAACCTACTGCAACCCTCAAGTCATGTAATCCAAACTCTGTAGGTTCCGTTACTAAAATGGCATAATCCGACCCTTCAATGGCTTTTACCACATTACACGAATTGCCTGGCGAACAATCAATAAGAGAATTGCCCTGAGTAATCTTTTTCTTTATTTTACGGATAATAGGGCCGGACATAGGCTCGCCTAAATTTAGTACCCCTTGGATACACTCTATGCCCTGGCCTTTGCCCTCTTCTATAATCCCAATAGTTCTATCCTTCTCAGAAATAGCCTCTTCCGGGCAAACCAGCATACAAGCACCACAGCCATGACAAAGCTTTTCAAAAAACAATACTTGATCCTTGACCATGGCTAAAGCATTAAATTGGCAGATTTCCACACATCTTTTACACAAAATGCACTTTTCTTTATTAATATTGGGAACGGGAATGGCAACATCTTCCCTTGCTACCACCTCCGGGTTTAAGAAGATAAAACCGTTGGGTTCTTCTACATCACAGTCTACATAACGCCAGCCTGTTATTGCTGCTAGATTTACCGCAACTGTGGTTTTCCCGGTCCCACCTTTGCCACTTAGAATTGAAATCTGCATCTTACCAACTCCTTCGTCTGCCTTGAGCCATTCCGGAATGGGCAGGAGCCGCCTGATTAATTTCCTCGAGTTTCCCTTCCAAATATAGTTTTACAGCTCCTTCAACTGTACCTCCTGACATATTATAGATTTTGATTCCGGCAGCTTTAAGCAGTTCCATGGCATTGGGTCCCA
>DUPU01000113.1 GCA_012838175.1 Clostridia bacterium
AGACTATGCCTTAACTTAATATTCTCTTGGAGCAGGCTTAACTTTTCCTGTGGTGTCATAATAAATACCTTTCTCCCGATTGTTTAATTTTTTCCTGCAAAACTTATCCTGCAACATTTTGATTATTTTTTTGATAATTATTAATGGCTTCATGTATAGCCCTCATGGCTAAGTAAGCACAATGAATATGGTCTTCAGGTAATCCTCCCAATGCATCAATCAATTGAACCGGGGTAATTTTTAAAGCATCTGCCAGATTCTTCCCCTTAACCAGTTCAGTAGCCATACTTGCCGTGGCTCGCGTAATTTCACAACCATTGGATTTAAAAGCAATTTCTTCTATAATATAATCTTTGATTCTAAGCCAAATTTCTATGGTATCGCCGCACTGTCCGGTATTAGATGCATAACCGTTCGCGTCCTTTATCATTTTCAAGT
The DNA here is from genome assembly GCA_012838175.1 of Clostridia bacterium. Classification (GTDB taxonomy): domain Bacteria; phylum Bacillota; class Dehalobacteriia; order Dehalobacteriales; family Dehalobacteriaceae; genus DUPU01. The sequence continues at coordinate 439 of DUPU01000113.1, forward strand.
TACGGGGATTTTGGATATGGTCCATAACAGTAACCCCATATTTTTCGGTCATAATTTGTTCCACCATCTTCATAAAGTCAACCCAATTTCCCTTATTGTCGGAATCCATCAAGGTCATCTCCTCTTTTGATAATTAAAATAATAATAAAAACCATTCTACACCTTTCGGGAATATCCTTTATCGATTTCTTTCAATCGGAGGTTATTGGAAAATGGATTTAACGGTAAAAACAAGCCGACAAAAAGTCGGCCCTATTAACTTAATTATGAAAATTTTATACCCACCTATTCAACCAGTATTTTTCAAAAATAATCTTTGACCAGTAAGCAGCCATGCTGGGCTTGAGCAAGGTTATAAAAGGTCCCGGTTCATGATAATATCGAACTGTGGAATAGCGAGCCCGACCGAACCCGGTATACATAATTCAAGCTCCCTTGCCTGTATATCGAAATTTCGGTTCCAGTCCCTGAGCTAAACGGGCAATATTTCTCGCCACCACTTCTCCTTGATAGTGGACAAAAATACCTGCTTTAGGTGCGTCAGCCCCAATCACAGGCAGCTTAATGGCAGCATTGTCCCCAATGGCATAAACGCCTTGATACTTTGTTTCTAAAGTATGAGGATTCACTTCCACATAACCGTTACTGTCAACTAAATCCGTGTCCCTGAGTATCTGTGGCGTCCAATGGGGAGCAATGCCTAAAAGCAGGTCGGCAGGAATCCGCGCGCCAAGATCTAAAATCAAGGCATCCTTTTCCACTTCCAATACCTTAGCCGTGGTAATTAATTCAATGTTTTTCTCTGCCATCATCTTTCTGATACTTTGACCTACCTTTGGTCCCGCTAATGGTTCAGGAGAATAATCAGGGGTCACCAGAGTTAAGCTAATCTCATTTCTTAATCCCCGCTTTCTGAAAAAACAATCCAAGAGAAACATTATTTCATAAGGGGCAGGCGGGCATCTATAGGGCAAACTGGAAATAAACAAAACAATTCGTCCGGAGTTAAACCTATGCAATTTTTGGCTGATTGTAATCACATCTTCAAATTGATAAGCATTTAATGCGTATTCCCTGAACCCGGGTACTGTTTCCGGATGATATTCCACCCCCAGGGAAATAATCAGGTAGTCATATTCTAAAATTTGTTTATCGGTAATTACCTGGTGGTTTTTTAAATCTATTAGTTTGATCTCATTATTGATAAATTTTATTTCTTTCTTGTGTAAGCCGTTAAGATCCCGGATAATATCTTCAGGCTTTCTTTCTCCGATCATTAATAAAGGAAAATGCATAATAATGCTTCGCTGTCCGGTCAATTACTATTACCTCCATGGCTGAACCCATGGTTTTTTTTAACACATTGGCCGAAACGATTCCGCCAATTCCTCCTCCTAATATCAAAGTTTTTTGCATTTACTTCACCTCAGGAGTATTTTTTCCTGAGGCATAAGGTTCAATACTTGTTATTTTTGCTTACTCCGCCAATCTTCCAAAGCTTTATGCAATGCATCCGCAGCCAAATTGGAGCAGTGCCTCTTTTGAGGCGGCAAGCCGTTTAAAGCCTCGGCAACATCATTATTGGTAATTTTCATTGCCTCTTCCACTGTTTTTCCTTTTGCCAATTCCGTAAGCATACTTCCGCTGGCCACTGCTGCACCACAGCCGAAAGTCTGGTATTTTACATCTTCCAATTTGCCGTCAACAACCTTAACATAAACCTTCAAAATATCACCACAGGATAAATTGCCGACCTCTCCTATGCCATCGGCATCAGGAATTTCGCCCACATTCCTCGGGTTTTCAAAGTGATCCATGACAGTTGGATTATACAAGGCCATTCTCCTCTCTAAATAAAATACTTATCAATGTCTTCATAAAAGTACGGAATTCCACTTTTTATACCGTTTTCCTGCCTACCAAAGGTGAAAAACTGCGAAAACGCTCCACAATACCGGGAAGAACGCTTAACACATAATCCACATCTTCCTCTGTATTTTCTCTGCCCAGGGTAAAACGGACAGACCCGTGTACTAATTCTTGAGGCAAACCACTTGCAGTTAAAACATGGGATGGCTGCAGAGAAGAAGAACTGCAGGCAGAACCGGATGAAACGGCAATTCCTTTCATATCCAGGCTTAATAAAAGGGATTCCCCTTCCACATAAGCAAAACTAAAATGGGCATTATTGGGCAAACGCTTTTCCGGATGCCCATTTAATCGGACATCGGGGATTTTTTCCAAAACCCCTTTAATTAATCTATCCCTTAACCCTTTAACCCGGGTGTTTTCTATATCAAATTCCCTTACTGCAATTTCCGCTGCTTTCCCAAAACCGATGATTCCCAGGGTATTTTCCGTACCGGAGCGAATTTTTCTTTCCTGTCCTCCCCCGTAAAACAATGGTTCTACCCGAACACCTTTTCTTTTATATAAAGCGCCCACACCTTTTGGTCCATAAATCTTATGGGAGGAAAGGGTAATTAGGTCCGCCCCTAATTTATCAACATTAACAGGAATTTTGCCTACTGATTGTACACAGTCGGTATGAAAGAAAACATCATGTTCTTTAGCAATCTTACTTATTTCTTCTATGGGCTGAATAGTGCCGGTTTCATTATTGGCATGCATAATACTTATTAATATGGTGTCACTTCTGATTTCCTTTTTCACCTGCTCCGGATCTACCATTCCGTATTGATCCACCGGTAAAAAAGTTACCTCAAATCCGGATTTGGCCAGTTTAGCACAACTGTCCAGAACTGCATGGTGTTCTACGGCAGAAGTTATAATGTGCTTGCCCTTTTTCCGGTGGGCATATGCCGTACCAAAAACGGCAATATTATCAGCTTCCGTTCCTCCTCCGGTAAAATATATTTCTTCAAACTTCGCTCCGATTAAATCGGCTACTTTTTGCCTGGCTTCATCCAAATATTTTTTTGCTTCCCGACCAAAAGAATGCAGACTGGACGGATTGCCGAAGACATTTTTCATTACATCCGTCATCAGTGCAATTACCTCGGGATGAAGGGGTGTTGTGGCACTATAGTCCATGTATATTTTTCTCACAATTATTCCTCCTCACAGGCAAGTTTTCTAAAGAATCTCTAACCAAGTCTTCTAATGTAAAAGAATCCAATACTTCAGCAACCGAATCCCTCACCTTTGACCAAACTTTTCTGGTCGCACAAAATTCCTGACGGTCACATTCTTTCGGAAAGTCCTCGCTCACACAGGCCACCGGAGCAATAGGTCCCTCCAGTGCCCGGATGATATCGCCTACTTTAATATCCTTAGGATGTTTCACTAAAAGATATCCTCCTTGAGCCCCTCGAACACTCCTGATTATGCCTGCTCGTTTCAAAGGAATCATTAATTGCTCCAAATATCCTTCAGAAAGCCTTTGACGTTCAGCAATACTGCTTAGAGCAATAGGCCCGTCTTCTTGATGCATTGCCAGATCCAGGACAGCCCGTAAGCCATATCTCCCTTTTGTTGAAATATTCAAATACCTTCACCTCGCGATTTAAACACAAAAAAGCAATCCATTAAACATTAGTAAACTTATAGGGATTATATACATTATATTACTCGTAAACAGAATTTTGTCAATAAAAATTTCCAAGACTATTCATTTTTTTAGAGTTTTATTAAGAAAGGCTAAATACTACGATAAGAAGCATCTTAAACTTTTCTTTAGCCAATAAAGCATGAGGGACATTAGCCGGCATCACAATAGTTTCTCCTTTATTCAGGATAAATTTCTCTGTTCCTATTGTTATTTCCGCCTGGCCGTCAAGCAAATAAACCAGTGCATCTCCTGAAGCTGAATGGGAACTTATTTCTTCCCCCTGATCAAAAGCAAACAAGGTAATACTTAAGGGTTTTCCCTGAGCCAATGTCCGGCTTACCACTCTTCCTTCTTGATATTCAACCAAACTGCCCATTTCAATAACCTTGGCAAAATCAATATTTTTCATTAAGTGTTGACTCATAATTGACACTCCTTCTTTAAAAGTAGATTTATTATAGTATTGCGGTTAACTTACTCCAATATGCTTTTTTGGATTTGAGGCAAAAGATAGATATAAGAAAAGCAGTCCCCTAATAAGACTGCTTTCTGAATAACATTTTCGTATAACCCTGGTAAGGGGAAATGATTATTTAAACTCATCCAATGCCTTATCCAAGGAACCATTATTTACTAATTCCATGGCTCTGTTAAATCTGTTCAGACCATACGGCCAATAATCATCATGAGACTTGCCGGTTACAATCTGCAAGATAGCCCAAAACGTCCAGAGATAGTCGCAGAGAAATCTGTTAATAATTAACAACCCATATTCTTTCTCAGTGATATCCCGTCCATAATACTCCTTAAGTAAAAATCTTTCTTTTTCCGAGTTTAAATCTGCTTCAATCGCTAAAGCACCCAAGTCAAACATAGGTTGGTTATTTCCTGCATATTCCCAGTCAATCAGCCAAAGATTATCTTCTTCATCAGCCAGCCAGTTCTCGCACAAGGGGTCATTATGACACGGAGCTAACTCCTGAGGATGCTTTTTAAAAGCTTCTTTAATTCTTTCTACATATTCCAGCATCTGCTCAGAACCTTCATATAATTCTGCATTATTCTCTTTTAATATTTTGAGATAAGCATAGGTTTCTTTTAACGGATCAAAGTCAGTTTTAAAGCTCCTGCCGCAGGTATGATATTTCCTAAACACCTTAGCAGCTTTGGACAAATACTCATAACTATCTTTAAAATCAGGAATATGCATGGTTTTGCCTTCAATATACTTGCAAATTTGATGGCCATAAACTTCATCATAATAGATAATAGGAGCATTAATGCCGATATCGGACATGATTTGCGCATTATATTTCTCAGCCGGTCGATCCAAATATTCATTAGTCCCCGGTCCGGCAACACGCAAAGCATAATTTTCATTATCAATGGTAACTTTAAAATTGAAATTTGTCAGTCCTCCGGGCAGAACTTCAATTGCACTTACCTGAGCATTTTTTTCTGCAAATTCAGGAACCCTGCTTATAATCTCAAAAATGTTTCCAATATGTTCCAGTTTAATTGAAGGATCTACAATGATTTGATTGTGCACAATTAATCTCTCCATTTCTACATCAATTTTGTTTTTAAACATCTCACCGGCCGGCTTGACCGTACTGATTAGGGACTGGCACCTATACTAAAACTGCATACCTCTTTTTTACAAAATAAAGCGGTATCATCCTCCCTTAATAATATTTTAAACACAAGTAACTTACATAGTTTTCAATTCCTATGTTAATTACTTTATTTTTTCCCACTAACAATATAAAATAAACAAGCAAAATTCATGCCGAATTTATGAATTTTTAAAAGAAATCTAATTCATCCCTGAACATATTTGTATTGCTGTGTTTTTATAATTTCAATTTTTAACCGCCCGATAATTCTCTTTGTCAAGTGAGTCCGAGTAGACTTAAAATCAGTCACTATTAACTTAATAACACAACTTTCCCAGCTGCAAACAGTGGCTTGATCTTTGAAAAATCTATATAGTCACGCACACAACAATAATTTTTCCTTTATAGGATGTGGTATTGCGTTCAAGAATGAATTCATTATCTCA
>DUPU01000114.1 GCA_012838175.1 Clostridia bacterium
ACTCTTTGGCCCTGATTTGTGGTGGCTTTTATATTGTGGCTATGTTTGCCGGGGGACTTTTTGACGGCTTGGGGAAAAGTCCTTATTCCTTTACACCAAAGGGAATAATGACCAATTTTTTCTTTGTTTCTACCTTACTCATATGGACCGAGTTTTCCAGGGCCTATTTGATAAATTATTGGGCAAAAAAAAGAGTATTTTTAACATTGGGCTTTGTCAGCATGTTATTTACATTTACCGGCTTGTCCTTGCACAAGCTGATCACGCTTAAATTTGGCTTGGAACTTATTCAATATATTGGTGAACAAGCCTTACCCGTTTACGCGGAGAATTTAATGATTTCTTACCTAGCATATTTGGGAGGACCGGTACCTGCCCTGTTATACCACGGGGTATTGGAATGTTTTCATTGGTTTAGCCCTGTTTTGCCAAATTTGGGCTGGATGACAAAAACATTATTAGGTACGGTTATTCCCATCGTCAGTTTAATTCTGGTGCAGCAATTATATTTATCGGAAGCGAGAGAGTTAAAAAAAGAAAAGGAGAATCCGGTAGGAATGATTCTCACCGGTGTAACCGGAGTGTTGATTATTTGGTTTGCCGTTGGGTTGTTTCCCATATATCCATCCGTAATTATTACCGGCAGTATGGAGCCGCTTATTAAACCCGGGGATATAGTTTTGTTGAAGAAAACTGACGGGGAAAAGGTAAACATCAATGAGATCATTGAATATCGAGATGAGAAAATAAATATTACGCACCGAGTAATTGATATAAAAAATAGCGAAAAAGGAAAGAAGTATCAGACAATGGGTGATGCCAACGGGATTCCGGATGCAGAACTGGTATCACCGGAACAAGTAAGAGGCAAGGTTATTGGAGTTGTACCTAAAATAGGGTATTTAACGCTTTTGTTGAGAAGTGAAAAGAATGACGTAGATTTGCAAGATTATGGAGGCCAAGAAATATGAAAAAAATAAGGATAAATAAAACCATAAGAAATGTAATCATAGTATTTTTAATTTGTGCCTTGCCCGTATTATCATACGGTGTATATTATTTTTATAATTTACCCTTACTGGAGCAGAATACTCCCGTATTCAATTATCAACATAAAGCCGCTGTAAATTACCGGGTCTTTTACAAACCTAATTCATTATATGCTGAAAACAGCATGGAAAAGGACAAAGTATATATCACCAATTATATAGACTATATTAATACATTTTTAGAATATAATTATTCCGGGGACAGGACGGCGGAAATTCGGGGGGATTACAGTGTTATTGCCGTAGTGGAAGCTCAGGAAAGGAGCAATAATGAAGAGAATCAGGAAAAAACAATTTGGAGCAAGGATTTTGTTTTGGTCCCCAAAACGGAATTTTCTGCCCGGGACAAGGCTTTTTCTTTAAAAAAAGAATTACCTGTTAATTTAAACTCCTTTAATGAATTTGCAGAATTAATATCCAAGGAAAGCGGTGTGGCAGGCTATCAATTGGCGACCATAAAATGGGATATTAATATTGAAGCCGAAACGGATAAAGGAACAGTCAAAGAAAATATTACGCCTACTATGACCATTCCCTTAAGGAATAAGTATTTTGAGGTGGGCGGAGAGCATAGCGTTGAGAAACCTGGAACCATTGAAGAAGCTATTTTGGTAGTTGATCCCCAAAAACAAGTTAAGTTTATTACGTGCAGTGTTTTAAACGGGTTGTGTATAATAGTATTAATTCTATTACTGGCATGCACCAAAGGAATAGCTCCGGATAAACTGGAAAGAAAGATTAAACACATATTTAAAAAATACGGGACCAGGCTGGTAGAGTTGAACCTGCCTAACGGGATAAGCCTTGACAGTAAAAACCTGTGGCCGGTAAAATCCTTTGAGGACCTTATTCGTATCGCTGATGAAATCAGCAAACCCATTATGTACCAGTATAACTTGGCAGATAATAAAAACCTTCCGGTTTTTTATGTCTTTGACGATAAGAAGATATATGCCTATGAAGTAACCATACCCGAGTCAGAGAACCGTCCGTTAACCCGTCCTGTAGCTCAGCCTAAAATTCAGAGTCAATAAAATAAGCGTGTCAGGGAACCGTCCCCTGACACGTTTATTTATAGTCATATACTTGGGCAAAATATTCATCCAGGGTAAGATTGTGTTCAAAAAGATAATTTGCGACTTCCTGGCCCACATATCTTATATGCCAGGGCTCATAGCTATAGGCGGCATCGGCGGAAGCGCGCCGTACATCGACCTGAGCAACAGCGCCGGCAAATACGAATGCGTAAAAATCAAGC
>DUPU01000115.1 GCA_012838175.1 Clostridia bacterium
CGGATATGAAAACAAGGATACGGCAAATGCGCTGTTCAGGGATATCTATAATACCGTTAAGCCTTATGACGCGACAATGCTTATCAATATCTGCCTGCCGGGCATGACCGGTGTTCAAGGCTCGGTACTGGTGGTATTGGGTTCAATGAGCATAGGGGGAACCATTAATAAGGTGGAGGAACTGGCATCAACACTTCAAGTTTGCTTTGATGCAGGGGCGAAAAAAGTACTCCTACCTATGGCTTCTGCCGCCGACATTAACACAGTTCCGCCAGAATTATTCTCTAAATTTCAGATATCCTTTTATCAAAGCCCTGAAGATGCTGTATATAAAGCATTGGGAGTTGAGTAACCAGAAGCGCAATTCCTTTTTGCCTGAATGTAACCACCGACTATTAGCTTAAAGCAACTTGGATAATGGTGGCCGGTTGTAGCGGGATAAATTATAATGAGTTAGGAAAGTATAATATATTGGATAAAAGAGGTATTTTCAGAGGATTTTATTATTTTATGTCGAATAATCTGAAGAACAAACTGTACAGGTTGGACAAAAGGTTGATTTGAGATTGAATTAGGACAAAAGGGAGAAAACTATGAAAGATTTAATTGCGCAAGTCACTGTAAGTGAAATGTTAAACAAGGATTTTGCCAGAATTACTATAGATGCACCTGAAATTGCTGAAACATGTAAACCGGGACAATTTGTTCATATCAGATGCGGACAAGGAGTATATAGTTTAATGCGGCGCCCCATCAGTGTATACCAAGTAAAAGATAAGACACTGGTTTTACTGTTTCAGATTAAAGGAGAAGGAACAAAGTGGCTGTCTCGGAGGCGGCCCGGTGATTTTGTTGATCTGATTGGTCCCTTGGGACAGGGTTTTACTTTGCCGGAAAAGGGTCCGGTTTGGGCTGTTGCGGGAGGTATCGGTATCGCTCCTTTATGTTTCCTGGTACAGGAAATCAGGCAAAAAAATATTCCCTTGGTGATGTTTTTTGGTGCCCGAAGTAAAGACAGTCTTTGTTTAATAGAGGAGATCAAAAATTGGGGTGTGGACATAAGAATTGCCACAGAGGACGGCAGTGCAGGTGTCCGGGGATTTGTTACCGAATTGTTCGAGAAATCCCTTTATGCTTCAAAGCCGGAAGCTATTTATGCTTGCGGGCCGGAATCCATGCTTAAAACAGTGGTTAACTTGGCCAAAGATTTAGGCGTGGAAAGCCAGGTTTCTCTGGAAGAGCGCATGGCATGCGGATTGGGTGCTTGCCGGGGTTGTGTTACCATGATTCAAAGAAATGGGAAATTGATTTATGAAAACGTTTGCAGTTCAGGCCCCGTTTTTCTGGGTAGGGAGGTAGTATTTGATGAATAAGCCGTCCATGTCGGTGGAAATTGCCGGCATCAAAATGAAGAATCCGGTTATGCCTGCTTCAGGTTGTTTTGGATTTGGGGAGGAGTATGCCAAATTTATTGATTTAAACGCTTTAGGGGCTATTGTGGTAAAGTCCGTTACTTTGCAGCCTACCATAGGTAATAAACCACCTCGGGTATGTGAAACACCGGCGGGCATGCTAAATTCTATTGCCTGGCAGAATCCGGGCCTTGATGTCTTTTTGAAAGAGAAACTACCCTTTTTGCGGCAGTTTCAAACACCTGTAATAGTCAACCTGGCGGGTAAAACCGTTCAAGAGTATGGAGATCTTGCTGCAGAATTAGAAGGGGTACCCGGCATAGCTGGATTGGAGTTGAATATATCCTGCCCCAATGTGGAAGAAGGCGGTGTGGCTTTTGGCACAGATCCGGTTTTAGCGGCTGA
>DUPU01000116.1 GCA_012838175.1 Clostridia bacterium
AAGCATAATATCCAGGGAAATATCCGGAGTTACCACTTGAATAGTGTCCAGTCTCTTTCTCCAAGCCTCCTTTACCCTGTCCAGGGCCTCCTTAGCCCGCTCGGTATTCCGGTAGGCTAAAGCTATCTCCACGGCCTTTTCCCTACCCATTTCTGAGCCGAAAACAAAAACCACTTCTCTTTCTTCCCCCGGCGGAAGTTCTACGGCTGCTTGAACAGCAACGCAAGGATAACCCCCGGGCGCTAAACTTCCGGATAGCCGTTCCCGCTCCAATGCTTCCGGTGCTTCCAAACTATCCCCCTGCCCCACAAACTCGGTATCATCCGTAGTAAAACTTAAAAGGGGCAAGGAAGCAGCAATAAAGGCAATTCTTCCCGGGAAATCCTGGTTATAGGAATTCTTTAAAAGAATTATTTCTTTGTCATCAAGGAATTCCGCAGTGATAAATTGTTGAGTTATCTGCTCCGATACGCCTAAAACCGGTTTGATATAATAAGTAATGGTTAAGGAGCGCTTTTCCCTTTCTTGATTTTTCAGCCTTAACCAGCTGATTTTAACAGGCTCGTCCGTGGGAACAAACACCTTCAATTCCTGACTAATCCCGTGACTCTCATGTTGAAATATGGAATAGCCTAACCCATGCCTAACGGTATAACTTTCTTTTTCCCTTATGGGTAACGGCGTAGGGGTCCAATACTCCCCGGTAGTTTCATCTCTAAGATACAAAACTTCCCCCGGCAAGTCACTGACCGGGTCGTTGGACCAGGGAGTAAGCTTGTTTTCCCGGCTGTTTTCCGCCCAAGTATAACCTCCGCCGCTTTCAGAAACCAAAAAACCAAACCGGGGATTGGCAATTACATTTATCCAAGGCAAGGGAGTGTACATTCCCTCCTTTAATCTGATTACATATTCCCTACCTGAAACATCAAAACCGCCGTACCCGTTATAGAAGTGGAGATTTAACGGGGCGTCCTTTGAAAGATACTCCTTCTTTGTACCCGGAAACACCGTTTTCCCGGGCAATGTGACCTCTTCAGTCTGCGCGTAGAGTTGAGATTTTATCGGGCCTTCGTCGCCCCGGAGAATCAAGCGGGCCGCGCTGAATAAAAGCACCCGGTCTTCCTCCGAAAGGGTATTCCCTCTGATGACAAAGACCCCGCCGGGACGGTTGAGGACTTCCCGGGCAAGACTGGCATGGACCGCTTCCATAATCTGTTCCTGAACCGGCTGCAAATAGCCGGTTTCATCTTCATTAAAGATAACCAAGTCCACCCGAAACCCTTTAAAGCGCCAGTACTCATGAGCCTTCAGGATGCTTCTCACCATTCCCATATCCTCTGTGGTTTTCACAGTAAGGAGCACAATGGGCAGATCGCCGGAAATGCCGTAAGCCCACAAACCTTGCTGTCCCTTGACATTTTTTCGGAGAATATCCTGGTATCTTTTCTTCTGCGGACTTAAGAAAACTAACCGGGATACCATCTCCTGGAAAACTTCCGCCTCATTAGGTTTCAGGTTGAGATAACCTTCTTCTACCTGACTTCTGGTCCAGGCCAATTCAAAAGCCCTGATTACCGCAGCTTTTTCCCGGTATTTTTCTGCCAAGGCCACGGTTTGAGCCCGGTCCTCCCCACTGCCTAAAACAAAGATAACCTTAGCCTTTTTACCCGGCGGGATTTTTATCCGCTTTCTTAAGCTTAGTACCGGATCCAATACCGGCCCCACCGTATTGGAGAGGGGGTGACCGGTATCCAATGCCAAGGGATTACTAATAGTTCTCCCCCGCCCGATAAACTTACTTCGGTCAGTTTCATATTGGGTATCTCCCATAGCTTCCCCATCTACAAGAACGGTATGGAAAGCCCAGTTAACCCGTTGCCCGCTTTCCCGAGGCCGGCGATAGGCTAGAATGCTTTCATATTTAGGGAGGTATTCCGTCCGCACAAAGAGATTGCTGAACACCGGATGGGCCAAGTCAGTGGCGGGAGCAGTTAATACTACCTCCAAATAGCTGGTTACATCCAGGATGACCTCTTCTTCCCCATGATTGACCAGGGAGACATCCCTGATTTCCACATGGTCCTCCGGAGATACGACAACTTCCGTATGGGTGGTAACAGTCCCGTCATTTCGGATAAACTCGGCCTTATGGGGAGAAAAAATCACCTGGTAGTCCCGGGGTTTCCCAGGTAAAGGCTTCCTGGTGGCGGACCAGGTTTCATGAGATTTAACATTGCGCACAAAAATATAGAACCCGAAATTGCTTAAACTGCCCCGGTCCCGCCACCTGGTGACCTGCATATCTTCCTTCCAACTATAACCGATACCTTCTCTCGTCAAAAATAAAGAGTACCGCCCGTTGGACAGAAGATGGCATGATAAATTGTCCAGCCTGTCCTCGGGATATATTTCCCCCTTGATCTCTTTGTCCTTTGCCATAAAAGGTTCTACCATTTCTTTATTTTCTTTGGTAACTATCACCCTTAAGGGCACCTTTTCTTGAAGCAAAAGCTCCCCTGCTTTCACCAGGGGATCCATGTGAAAGCGTTCCTGCATTAAATTTTGGTGAAAATAATTATTTAAGGCTACTAAACTCATGCCCTGGTGGTGGGCCATATAGCTTTGCACTATCCCTTTTTTTCCACCTAGAATTAAACGTTCCGGAGTATAGTCTACCGCTTCATACAATCCGTATTTACCCTCAATCCCCTCTTCCTTCAGCCTTTTAAGGTTTTTCCAAGCATTTAAGGGATCAAAGGGCAGCACCAAAAAAGTGGAGTAAGGGGAAACCACCATGTCATTTACCAAACCCCCTTTCAATCCTAAATCTGGTACGCCAAAAGCCTTATACTGGTAATTTAACTGCATGTCAAAGGCATAAAACCCGGATTCCGAAGTTCCCCAGGGAACCTGGCGCCGTTCCCCGTATCTCTGCTGGTTTTTAATCACAAAGCGATAGGTTTCATCCAGCAAAGTATTAGGATAGTTCTTCATGATCAAAGAGGGCATAAAGTACTCAAACATGGTCCCGGACCAGGATACCAGCCCTTTATAACCGTCCACCATGGTCAAGGATTTACCCAACCGGAACCAATGTTCTTCCGGCACTTCCCCCCGAACCACGGCTAAAAAGCTGGTAACCCTGGCTTCCGAAGCAAAAAGGTCATAATAGCTGTTTACCAGTTTTTCCTCTTCTACATTATATCCCACGGAAAAAAGCTGTCTTTGTTCATCAAACAAAGGAGCAAATTGAGTTTCCCCGACCAAGGTATCAGTCCTTTTTATTAAACGAAGCATCCTTTGGCGCAGGCCTTCTGATATTTCGGTGTCCTGATCCAGATATTCCATTAAGCCTTGCTTTAAGGTAATAAGAAACCCGATAAAATTTCCGCTGTCAACAGAGGAAATAAAAGCCGGTCTTAGAATCTCCAAAGTCCTGGTATCATACCAATTGTACAAATGCCCCTTCCATTTCTTCATCCTTTCTATGGTGTCAAGAGTACGTTCCAGCCTTTCCACCATCTCCCCGGTACCAATAAAACCAAAATCCCGTGCCGAAAGATAGGCCAGCAAAAGGAACCCGATATTGGTGGGAGAAGTGCGGTGGGCCACCCCGTTGGGAGGGTTTTCCTGGAAATTATCCGGAGGAAGATAATTATCTCCTTCCCCGGCAAAGTCTTCATAGAAATTCCAGATTTTTTTTGCCCATTCCTTTAGCTGTTCCTGAGCCTCTTCACTTAGTTGAATCTCTTTTTTCTTATCGTCTTTGCTAATGTAAAAAGCCACATAAGGAGTTCCGGTCCAAATCAAGCAGCCGGCCAAAGCATAAGCCAGGTTTTCCGGCTTGAGGAGCAACACCAGGCCTAAAAGAAGTAATCCGTAAAGAATTGAAGGCATCATGGATACATAGTAACTGCTCACATCGTTTTTTACTTTCCGTTCCGCATCGGCGGCAGTGACCCATTCCAGCATATTCTTCCGGGAGAAAAAAACCCGGTATAAGGTACGAATTACGGCATCCCCCGTAATATATGCCTGATAAGGCAAAAAAATCCAGGTTAAAATTGCTTGATACAGGACGCCTTTAATGCCGAAAATCATATTGCCGTGACATTTATTCCATTCCGTCTTGTAATGCTTAAACAAAATAAAGTCAATCAACCCTAACAGCAAAGGAAAGCCAATTGTCAGGAAGCTTAAGCCCAGCCAGAAATAACCCTGGCCGGGAAATAGGATAAGCCCCAGGGTAATTAGCAGTAATAAAGCCGGGGGGACCAAGCTACGCCGCAGGTTATCCCAAATCTTCCATTTGGATAATGGAGTTAAGATGCTTTTCGGCCCCAACCATTTGATAAGCTGCCAATCCCCTCGTACCCAACGATGCATGCGCATAATAAAGGAGTTGTAACGGGCCGGAAACGCGTCAACCAGCTCGATGTCTGTAGCCAGGCCCACCCGTACATAACATCCTTCCAAAAGGTCATGGCTTAATACGGTATAGTCCGGAATGGCCCCCTCAAAGGCTTGTTGGAACACTTCCACATCATAAATTCCTTTTCCGGTAAAAATTCCCTCGCCAAAACAATCCTGATACACATCGGAAACGGCGGAAGTATACGGGTCAATCCCTCCCTGGCCGGCAAAAATTCTGGTAAAAAGGCTTTTGTTAGCGCTTTCCACGGCAACACTGATTCTGGGCTGGATTAAACCATATCCTTCCGTGACCAATCCCCTTTCCGGATCAAAAACCGGACGGTTTAAGGGATGAGATATGGTGCCGATTAACTTTTTGGCACTATGTAAAGGCAGCCGGGTATCCGCATCTAAGGTAATCACATATTTTATTTTAGGTAAATCATAAATTTCCAAATCTTTTTCAAAAGTGCCCGGATCTTGATGTAAAAGAAAGCGGTTTAATTCCATGATGGCGCCCCGTTTTCTTTCCCATCCCATCCAGCGTTTTTCTTGGGGGATAAAGGTCCTTTCCCTTAAAAAGAGGTAAAAATTTTTCCCTTGAGGGGAGTATTTTTGATTGAGTCGGTGAATCCCGGCTTGGGCTGCTTCCCGAATTTGCCGGTCTTCCGGAAGTTCTTTTTCCCCGGCATCTTTATAATCTCCTAACAATGCAAAATACAGGTTTTCTTCTTTGTTAGACAGATAATGGACTTCCAGTTGGTGCACCAATTCTTCCACCCTTTGGGCATCAGGAAGCAGGGTGGGAATAACCACTAAAGTTCTGGCCTCCTCTATGATACCGTCCTCATAAGAAAGCTTGGGCAGAAAAGACGGGCGCACTCTATTGGTAATGATTTTTTGCACCAAGTTTACTCCTATATCACCGGCCGGAATCAGCACCGCAATTGCTACCGGCAGCAAGATGAAAATATTAAAACCCTCCATGACATAATAGGAATAAATAACCGCACCTGCTGTGATGATTCCTGTTACAGCTAGGATTAACAGCAAATAGCAGGTGAGAGACAGCTTTTGAACGGACACTTTTCTTCCCGGTCGGATTCTTTCAGCTAAAGAATTTTGCCCATCTCCGATTAGAAAATATCCAATATGGCCTTTTTTAGGATTATCTGCACCGGTCTGTGCTAGTTCTAAAGCTTTCCGGACCAGGTTGGTCTCGGAGGTCTTTAATTTTTTCGCCAGTTTCTCCACCTGACGGCGATAATAATTTTTGGAAGAAAGGTCCATCAGGCTATAGGTGCCGCTGGGGTCTTTCCTTAAAGTTTCCTCTACCGAACTTAAGCTTTCAAATACCCTGTTCCAGTTCATGGAAGAGATAAGACGAATACTGGTGATGGAATTGCCCATGGCCACCTGCCGGGCCGCCTGCTCCTGGTGCTCTCTCTGAATCACCTGTTCCAAGGTCAAATCAAATTCCGCCAGCTTTTTCTCGAAATAATGATAAATCCGGGTGGTATCTATTCCTTCCCGGCGCTGTTTTTTTATTAAATGTTCCATCAGAGAAAAAACCGCCGGATCCAGGGTATGGCTTTCTGTGACAAAGGGCTCCAGATCAGGCAGCATGCCCGGGGCTAACTCTTCCCCTTTACGCCACTGAATTTGAGAACTGCCGATGCTGCGGCAAATGTTTTTGATATTTTCTATTAAGGCCATTTTAAGCATCATGGGCAAAGCCCACAATTCTGCCATGGACAGAATACTCTGGGACTGATAAGCCCGGACAAATCTAATTAATAAATCCCGGTCGATTCTGCCATCCATATGGGAAACCAATTCCAAAGCCAGGCCGTAAACCCTGGGGTATCCTTTTAAAAAACCGCTGTTCAGGATATTAAGTTTCAGGCACTTTTCCCGAATTAAATCCTGTTTAATACTTTTTACCTCTTCTTCTATAATATAAAAATTATCCAGCAGCCATTCCGCGGCGGGAGGGATGGGTAATTTTTTTCGAATATCATCATTTAACATCTTATATACATGGGTGATGACCCGGAAGTTGTCCTCCATCCGGGAAATCAAGCAATCAGATGACCCTGTGTTTTTTGTGAAAGTATGTAATTTAGCAATTTCCCGTACATGCTTTTCCATTTCCTCCGGGCTAAGGATCGCATCCTTGGATTGCTGCTCCCGGTAATGATTAATCTTAAAGGGCCTGCTAAATAACAACAATACTATAGCTAGTAAAAGAATCATCAACCAAAGCGGCATATTGTTGCTCCTTCCTGAAAAAAATAAGAAACCAAGGACAAATCATCCCTGGTTTCTTATTATTTCCCAATATCTTTAGTATTAACCAAAGAAGCAACCAAACTCATCCAGCTTCAGTAAATACAAAGTCTTCCATAAAATCCCGTCAATATTGTTTATCTCGGAAACATAGGGACACCACCGACCGTTAAACCTTTTCCAGTATAGGTGCCACTTGCCGTCGAAAGGAGTATACCGCAACTGACAAAGATCATAAAAATTGCTCTGTCCCTTATTTTTAACAGCAATGGTTATCCTATTGCGCCGGCGTACCACCCGGTAACTAAGTGCCGGCCAGGTAGTCCGGAAAAAGTCATGAATTTGTTTTAAAGCCTCAGCCATTTTTTCCTTTTCCGGGGTAAAAGTCTCCGTTAAAGCCCGGATACCGGAAATTCCTCCGGCCTCATAAGCGCTGATCCATAACTCCAGCTTTTCTTCTCCTAAATTAAACCTCCGCATAGATTCTACAAAGCCCCGATCACCGCCATAAATGTCCATGGCTTCAATGGTAGCCTTCACAATACTTTCTATTTCCTTTGGGTTCACTGCACTAGTCTCCTTTACAGATTATCACCATATACATTTTAGCCTGAATCATCCCAGATTAAAAGTCTATTTTATTTTTTCTCCCCAATTATCGGCCTATATTTTCCTATTTGCCGGCAAATACTAACAATGTAACTTCTAAGGAGGCCAAATAAAATGGAACAGTCATATTTAAAGCGAGCCTGGTCAGTAAAATCAGTCCTACTTAATCACATCCCCGAGATGAACCAGGTAGAAGAATTCCTTTACCAAACTGTGGCTGCTGATAAAGGAACCGTAGGTGAAATGTGCACTTATCTTCTGGAATCAGGAGGAAAAAGGCTGCGGCCCCTGTTAACGGTCCTAAGCGGCAAAGCACTGTCCCCTTCTCCTCCCAAGGAATTAACAGTTGCCGGAGCAGCTGTAGAGTTAATTCATATGGCCTCTCTAATCCATGATGACATCATTGACCAATCCCTTTACCGGCGTGGTCAGCCTACTATCCATTCCCTGTGGGGACAAAAAAACGCCGTATTGGCCGGTGACTTTTTATTTGCCAAGGCTTTTGACTTGCTGGTTTCCCACCGGCTCTTTCCGGTGCTGAAACTGATGGTGGCAGCCATTCAGGAAATGTGCCGGGGGGAAATCACCCAATCGGATTATTTATTTAATACTAACCAAAGCGGGGAAGACTATTTTCTAAGAATTGAACAAAAAACCGGAAAGCTCCTTTCCGCTTGCTGCCAATCAGGAGCTATCATTGCCGGATCAAACCCGGAGGAGGAAACCGCCTTAAAGAACTACGGCACTTACCTGGGTTATACCTATCAAATCGTAGACGATTTGTTGGACTTTTCCGGAAACAGGGAAAACTTAGGAAAACCGATTTACCAGGACCTGGCCCAAGGAAACCTGACCCTCCCTGTATTATACCTGATGGAGCACCCGGAAGAAGGCCCTTGGGTAAGAAAGATAATTGAAAACAAGGATTTAAATCCGGCTCATTGCGCCACCATCATTAACTTGGTACAGCAAACCGGCCTATTGGAAGCATCCCAAAAAACAGCTGTCCAATGCGGAGAAAATGCCAAAAAGGAACTTAGAAAAATACCTCCCGGTGTGTACCGTAACCTGTTGGAGGAAATCGTGGACAAAGCTTTAAACCGAACCTCCTAGCGCGCTTAAATCAATTTATTTTTCCGCAAAAGCATGCAAGTATAATACATCAAGGCAGCAGTCATCCCCCCCCGGGCCAATAAAGCCCGTACTGTCTCCCTTAATAGAGGGCTTCTTGCTTTTTGGTCGGAAAGATACATCGCCAGCATTCCCTTAATCACCGTTAAATGAAAATCTGAGTACCGCAGCATGGCTGCCTTTTCTTGCGCTTTTTGGAGAAAAAAGTCCAGTCTTGCCCCCGCCTCTTTTTCACTCCGGTAGTAAGTAAAAAAATTTAGATCTCCTTCTTCTTGGTCTTCCCTCTGGTCAATAAAATAATCCAGCAAAATGTGCAACCCTGAAATATATGGGAAATATGCTTCTTTAATCTGTTTTACCTCCTCACTCTTAAGATGCTCCTGGCATGAGGCTGCACAAAGCATAAAAATTCCTAAAGTGGACCCGGCAGCAGCTCCAAACTCCCAGGGAGACAGATCCGGGTAAATTTTCCGATAGGGTTCGGCCCAGCGCACCATACGGTCTTCTCTTATGTTCTCATTTAAATGTTTCAGACTTTGCAGGTCACAATACAAAGAAACCAATTCCCCGCCTTCTTCCCGGACCCTGGAGTAAGAGGGAAGTAAAGTCAAGCATCTCCGGCATTCTTCCACTAGAGACCTTAAATAACCGCCGTCATTTTGATAAGGATAATAAGCATAATAATCCGAAAGAGGAAGCTGGGGCTTGAGGGCTTCCTCCATAGCCCGGTGCAGCCGGCGGAAGCTTTTTTCCTCGGCACAATCCACCCGGTCACATAAATTATCCAAATAATCGCTGATAGTTTGAAAAGCCACAATAAAACCTACCATGGCCTCTTGATTAACCCCGGGATAAAGGGCATATATATTTCCCCCTTGACAGTGAAACCGCTTTTTTTTAATGCTGGCCAAAGCCTGCTCTTTTAAAACCGGATCCGGAATGGTTAAGGCATATTCCCGCCAATAATCTAAGGCTTTTTCCACTTGGGGAAAAACATTTTTTACAAATCGATAAATCAATAACCCTTCCTGAAAAAAATATTTCAATTAAGCACCCTCCGATTAATAAAATTTTTTTATTCGGGAACAAAGGAAGGAAAATTTTCGTCTTTATTCTATATTATACCGGGACAAAATACAAATCAGCCTTTACAATTCTGTTACTGAATATCAGATAATAACTAAAAACTCCCTCTATAAGGTTGAAGAAAAATATGCCATTTAATATAATAGATTAAATATAAAAATTAAATTCTAAGGAGGTTATTATGCTAAAAAGTAAAAAGAAGGTATTGGCTTTAACGATTTCCGCACTGATTTTGCTTCTGTCCTTTGGGACAACAAGTTATGCCCAGACTATTCAGTCTGCATTAAAGGCCCAATTTGTATCCTTTAAGATTTTATGGAACGGTTCACAAGTTACCCCAAAAGACAGCCAGGGCAACACCGTTCAACCCCTGTTGGTTAACGGCACTACATATTTACCCATCCGTGCCTTTGGCGATCTTTTTGATAAAAACGTAGATTTTAATAATTCTTTAAAGCAAATCAGCATTACCGACAAGCCGAATAATGAAGTGGAAAGCCTGAAAGCCCAGATTAACCAAAAAGACAACGAAATATTACTCCTCAAGGCTCAGATCACAGCCTTGGAGGATGAGCTGGATGATAAGAAAAACAAAAAAGACATTGATGACATAATCAGTGATGTGGAGGATGACTTAGAAGATATATATGATATCAAATCTTTCGGGAAAAAGAACCTTGGAAACAATTATATTGCTTTCGACTCCATTTCCCTGGATGGAGATGAAGACGATATTGAAATTGATATTGAATTGGATCTAAGGGACTTTTATGATGAAGGTTATGACTGGTATGATGATATCGATGTGGATGACATAACTGATTTTCTCCAGGATATTTGCGATGAAATCTGGGATGTTAAAGAATTAAAAAAGGCTGATATTGAAGGGACTATCTATGACCACAAAAATAAAAAATTGGATTCCTTCTCCGCTAGGGCCGGTAAGAGCGTTAAGCTTGATTAGTTAGTCACTATCCAAAACCTACGCCATTCTTAAAGGTGAACCAAGGATCATATTAAGAGAAAGAAATCGGGATTATTAACTCCCGATTTCTTTCCGTATGAAGGGAAAGGGCAAACCTTTCTCTTTTAAACTAAACTATTTGATTATCCTTATGAAAGGACTTCCTTTAAAACTAACTAGTTATGCTCCTGTGCCAGCATCATCAAAATTTTATTCCCCCGGGCAATAAACTCCGTCATGGCAGCAGGTTCCAGCTGCTTATGGCTGAGCAGGGCCAAGTCATAGAGATGACGACAAATCAAATCCAAAGACTCCTTCTTCTCCGGCCGCTCACTTAGTTTGAGCACAGATTGCACCAAAGAATTGCCCGCATTCAATACCAAGGTCTCCTCACCGGGAAACATCTCTTTCATATCCGGCCTGCCGAAAAGCACGCTTAAATCCTGCATGCGCCGGGATTGTTCACTAAGAAGGACAATGGCAGGTATATCTTCCGTCTTTAAAGTTTCCACTTGTACCTTCAATTTATCATTTTCCAAGGCCTTTTGGAAAACTTCAGTTATTTTCCCTTTCATGGTTTCATCCTGCACCTGTTCCTGATCCTTCATACTGTCAGAAAGGTCCGAGTCAATGCGGTTAAAACGTACTTCCTTTTCTTTTCCTTCCATAAACTGAATAAAGTGAATATCAAGGGGGCCGGATAAAATCACAGCTTCCAAATCTTGTTCTTTAAAGAGATTAATATATTGAGCCTGCTGTTTTTCGTCGCTGACATAGAAAACTTTATTCTCGTGCTTGTCCTTGTTCCGGCTTAAATACTCCTGGAGGGTGAGGTAATCCCCTTTTGTGGTGCGATAGACGATGATATCCTTCACCCGGTCGTAAAACTTTTCTTCCCGGATACAGCCATATTTCACAAAAGGATTAATATCTTCCCAATATTTATGGTATTTGTCCCGCTCCTTCGCAAAAAGTTCCGTCAGTTTGTCCCCTACCTTTTTGGTGATGTGTTTGGACACCTTAATTACATTGCTGTCCTTTTGAAGAAAACTCCGGGATACATTTAAGGGAAGATCGGAGCAGTCAATGACACCCTTTAACAGCATTAAAAATTCAGGAATTATTTCTTTAATATTGTCCGCCACAAAGACCTGGTTGTTATAGAGCTTAATCTTCCCCTCCAATCTTTCAAACTCATTATTAATTCTGGGGAAATAAAGAATTCCTTTAAGATTGAAAGGATAATCCACATTTAAGTGAATCCAGAATAAGGGCTCCTTAAAGTCGGCAAATACCTTATAGTAGAATTCTTTATAGTCTTGAGTGGTGCATTCCTTGGGGTCCCTCATCCATAACGGGTTGGTATCATTTATTGGTTTGGATTGCCTTTCTTTGTCATGTTCCTCTTTCGGGGGATTGACATCGGCCAGGAAAATTTCCACCGGCATAAAAGCGCAGTATTTTTCAATGATTTCCCGCAGCCGGTATTCATCCAGAAATTCCAGAGCATCTTCTGCCAGATAAAGGGTAACAGTGGTACCTCTTTCTTTCCGGTCGGAAGGAGACATCTCATATTCCGTTCCCCCGGAGCAAACCCACCTGACGGCTTCCGCATCTTTTTGGTAGGACAGGGTATCAATTTGCACCCGGTCGGCTACCATAAAAGCAGAATAAAAGCCTAACCCAAAATGGCCGATAATTTGGTTTGACTCATCTCCCTTGTCCTGGTACTTGGCTACAAAATCAGCGGCCCCGGAAAAAGCAATTTGATTAATATATTTTTTCACTTCATCCCCTGTCATCCCTATACCGTTATCTATAAAGGAAAGAACTTTGTTCTCCTTGTCAAAAACAACCCGGACAAAATACTTGGTATTTTCCTCAATATCCGCTTCGCCGAGAGCAACCAGCCTTTTCAGTTTGCTTACCGCATCCACACCATTGGAAATTAACTCCCGAACAAAGATATCCTTGTCCGAATATAACCATTTCTTAATAATGGGGAAAATATTTTCCGTATGAATTGAAATATTTCCCTGTTCAGGTTTCATGGTAATCCCTCCGCAGCTTGATTATGGTAAGTTTAATATTTATTTTATCTCGAAAAAAAGTTTTTTTCAAGAATAAATTAGCACTCAACTTAAGTGAGTGCTAACAATCCCGGTAATACGCTAAAAAGACTTTTCAGCATGTCCCAAAATATTCTATTTTAAAAAGCCGTGCAAAATGGTTTCCTCGGCTTCCTTTTCCGTAAGGCCCATAGACATTAGTTTTGTCAACTGTTCTGAAGCAATTTTCCCAATGGCTGCTTCATGAATTAATTGGGCATCGGAATGGAAAGCAGTAATCTCAGGAATGGAGGACACTTTAGCTTGACCCATGATAATGGAATCACATTGAATATGCCCCCGGCACCTGTTTTTCCCCCTCATATTCAGGTGAAATACCTGCCGGGATTGATCCTGGGCTACAGAACGGGATATTATTTGAGCCGTGGAATCTTCTCCGACTAAATCCACGTTAATCAAAGATTCCGCCGTCTGATCTCGGTAAGTGAGGAGCCTTTCCACAACCACTAAACGGGCATTTTTGTGCAGAATTACCTGGGTATCTCTTTTAGTCCGGTCTACCCCCCTAATCTGCACCATCTCCAGCTCCACAACCCCGCCTTCCTCCACTTCAATAAGGGTCTTGGGGTTAAGAATCTTTTCTCCCGAGCCTTCCCCCTGACCATAGTGCTTTTCCACATATTTCATACGGGCACCTTTTCTTACATAAAAATCATGTACCCCGTCATGCTGTGATTTTTTGCTTCCCGGATTATGAATGCCGCATCCTGCCACCACCAAGACATCTGAACCTTCACCGATTTCAAAGGTATTGTAAACCACATCTTCCAACCCTTCCGCAGATAAAATCACGGGAATATGCACACTTTCACCTTTGGTGAAGGGCTTCACAAAAACATCAATCCCTGGCTTGTCCCCTTTAGTGACAATATTGATATTGGCAGTCGTGGCCCGGTTGATGCCTACACCGTTTTTCCTGATATTATAAGCTCCTTGAGGAATATCATGGAGATCTGCTACCGCTTCCAATAAGGCTTTATCTATTGCATTGAGCACTGGGTATCACTCCTTTGTCACAGACTTTGCTGCACAGACAATCCATATCTCTTTTTACAATATCCGCCAAAAAACTTTCTTTACTGGTAATCTCGGCCACTTCCCCATTGGCGATTATAATAACCTCATCCGCCAGTTTTAAAATTCGCTCCTGATGAGAAATTATGACAATCGTGGTCTGATATTTAGCATGAATATTTTCAAAAGTTTCCGCCAGCTTTTGAAAGCTCCACAGGTCAATCCCCGCCTCCGGTTCGTCAAAAACGGCAAGCTTGAGATTTCTTGCGATAATGGTAGCAATTTCAATTCTTTTTAATTCTCCCCCGGATAAACTGGTATTCACTTCCCGGTCCAAATAATCCTGGGCACATAGTCCCACATCCATTAATAGATCGCATAGATTTATTTCTTTATTTTTCCCGGTAGCCAGTTCCAATAACTCCCGCACCTTAATCCCTTTAAAACGGGGAGGGTTCTGAAAGGCATAACCGATACCCAGCTTGGCTCTCTCCGTTATATCCAGCCCGGTAATGTTTTGACCTTCAAAAAGTACTTCCCCAGCCGTGGGCTGATAAATACCCATAATAATTTTCGCGACTGAGGATTTACCTCCGCCGTTAGGGCCGGTAATAACGTAAATTTTATTTTTTTGAAGGGACAGGTTTATATTTTTTAAAATATTAAAATTACCTTGTTCTCCTTCAACACTTAAGGTAATATCTTTTAATTTCAGCATGTGAAGAACCTCCTTTTCCCTCAATATTTTACATGAAAATGAAGAAAAAATATACTAAAAGATGCTATATATTGAAGAATATTATAATTTTCCAAAGGCGGAGGTTATCGGCTGTTCTCAGAATAAGAAATATTTAGAATGTCTCCTGTTTTTATCCCCAGTCTCTCAATAGTGCCTGCCTTGAGTTCCAAAACAAAACGGGCTCCCTTTTGCCGGGCTGTTAAACCCGGTTTCATCCATGGAACGGTTCTTAACACACGAAGGTTTTCATCCAAAAAAAGAACATCGATGGAGATTTTCATGCCAAAAGAATGTACTGAAGAGCAAGGATAAAGAAGCAGTCCTGCGCCCGGCTCAAGGAATGTGCAGCCCAATAAACCTTTTAATCTAAGAAAAAAAGTACCGGCATACTTTATTTTTTCACCAATAAACGTACCGGTAGAATTATTTATAATTTTTAAATTGCCCCGTTTTTTCATTTATTAACCCCAATTCCTTCTATCCATTTAATATAAAGCCAATCGGCAATATCTTTCAACTGCATCCAAGCTATTAGCAAAATTTTTTTAGCAGTCACATATATTTCATCCCTGGTTTCCATTAAATCTGTCTTTAATAAATTATTTTGCAGGTCAATTAAACTTACCCCGAAACATTTTGCGGTAAGAAATATCCCGGCACCGGTAAATGTCAGGTAATAATAAATCAAGCAGAAAAGCCCCACCATCCGAACCTTACTTGAACATATCAGTTTAAAGGGGTAACAGATGACGTGCATTATCCGGGAAAGAACCTCCCTGATGAAAGTGCCCGGATAATTTCTTGCGGGAAAATAAAACAATTTTCTTTTTTTCCGGCCGCTGTTTCTTTGATGCCAAGAAAGTATACCTTTTCCTTTATTAAAAAGGACACTTAGACTTATTTTGGGTAATTTCTGCGCCAGGCTTAAAATTAAGAAGGGC
>DUPU01000117.1 GCA_012838175.1 Clostridia bacterium
CCAATAAAACAGTGGAGGGAGCCATTGGCGGGACTTTCCTCTGTGTATTGATAGTTTTATTATTAAATATACTTTTCCTAAATATTCCTGTTTATATTTTAGTGATTTTAGCTTTCTTATCATCCATAGCCGGGCAGGCGGGAGATCTTTTGGAGTCTGCGGTAAAGCGCTGGGCCGGGGTTAAGGATTCCGGAAAGGTCATACCCGGCCATGGAGGAATTCTTGATCGTTTTGACAGCTTGATGTTGGTTGCACCTTTGGTGTATAATTTTTTAAACCTTTTAATAAGGTGAGGTGAGATTGATGGATCGACTGATAAAGGCCGCCACCGTTACTGCTGTTTGCCTGAGTATATACTTAATATATTATTACATATTGCCGGCGGCTGGGGCTGTAGTATCCCTTATTTTGCCGGCGTTGTTGCCTTTTGTTTTAGCTATGGTGGTTGCGGTATTAATAGACCCGGCAGTAAATTGGCTTACAAAACGGATAAAATTGCCTAGGGGTTTGGCTGTTTTAACTGTTTTGCTGGCATGCTTTGCCGCTTTTTCCGGAGTATTGGTGTTGATTATTTCAAAACTAATATCTGAACTGCATCGACTTTCCGGAAATATACCTGACTTTAAAGGGATATTTACCAGAATTTTTCAAGAAGCAGAGTATTTATACTATAATATTCATCTAAAGCCGGAAGTCATGGACCAAATTGAACAGGCCATAACCAGTGTTGCCGGAACAACCACGGATCTTGTCACTTCCGCGATTAACGCTACTTATAATATTTTAACTGCTTTGCCTAATGCCTTGATAATTTTGATTATTTTCATTATTGCCACCTTTTTCTTTAGCCGGGACAAGGCCCGTTTAGAAAGGTTTTTCTTAGGTTTAGTGCCTAATAGATGGCGGGACAGGGTGGAACATGTTTACCTGGACTTAACCAAAGCGCTGGTAGGTTATATAGGTGCCATCCTTACTTTGGTAAGTATTACGGCGGTAATTACCATCACCGGTTTGTCTATTCTGGGGGTGGAATATGCTGTTACTATGGGCCTCTTGACCGGTTTTGTTGATATCTTGCCGGTATTAGGTCCGGGGATGGTATTTGTACCATGGATTATTGTCAACTTGGTGTTGGGTAATTTGAAATTGTCCATCAGTTTATTGGTCCTATATATCATTATCGTAGTGCAAAGACAGATTCTGGAGCCCAAATTAGTGGCGGAAACTATCAACGTACATCCCTTAGCCACATTGTCTGCGATCTTCATTGGTTTACAGCTTTTAGGTGCTTGGGGAGTTGTTCTGGGTCCGGTAATCTTAGTTACCGGAAAAGCAATTAAGAAAGTAATTTAACCGGAGGGAGTATGAAACGAATTTCTTTGCTGGGGGCTACCGGTTCCATTGGCCGACAGGTCGGGGAGGTAGTGGATTGGTTTTCTGAAGATTTTTTATTGGTAGCCTTGGCCGCATATAATAATGTTGATTTATTAGCCAGGCAGGTGGAAAAATACCGGCCGGAAGTTGTAGTGATTTATGATGAAACCTGCTATCGGGATTTAAAAGAAAAAATTCCTTTTTTTAAAGGTGAAATATTAACCGGGATGGAGGGGCTGATTCAGGCTGCTTCATGGGAATCAGCGGATATTGTGCTTACAGCGGTTTCCGGAGTGATTGGACTTGTGCCTACCATCAAGGGGATTGAAGCTGGGAAGGACATTGCCCTGGCAAATAAGGAAACCTTGGTGGCGGGGGGCTCAATTGTTATGGAACTGGCCCGGAAATACGGGGTAAAGATTTTGCCTGTGGATAGCGAGCATTCCGCAATATTTCAATGCCTGGAGAAAGGTCAGGAAATTGAAAAAATTCTTTTAACGGCTTCCGGAGGACCTTTCCGCAATGTAGACCGGAAAGATATGGACCGGATTACTCCCGCTCAGGCCCTTCAACATCCTACCTGGCAGATGGGTAAAAAAATCACCATCGATTCAGCCACAATGATGAACAAAGGACTGGAGGTTATTGAGGCCCGGTGGCTTTTTAATGTATCTTTTGATGATATTACTGTGGTGGTGCATCCTCAAAGCATTATCCATTCCATGGTGCAGTACGTGGATGGTTCTATTCTGGGACATTTGGGAAAAACGGACATGCGTATTCCAATTCAGTATGCCCTTACTTACCCTAAACGAAGAAAAAATAATTTAACCCGGATAGATTTTGCCCGTTTAGCTCAAATTACTTTTGAAGCACCGGATTTTAACAGATTTCCCTGTTTGAAAATTGCTTTTGAAGCAGGGAAAGCCGGGGGGACTTATCCCACCGTAATGAATGCTGCCAATGAAATACTGGTGGACTTGTTTCTTCGGGAAAGAATCGGCTTTATGGAGATACCGTCTTATATTGAACAAGTGCTTGAAAAACACGAAAACAAAGAAAAACCTTCCTTGGAAGATATTTTGGAAAGTGATAGGTGGGCAAGAAGAATCATACAGGAGGTTATTTAAATGTCAATCCTCTGGTCAATATTAATCTTTGGCTTATTAATTTTGGTACACGAATTTGGCCATTTTATCACGGCTAAAAGAAATGATGTTAAGGTTGATGAATTTAGTTTAGGTATGGGACCGAAACTCTTTGACCTAAAAAAAGGAGAGACCGTTTATACCTTAAGGGCCTTGCCTTTAGGGGGATATGTGCGTATGGCCGGGATGGAGGATCAGGACCAAGAGGATCCCCGGGGCTTTAACAAAAAAACAGTGGGACAGCGTATGGCGATTATCTTTGCCGGCCCTTTTATGAATTTTATTACCGCTTTGCTCCTGTTTATTTTAGCTTTTATGGTAGTAGGTATTCCTTCTAATAGCAATGTGATCGGAGAAGTTTTGGAGGGGCAGCCGGCGCATTTGGCAGGCTTAAAGACAGGTGACCGGATTGTGGCTATTAACGGTGAAAAGGTGGAAAATTGGAGAGATTTGGTGACTATTATTCACGGAAGTCCGGGGGAAGAAATCAGTCTTACCGTGCACCGGGATGATAAAGTGCAAATATTCCGGTTAATTCCCAGGAAAGATCCGGACAGCGGTTTCGGCATCATCGGAATTATGCAGTCTTGGGAACGAAAGGGAGTTTTTGCTGCCACTGTTTTGGGGTTGGAGCAGACATATGAGTTTACAAAATTGTTGATAGTTTCCCTGATGCAAATGATTACCGGAGCCATTAAACCTGAAGTAGCCGGACCGGTGGGTGTTGTTTCCATGGTAGGAGAGGTTTCCCGGTTTGGGCTCGGTAGTTTAATGACATTTGCCGGAATCTTAAGTATTAATTTGGGTATCATTAATTTGTTTCCCATTCCTGCATTGGACGGGAGTCGCCTGGTATTTTTAGCTTTTGAAGGTCTCAGGGGACGGCCCATTGACCCGGCCAAGGAGAATTTTATTCATTTGGTAGGTTTTGTGCTTTTAATGGCGCTTATGGTGATTATTACTTACCAGGATATATTACGAGTGTTTAGTTAAATCCGGCTTCTTTTATTAATTACCAGTTTATTAATCGGTTAACTGGGAGAAAATAACGTTCGACCGAGGGGCTTTAAAACTGTTGTCAGCGTGTCAGAGAACCGTCCCCTGACACGTTGGGGAATGAGGTTGTGATATGATAAAAAGGAGAAAAACGCGTCAGATCAAAGTAGGTTCTGTTTTCATCGGGGGAGATGCTCCTATTTCGGTGCAATCCATGACCAATACAGATACTGCCCATGCAGATGCTACCGTAAAACAAATAAAAAGACTGGAAGAGGCCGGGTGCGAAATTGTTCGGGTGGCGGTTCCCCACCAAGAAGCAGTGGCTGCTTTGCCGGCAATTTTGTCCCGAATAAATATACCTTTAATTGCCGATATCCATTTTGATTATCGTTTGGCTTTAGGGGCAATTAAAGCCGGAGTTCATGGATTAAGACTTAACCCCGGTAATATCGGCGGGGAG
>DUPU01000118.1 GCA_012838175.1 Clostridia bacterium
ATTTGATGTAGGCATCGGAGTGGTCCCTATTGTTACCGGGGCTTCTCTTTTTGATTTAATCGTAGGTGATCCCAAATGCCGGCCGGATAAGGCTATGGGCTATGAAGCCTGTAGGAATGCGGGGACTGGCCCGGTGGCGGAAGGAAACGTGGGGGCCGGGACGGGAGCTACAGTAGGCAAATTTCTGGGAACAGAATATATGATGAAAGGCGGCCTGGGAACCTACGCTCTGGAAATCGGTGATTTGCAGGTGGGTGCTGTCGTGGCGGTTAATGCCCTGGGTGATGTGGTGGATGTGGATACGGGGAAAAGAATTGCCGGCCTGCTCAATGAGGATAAGAGCGGGCTCGCCAATACAGAAGAGGTGATGTATTCCCAATATACCCAGAACAAAAACATTTTCCGAGGAAATACCACCATCGGCTGCGTAGTAACCAATGCCAAACTTACCAAAACTCAGGCCAATAAAATAGCTTCCATGGCCCACGACGGTTTTGCCAGAGCCATTAGGCCGGTGCACACCATGGCAGACGGGGATACCGTCTTTGTTATGGCTACCGGAGAAATTGAAGTAATGCCGGATGCGGTGGGTGTTCTGGCGGCGGAAGTAGTGGGTAGGGCCATCAACCGGGCTGTAAGAGCCGCTGAGCCGACTTACGGATTAAAAGCCGCCCGAGATTTTCAATAGCAGCGACAAAAGGAGTATGAAGTGAATGGAGGTGTTTTCAACCTCCCATGTCATGGAAGCCCTGTCAAATAACAAGAATGAAAAGGGACGAAGATGTTGTTAACTTTTCGAAAGGGTGACAACCTCTCCGTCCCTTTGTCAACTGTCATGTTTGTCAATCTTCGGCGTCTGCTTTTGTTTTGTGAATTGTTTCCCTGGGGTGTTGCGGGGGAGCATAAATTGAATACAGTTTAATAGGTACGTTTCCTGTATTGATGAGATTATGCCAGGTTCCGGCAGGAATAACAAAGGCATAGTCATCATAGACTCTTCTTTCAAAATTCAACCGGTCTTGTCTTTCACCCATCCTTACCAGCCCCTGACCTTGCTCAATGCGGATAAATTGATCCAGATCGGGGTGCATTTCCAATCCGATGTCTTCTCCCACATTAATGCTCATCAAGGTAATTTGCAAATGATTTCCCGTCCATAAAGCGATACGAAAATAATCGTTTTGCTTAGCTGCTTGGTTAATATTCACAACAAAAGGTTCCGGTCCGTAATCCTTTAAATGGATATGACCGAAATTATGAGAATAGTTTTGCTGATGGTGCTGTTGCTGGTGGTGTTGATAGTGGTGTTGCTGGGGAGAGACGGAGCTAGCCATGCGCAGGTTTTCTAAGTAAGGACATGAAAACATTTTCCACATAGGGTTCATATTGATCATTCCTTTCCGGTTTTTTACGTTATCCTATGCGTCCTATCCCAAAGAAGTTACAGGGAAAGGGGACGGAGTTGTTGTGGTGTTGCTGCCCTACAAAAGGTTGACAACAGCTCCGTCCCCTGTCATGGGAGAAGAATTTACCCTATTGAAAAAAATGATGTTATAATATAACTAATACATGAGCAAATTGCATAATTACACTTTTGAATAACCTGTAACAATATTTAGTAGTGCCACTGATGATAGGATCAATATATTGTATCATTAAAAAATATTTTTGAATTATGCAATTTCCTCACATAAATAATGTGCATAATTTGGAGAAATTGCACTAGTTAAGATCACGGTAAGATCACGGTAATATCAAAGCTATGGGAAAAAAATTAACACCTTGTACCGGCTCAAAATCATACCGTTTTATGAGGAAAAGAGGTAAATAAAAAGAGGTAAGTAATATGTATGATCAAAAATTTGCGGGAATTGTTCAGGTGGATGTCCATGGTATGACCAAACATAAAGCTAAGGTTTATATAGACAGTAAATTGAGGCAGGCTAAAGGAGATGTCTACCGAATCCGTGTGGTCCATGGATATCGGGGCGGAACAGAGCTGAGAGAAATGATACGCAAAGAATATCAAAAACACCCCAAAGTCAAGCGGGTGGCGTGGGGTTTAAACCCCGGGGTGACAGAGCTGATTCTAAGGGAACTCTATTAAAAATTTCGGATAAGGGAGTAAGCAGTATATGATAGATGAAATCAGAAAATTAGTCCGGGAAACAGAGCCGGTGCTGATTCAACGTCGGCGGGATTTTCATAAATACCCGGAGGTTGGCTGGACAGAGTTTAGGACTGCCGCAAAAATTGCTGAGACTCTTTTGAATTTGGGTTACGCGGTAAAAATCGGGACTGATGCGGTCAAACCAGGGGATATGTTAGGTGTTCCTTCGGCAGATGAACTAGACAAACATATGCAGCGAGCCGTGGACCAGGGAGCTAACCCGGAAATCGTCAAGACCATGGCCGGAGGACTGACCGGTGTGGTGGGAGATTTGGATTGCGGGGACGGCCCCAGGGTAGCTTTAAGGTTTGATATAGATGCCAATGATATTGATGAGCCACGGGAAGAAAAGCATCGACCTTTTCGGGAAGGGTTTGCCTCTCAAAATCGGGGGGTCATGCATGCATGCGCCCATGACGGACATGCTGCCGTTGGTCTTGGTGTGGCCGAAATTATTACCCGGATTAAGGAGAGGTTAAAGGGAAAAATCCGTTTGATTTTTCAACCCGGGGAAGAGGGTGCCCGGGGAGCCAAGGCAATGACCGCAGCCGGAGCCGTGGACGGGGTAGACTATCTTTTGGGCTTTCATATTGGTTTTCAGGCCACAAGGAATCGCCGGTTAATATGTGGTACCGGGAAATTTTTTGCTACGTCCAAATTCGATGTATCTTTTACCGGAAGCCCGGCCCATGCGGGAAAAGAACCGGAAGCCGGACATAACGCTCTTTTGGCGGCGGCCTGCGCCGCATTAAATATGCATGCCATTTCCCGTCATGGGAAAGGAACCTCTCGAATTGCCGTGGGGACACTTCATGCCGGTCAGGCGCGGAACATAATTCCTTCTCATGGGGAAATGAAACTTGAAACCCGGGGGGAAACCACCGAAATAAACGATTACATGGTGGACTCGGTGCAAAAAATAATTGCCGGTGCGGCGATGATGTACGGGGTAGGTTATGAAATAAAAAACGTCGGTGAAGCAAAAAGTGCTTCCAGCAGCCCGGAAATGATAGCACAGGTTAAAAGGATTGCTCAAGATACAGGGTTGTTTTCGGACATCATAGATTATGTTGATTTTGGTGCCAGCGAAGATTTTGCCAATTTTCTGACCGCTGTGCAAGAAAAAGGTGGCTTGGGTACCTATATGATGATAGGTTCAAATTTAACCGCCGGCCACCATGACAATTATTTTGACTTTGATGAATCTACTTTGTCAACCGGTACGGAACTGCTGCTGAGGATTGTGGTTAATCTGCTGGGGAAGCAATCCTTCTCTCGCCCATAATAGCCTGGTCGGATTTAATATCTTGGGTGAATTCCACCACCCGGTCCTGAGGATTGGCTTTATTGACTCCTGGAAAGCTCAGGTATATGATTGTAAATAGAAGAAATGATAACCTAAAACTCGGTGAGATTTGAATTACAAAACTAATTATATAAGGAGCAGATAACAATGAAACTATTTGATGTACACCCTTGTTTGGCTGATGACCGTCAGGGGAAAACCAAGATGTATCCCTATTTTAAGGAGGAGGAGAAACCCAGCGATAAATTTGACAGCGGCTTTATTATTTTTCCTCCCGGTGCAGTTATGCCTTCGGAAGGAAAGTCCTGTCATACAGGTTATGAGGTTTCTTACGTTATTTCCGGGACCCTGACTATTGAAGCCAATGGCCAGGTGATGACTTTTCAGGCCGGAAACACCATCTATATTCCGGCGGGGGAAGCTCATCGCTGCGTAAATAATGGGGACGTGGACTGTGTTGTGGCATATATGATTGTCCAAGGGTAGTTTTCCGGGGTTAATTAATTATAGGGAGAGGAGAAATCAGATTCTTTTAAGCCGGAAAATTTTCCTTTGGGAATATGGAATCGGCCCTTCCTTAAGAAAGCGTCGATTAACCGCGCCGTTTCCCTTTGGTGATGGATTTCCTTGTGGCCATAGGGCAGAATGATAAAATCATTTAACTCCGGATAATAAACCGAGGGGACTTCCACCCGGCCGTCATTTTCATTCTTTAAAAGTTTCCCCAGTAAAAGATTGTTTTTGTTGCCGGCAATGGCAGCTACCTCTATTTGACAGGGATTGGTAAGATTTAGCCCTTTAATGTATGCACCCGTTAAAGAGCGGAGTGTTTTATAAATATGGACAAATAGCTTTATCCTTCCGGCCATTTCGGCCAATGAGCTTCCCTGGTTGGGTGTGGCGATGAGCACACATTTTCCGATTTTGGCAGCATATTTTGTATGGGAAAGTAACGTCCTAATCACCAATCCTCCGGTGCTATGGCCTACTAAGTGAATTCTTTCATTTTCACCCAGATTAAAGACTTGAGGGTCGTCAAAAAGTTCACATAAAAGAGAAACGCTATGTGTAAATTCTTTAAAGGTAAGGGGAAAATCAGGTAAATAACACCGGTATCCCCATGATGCTAAATTTTTTGCCAATGGCCTCATGTCGTTGGATTTTTTATGGAATCCGTGAATTAAGATAACTTTAATGATGAAGGTCCCCCCATCTTCTGAAGAATTTATATACATGTATTATAGCCAAAGGATGGATAAGTGTACATAGGGGCCTGATCGGCATGGCAGCCACAGCCTATACCGTAATAATGCTCAAAAAACATAAACACATGGTAACCCGCTCTCAATCTACTTGAATTTAAGGAAATATATGCTAAAATTATTCCTGTGAAAAAATATGAAAGGTGTTTTGGGGTTTAGGCAGGATAAATTTAATCTGGTAAAATGATCTGATTAAATCTATAGAAAGAAGGTTTATTTCAGTTTGTTTATTTTTGTGCAGAAGTGCCTAAACCTTAGGGGTTAGGCATTTTTGTTTTAAAACTATAATATTTTTACATTAAAAGGGAGGGTAAAAAATGATTGCCAAAAGAATTATGTCTAGTTGGCTGGTAATCATGATTTTAGCAGCTTTTTTGTTGCCGGTTAATCAAGTACATGCTGCTGAGGGGCTGGTTTTATCCACCAGATTTCCCGGTATCAGTGCATCAGCAGGAGAAAACCTTACTTTTCCTTTAGAAGTAAAAAATAACGGCAGTACAAGTCAAATTGTAAATCTGGAGGTGACGGGAAAGCCTGCAGACTGGGATGTTTCTCTCAAAGGTATGGGCAGGGTAATTCAACAGGTCTTTGTGGACGGAAATGACAGTAATTCCTGTGATTTAACGGTGAATATCCCGGATGATGCCAAAACGGGGGAATACATCGTAACTGTTGCGGCAGCAGGTGATGGTGGTTATGGTCGGGACAGTCTGAGGCTGAAAATCAAAATCTCCGATGCCCGGGTGAGTGATGATGAACTGACCGCCAAATATTCGGAACTAAAAGGGCCCAGCGATGCCACCTTTACCTTCCAGGTAGAATTAACCAACAACGGGAGTGCTGAAGAAATTTATAACTTGGGAGCACAAGTGGAGCAAGGCTGGCAGGTAAGCTTTAAACCATCCTACGAAGAACAGCAGGTAGCCAGTATCGCTGTTAAGCCCGGGGAGACCAAAAGCCTGGAAGTGCGCATCCAGCCCCCGGTCAATATTAAAGCAGGGGAATATACTATTCCCATTCAAGCGGCCGGTTCTGTGAACAGGGTTACCGAGGAATTAAAAATTATCATCAGCGGGACCTATAATATGGAGTTCAGCACCCCAAACGGGTTACTAAGTACTAATGTGGTTGCCGGGAAGGAGAGAAAGGTTAATTTTGAAGTAAAAAATACGGGCAGTGCTGATTTAAACAATATTAATTTTTCTTCCAGCGAGCCCATAGACTGGTCGGTAACCTTTGAACCCCAGAATATTGAAAATCTCAAACCGGGGGAAACCCGGCAGGTGACAGCTACCATTGCCGCGGCTGATAAAGCCATCGCCGGAGATTATGTGGTTTCTTTGGAAGCGTCCACCCGGGAAGTGAGAAAAAGCGCAGATATGCGGGTAACGGTGAAAACTTCCACCCTGTGGGGCATAGTAGGCTTGATAATTGTTTTGGCGGTAGTTTTTGCCGTGTATAAAGCTTTCCGAACCTATGGGAGGCGGTAATAGTGCGGGGAGAAAACAATTATATTATTGAAACCTTTGATCTCACGAAAAAATACGGGGATATCCTGGCAGTGGATAACTTAAATTTAAAGGTAGAAGAAGGCACGGTTTACGGGTTATTAGGACCAAACGGGGCGGGAAAAACCACCACCATTTTAATGCTGCTGGGATTAACGGAACCCAGTTCCGGCAAAGCCATGGTGGCCGGTTATGACGCCGGGCGAAACCCGCTGGAAGTAAAGTCCATGGTGGGTTATTTGCCGGATAATGTAGGGTTTTATAACGAAATGACCGGGGAAGAAAACCTTATTTATACGGCCCGGTTAAACGGGATTGCCAAGGACGAGGCAAAAAAAAGAATTAGGCAGGCGGTGGAAAGAGTAGGACTGAGGGAAGCTATCAACCGGAAGGTGGGGGAATATTCCCGGGGGATGCGGCAAAGGCTGGGTATCGCCGACGTGCTGGTGAAAGACCCTAAGCTGATCATTATGGATGAACCTACTTTAGGCATTGACCCGGAAGGTATTCACCAGCTTTTGGATTTAATTAAAGAACTGGCCCGAGAGGACGGCCGCACCGTTTTGATTTCTTCCCACCTGTTGCACCAAATCCAGCAGATTTGCCATAAAGTAGGGATATTTGTAAAAGGAAAGCTGATTGCTTCCGGAACCATCGATGATTTAGAGAAGCAATTATTGATGGGCGAGAAACCGGAGATTGAATTAAAAGCTGTTCCTGATGATGAAAATCTGGTTAAATTGTGTGAAAACCTGGACGGAGTGGAAAGTATCCGGCGGAAAAATGATTTATTGATTCTGGACTGCCTCCGGGATGTGCGGGAAGATTTGGTCCGGGAACTCCACTCCAAGGGTTATTGCCCGGTACACCTTTGCCTGAGGGGAGTATCTTTAGACAGCATTTACCTTAGGTATTTCCGGAAGGAGGGGGAATATGAAGGACACTTCAGTTGAATCGGTAAAAATTAGTGCCATGAGGCAGGATTTAGTCCGGGTGTTAGGGGCCAATAAGGGGCTTAACGCCGTAATCAAAAAGGAAGTGGGGGACCACCTAAGCGGCAAACGGTTTTTAATTCTGGCCCTTTTGGTGGTGGTAACCTGCTTAGGTGCCCTTTATGTGGCGGCCGGTACCATTAGATCTGCCGTGGGTCAGAGCGAAATTGATTTTGTATTTTTAAGACTTTTTACCACTTCCGGGGCCTCTATGCCTTTTTCCTTTTTATCTTTTATCGCCTTCTTAGGGCCTTTGGTCGGCTTAACCTTAGGTTTTGACGCCATTAACGGAGAACGGGACCGACGCACCTTAAGCCGTGTCCTTTCCCAGCCTATTTACCGTGATGCTTTGATTAATGGGAAGTTTATCGCCGGGGTGATTGTCATTGTCATGGTGATATTTGGCTTAGGTTTTTTGGTGGCGGGATTTGGGCTGATGATGACGGGGGTACCGCCTACATTGGATGAACTTCTAAGGCTTTTGGCATACTTAATCCTCAGTGTGATTTACATTGCCTTCTGGCTGGCCTTATCCCTGCTTTTTTCCATTATATTCAGGCAAACTTCCACCTCGGCCTTAGCCGGAATTGCCATGTGGCTATTTCTGGCCGTTTTCTTCAGTTTGCTGGCCGGAATGGTGGCGGACGGCCTCTATCCGGTGCAGAAAGACTCCGGAACGGAGCAGGTATTGGCAAACAGCAGGGCAGAGCAGGCAATCAGCCGCATCTCTCCTACCACTCTTTATGATGAGGCGGTTTCAACCATTATGAATCCTTCTGTGCGCACCTTGGGACCGGTGCTGGTGGAGCAGGCTTACGGGGCCATTAAAGGAACCCTTTCCGTAGGCCAAAGTCTGCTTTTGATTTGGCCTCATTTAGTAGGTCTCTTTGCCGCTACATCTATCTGTTTCGCCCTGGCCTATATCAGTTTTATGCGCCAAGAAATCCGCGCCTAGGAGTTGACAGCATTTCCGTCTCCTGACAACCCATGGGATTTTGAACAAAAATCTTGCTTTTTTTCTTAAATACGTATAAATTTATATTGTTGTTTGATGTAGATAAGTTTAGGAGAGGAAAATATAATGGATATTTTAATTAGAAAAACTTATGATGAAATGAGCAAGACAGCGGCGGGTATTATTGCCCGGATGGTTCGATCAAAACCGGACTGTGTACTGGGCCTGGCTACAGGGAAAACCCCAGTTGGTACTTATAAGGAGCTAGTTAGATTGCATCAGGAGGAAGGCCTGGACTTTTCCCAAGTAAAAACCTTTAATCTGGATGAGTATTTAGGATTGGGAATGGATTTGAATAAACCTTATGTCTTAGATCAAAGTTATGCCCGTTTTATGTATGAGGAATTATTTAAGCATATTAATATTAAAAAAGAAAACATCCATATACCGGACGGGTGCACCAAGGAACCGGAAAAAATATGTCAAGCGTACGAAGCAGCCATTAAAGAAGTGGGAGGTATTGATTTGCAGCTTCTAGGTATTGGTGGCGACGGACACTGGGCATTCAACGAACCTGGTTCATCCCTGGGGTCGAGAACTCGGGTGCAGGCTTTAGCAAAACAAACCTTGGATGATAATTACGAAAGCTTTTATGCCAAAGCCGGATTTGAAAGAAAGGATATGCCTCATTTTGCCATTACCATGGGGATTGGCACTATTTTAGAAGCTAGGAACATCCTCATGATTGCCAATGGAATCAAAAAGGCTGAGGTGGTGGCACAGGCGATTGAGGGGCCGATCAACTCACAGATTACCGCCTCAGCCATCCAGTTGCACAGTGGGGGCGTTACAGTTGTTCTGGATCAAGAAGCGGCTTCAAAGTTGAAAAACTTAGAACATTATATTCATGTGGAAAAATTAAAAAAGGAATACGGCTTATCATAGATGAACCTTTATGACAAGGGGACGGAATTATTGATGAGGCATTAAACATTAAGATCTTTTTCGGAGGCAAGGGCATGTTATTTATTGAAATATTAAAGGCGGTTTTCTTAGGTATTGTGGAAGGGGTTACCGAGTGGTTGCCTATTAGCAGTACCGGCCATATGATTTTGGTGGAAGAATTTATTCAGTTGAGTGCTTCCGCCGCCTTTAAAGAAATGTTTTTTGTGGTGATTCAGTTAGGGGCAATCATGGCGGTGGTGCTCCTATATTTTCGTAAGTTAAACCCTTTTTCACCCAGCAAGTCAAAGGCGGAAAAGCAAGAAACCATGGAGATTTGGTATAAGGTGATTGTAGGCGTCATTCCGGCGGCAGTTTTGGGATTCTTATTTGACGATTGGTTAAATGAGCACTTTTATAATTATCAGACCGTTGCATTAACCTTGATCATTTACGGCATACTTTTTATTGTTATAGAAAACCGCAACAAAAATAAGCCTTCCCGGGTTACCGGCTTTCGGGAGTTATCTTACCTGACTGCTTTTGCCATTGGGATATTCCAGGTGTTGTCATTGATTCCCGGAA
Organism: Clostridia bacterium; assembly: GCA_012838175.1. Taxonomy (GTDB): domain Bacteria; phylum Bacillota; class Dehalobacteriia; order Dehalobacteriales; family Dehalobacteriaceae; genus DUPU01. The sequence continues at coordinate 9,721 of DUPU01000118.1, forward strand.
CTTCACGTTCCGGTTCCACCATCCTGGGGGCCATTATCATGGGCACTTCCCGGAATATTGCAGCGGAATATTCCTTTTTCCTGTCCATTCCGGTTATGTTTGGAGCCAGTGCCTTAAAGCTGGCAAAATTTGGTCTTAGTTTTACCGGGACGGAAGCAGCGATTTTATTTACAGGCATGGTGGTAGCTTTCGTTGTTTCCGTACTAGCCATCCGGTTTCTGTTGGGTTACATCAAAACCAATGACTTTAAGGCTTTCGGCTGGTACCGGATCGGGTTGGGAATTTTGGTTCTAGGATATTTTATATTTCTTGGGCAGTAAAAAATAGTTTAAACTTTATAAGTACCAAAACTAACCACTTTGAAAAAAACCTCAAAGTGGTTATTATTGCCCAAACATCAAAAGGTAACCCAGGGACAAACAAGGTCCGGATTCAACAGAGAGGAAGAAAACAATATGCGTATTTTTATGGAAAAGTGCTGTAAATGCTAATGGGTCTATAAATCATAGTCTCCGGCCGCTTCCGGCTGGTAGAGAATTTTTTCCACTCTTAATTTTACAGTACCTACAGGAACCTTCCAGGAAATAATATCTCCTACACGGAATCCCAAGATAGCCGTTCCGATTGGAGCTAGCACGGAAATTTTGTTTTCCGCCAAATTCACATCCTCAGGATAAACTAAGGTGTAGATTGTTTCTTCGCCTGATTCCATGTCTTTCAAGAGAACCTGAGAATTCATTGTAATGGAATCCGCAGGTATTTTTTCTGAGGGGACAATATTTGCCCGGTTTAGTTCCTGCTCCAAATCCCTTAAATGATCTTTATTTCTCCCTTTGCCGAATTCTTTTTCTTCTTCAATCAGTTTTAGAAGGCGTTCCCTGTCCTTAGACGTAATATCGATTGTTCTATCCATTTCTAACTATTCCTTTCTTTGATTCCATGAAATAGAGCGACTACCTGCCGATGATAGCCGCTATCTCACTTTTATCTATTTGATTCATGGTGACGGTTTTCAAGAAACCTCTTATAATTATAGGTTATTTTTCAATATAAGTAAATCCCTAGAAATAAAGTTGACCACAACTTTGTCCCTTGTCAACCACTTCTGATTTTTTTTGGAGTGGCAGGAAAAGGGTTAATTGTGGAGTATTATCTTTAATTATATCACATTGTTGGTAATTTTATAGAAAAATGGCAAAGGAAATGGAGGGGTTGGTGTTGGATGAGGAAAAGGATATTAATTTTGTTTCCTGGGCGGAACTGGGGGATATCATAACCGGCAGGCCGAATCTGGGGCAAATGGTCCCTGTGGCCGTTTATCGTGCCCTGCAATATTCCATACGTCATGTCCTCTCTGAGGAATTTGACAAAGAATTTGCCAACAGGATCCTTTTTAAAGCCGGAAAACTAGTTGGAGAAAAATTTTGCCAAGACCTTTTGGACGTTAATTTACCTCTTACGGAATTTTTTACCCAGCTGCAGAATGTTCTAGTGGAACAAAAGATGGGTATTTTACGTATTGAAAAAGTAGATATGGAAAAAATGGAGTTTTTGCTTACGATAGCGGAGGATTTGGATTGTTCCGGTCTGCCCTTTAAGGATTCTGTAGTATGCAATTTTGACGAAGGGTTTCTGGCCGGTATTTTGAAGGTATATATGGGAAAAAATTTTGACGTAAAAGAGATAGATTGCTGGGGAACAGGAGACAGGGTTTGCAGGTTTTTGGTGAACAATCCGGAATAATTTCATAAATTAAGTAAAGGAAACGGTGTATCTTGTGAATGACACAGAAATGGGAATTATTGAACAAATAACGACAAATTTGACCCAATTGCTGCGGGGAAAAAAAGCTACGCCCCTTAGTTATGATGATTATCCTCCCGCATTAGAGTTATTGGTAAAACGGATCAATGAATTGATTTATTCTTTTTCGGAAATTTGGGATTTTATCCTGCCTTTATCCCAGGGAATACTAAGTGTGGAACCGCCTAAAGCAAGTAATCTGATGGCTTCTCCTTTTAAGGAACTCCATTCCCAACTGAGAACTTTGGTCTGGCAGGTGCAGCAGGTAGCCCAAGGGGATTACAACCAAAGGGTGCACTTTATGGGAGAGTTTTCCCAGGCTTTTAACAGTATGGTGGTAGCCCTGGCGGAAAAGGACCGTTTGATTCAGGAGCATATCCGTTTTTTAGAAAACGAAGCGAAAAAATTGAGAGAAAGGGAGTCTCGCTATGCTTCCGCCATAAAAAATGCTCTGGGAGGAATTTTTATTTTTGACCCTCAAACCAAGCGGATTTTGGAAGCAAATGAACAATTTACCCTTATGATGGGATATGATCAAGAGGAGACAGAAAGCTTAAGGATATATGATTTTTATCAGGAAAAGTCTCTGGCGGAAGAGGATTTGCAGGATATTTTAGGGAAAAGCTTGCACAGCATTACCAACAGGCAGTATCGCCGTAAAGACGGTACATACATTAGTGTAGATATCAGTACCTGCTGGTCCGAAAGCGGAAAGTCCAGTGTGG
>DUPU01000016.1 GCA_012838175.1 Clostridia bacterium
GCTGGGGGGCAAATGGAGTGCAGATGGCGACCCGATTTGCGGCAAGTGTGGAATCAAATGCCTCAGATGCTTTTAAGAAACTGTACCTTAAAGCAAAGCATGAGGATGTAGTGGTGATAAAAAGCCCGGTAGGGTTACCGGGTAGAGGCTTAAGGAATCTTTTTACGGAACGTCTGTTTCATAACGAAGATTTAACGCCTTTAAAATGCAGTGGCTGTTTGAAAAAATGCTCCCGAAATTTTTGTATCCTGGATGCTTTAGATAATGCACAAAAAGGGCGGATAGATGAAGGAATAGTATTCGCCGGAGAAGCAGTGGAACGAATTAAGGAAATTTTACCTGTGAAAAAGATTATAGAGAATATTAAAGCGGAGCTGGCTGCTTTGCCGGAACATACCGGTACAGCCGGCAATGAAGTAATGAAGGAGGCGGTAGAATAATGGTTAAACAGAATCGGGTTGTTATTACCGGTTTAGGGGTTATCTCGCCGGTAGGCAATAATACGGAGACATTCTGGCAATCTTTAATCACCGGGAAATCGGGAATCGGATCTATCACTTATTTTGATACTACCGGTTTCAGTACCCGCATAGCCGGCCAGGTCAAGGATTTTGACCCGGGAGCATTTATTGATAAGAAAGAAGCCCGGCGTATGGATCGTTACAGCCAATTTGCCCTTGCTGCAGCAAAAATGGCGGCGGAAGATGCGTCTTTAGACATGAAAAATATTGACGGTAACCGTATGGGCGTTATTTTAGGGAGTGGAATCGGTGGTGTAGCCACCATGGAAGAACAAAAGCAAATACTTTTGGAAAAGGGACCGGGACGGATTAGCCCCTTTTTCGTGCCCATGATGATTAGCAATATGGCGGCCGGACATATTTCCATAGCTTTTGGGGCTTATGGAATAAATGAAACAATTGTCACCGCCTGTGCCTCAGGGACTAATGCCATCGGAGATGCTTTTAAGGCCATTGAACGGGGAGTTGCGGATATTATTTTTACCGGTGGAACGGAGGCACCTATTACCCCTTTGTCTTTAGCCGGTTTTTGCGCGATGAAAGCCATGTCCACTAGAAATGATGAACCGGAAAGAGCCAGCCGACCTTTTGATAAGGACCGGGATGGCTTTGTTATGGGTGAAGGAGCCGGTATTCTGGTACTGGAATCGTTAGAGCATGCTCAAAAACGGAATGCTCATATTTACGCGGAAATCGTTGGCTATGGAGCGACAGCAGACGGGTATCATATTACGGCACCGGCTCCCGGAGGGGTAGGCGCAGCAATGGCCATGTCAAGAGCTTTAGAAGATGCCGGGTTAAAGCCGGAAGATGTGGACTATATTAATGCTCACGGTACTTCCACTGATTTAAATGATAAAGGAGAAACCCAGGCTATTCATAGCGTGTTTGGCGAACATGCGAAAAAATTAGCGGTCAGTTCTACCAAATCGGTTACGGGACACCTTTTAGGTGCAGCGGGAGCTATAGAAGCTGTAGCATCTGTCTTGGCAATTAAGAATAACCTAATTCCTCCTACTATTAACTACGATACTCCAGATCCGGATTGTGATTTGGACTATGTGCCCAATGTGGCCCGGGAGGCGGAGGTTAAGGTTGCCTTGTCCAACTCCCTGGGTTTTGGCGGCCACAACGCTACCATTGCATTCAGGAAGTTCCGGTAATAATCAAAGGATCCTAGAAGACAACTAAATTGTCAACTCAAGTGCACCTCAAACTTAGACACAAACTAATATAAGAGGTGCATTTTTCTATCTTTTGCGGCGGAAATGAATTTCACGAGTTGGTTCAAAGGCCTTTCCCCGACAAGCTATTGACTATTTACTCCCCCCCAAGGCTATAATATAATTAGGGCAATTAAGAAACTGAAGGTGGAAAGAAAAATTTATGACGGTGAAGAAAATCGAGGAATTAATGAAAGTATTAGAGGACCTGGGGATTAAAGTGAAAAATGTCAGTCTTTTAACCCAGGCCTTGACTCATCCTACCTATGTTTTTGAACACAAAAAACAAAAACTGTCCCATAACCAGCGGTTGGAGTTTCTAGGGGATGCGGTGCTGGGTTTGGTTATGGGAGAGTATTTGTACCAGGAATTTCCCAATAAACCGGAAGGAGATTTAACCAAAATGCGAGCAGCTGTTGTCTGCGAGTCTTCTTTAGCGGAGCAGGCCAAAGCATTAAATCTGGGTAAATATCTTTTTCTGGGGAGGGGTGAGGAATTAAGCGGCGGCCGGGAAAGGAATTCCGTCCTGGCGGATGCTTTTGAAGCTGTCACAGGAGCAATTTATTTGGATTGCGGTTTGGAAGCGGCAAAAAAATTTCTTGTCGGCCGGTTGTCCCATACGGTGAAAAACCTTGATTTCACCGATTTTGGAGATTATAAAACCATGCTGCAGGAACTGGTGCAGAAGTATGACGATGAGGGGGTATCCTATACTATTTTGCATGAGTCCGGGCCTGACCATCAAAAGTCATTTTTAGCCGGTGTGCTATACCGGGAACAAATTTTAGCAAAAGGTGTGGGCAATAACAAAAAAGAAGCGGAGCAAAGGGCGGCTCAGGCGGCTTTAAAGGATATTGAAAACTGGCGGCAATATCTTGTGGAGAAAAAATAATGAGTGATGTGAAAACTGCAGTTAAACATATTATTCCTTTCTTTATTCCCCATTTAGGCTGTCCCCACCAATGCATTTTCTGCAATCAGCGCCATGTATCAGGAGAATCAGGATTTCCCCGGGACTACGAAATTAAACAGGCGATAAACAATTGGGAAGGGAATACCCTTCCCGAAATTGCCTTTTACGGGGGGAGCTTTTCCGGATTACCCTATTCCATGCAGAGTTATTTTCTTACTCCTGCTTTTCAAGCGTTAAAGGAAAAAAAGATCAGGGGAATTAGAATATCTACCCGTCCTGACTATATCAATGCCGAGGTGCTCTCCTTTCTGTCTTCCTTTGGGGTAAAAACAGTGGAACTAGGGGTTCAATCCATGGACAATCAGGTATTGGCTTTGGCCAATCGGGGGCACAGGGTGGAAGATGTCTATCGGGCTTTTGCCTTGCTTAAAGAGAGAGGATTTACCGTAGGTATCCAATTGATGCCCGGTTTACCGGGAGATACCCAAGAGAAGTCCATTAAGGGAGCGGTGGAAATTGCCCGGCTTGGGCCGGATATGGCAAGAATTTATCCAACCCTGGTGCTAAAAGATACGCCGTTGCATAAACTTTTTTTAGAAGGAAGCTATCATCCCTTAAGTTTACAAGAAGCAGTGACAATTAGCAGAGACATGTTGGCGATTTTCCGACTTTACGGAGTACAGGTAATTCGTACAGGTTTACAGCCCACAAAGGACATTGCAGAAGGGGTGCAAGTGGCTGCCGGTCCCTTTCATCCCGCTTTTGGTGAGCTGGTAGCAGCAGCACTGGCCAGAGAGCAGGTAGAAATGCTGGTGGAAGAATTATGGGGCAGAGGAACGGTCAAATCCGATAAAGAAAACGGTGCAAATATAGTTTTATGGACTTCTCCCCGGGATTGTTCTATTGTAGCAGGTCACAAAAGGAGCAATATCAAGTTTTTGAAAAGCCGTTTTCATATTTCGGAGGTTAAAATTGTCGGCACAAGGGACCTGCCCAGAGGCAGTGTGGGCATCTCCCGGATAAAAGCGGGTCAAAAAACATGTACACCTGATTTAATAGTTACGGAAAATCGATTTCTCCTCCAATATGTTACGCAAAGGCTGATGGCAAATTGATAAAAATGAGGAGGTTTTATGGGGTGGAGGTTTTGCGCGTAGCGGCAGACTCGGATGTCAAAGCTGTGGCGGGAGCGCTGGTAGCGGCTTTCAAAACCCAGGGAAGGGCAGAGGTGCAAGCTGTGGGAGCAGGTGCAGTCAATCAAGCGATAAAAGCAATAGCCATCAGTAGGGGTTATGTGGCGCCCAACGGAATTAATTTAGTATTTATCCCGGCCTTTAGTGAAGTTGTTATCAACGGGGAAGCTAAAACTGCCATAAAATTCTTAGTAATCAGCAAATGAAGGGATCTAAAGGGGACA
>DUPU01000119.1 GCA_012838175.1 Clostridia bacterium
ATATTTTATGAAAGCTTTGGGAAAATTTCTCATAAGAAGTATTAATAGGGCTCACCCAGCTATCTCCTCTCACCTGTTCATTTATTTTATATTGATAATTAGAATTTAATTTCCCTGTAAATAATCCAGAACCTTCTTGGCTGCTCTGACACCGTCATTGATACAATCCGGTACGCCGATCCCCCGGTAGCTTCCCCCCGCCAAAACCAGGCCCGGCACTTTTTTCAAATCTTTATTAATTTCTTCTAAGCGCTCCAAATGGCCCATAGTATATTGAGGACGGGCATCAATCCAGCGATGAATCCAATAACGCTCAGGTTCTTCGGTAATTCCCAGGATACTCCTTAATTCTTCCTTTACCCAAAGACACATTTGGTCATCAGGTACAACAGCCAAATGAGAGTTTTTCGCTCCCCCGATAAAGGCCCTGATTAAAACATATTCCTCATTAGGTACTCGATAATCCCACTTTACCGAAGAAAAGGTAACAGCATTTATTTTTCTTCCTTCCACATGGGGCACCAAGAAACCAAAGGAATTTATCATTCCAGGCATCTGTTTCTTTTTATAGGCTAAGGTAAAAGTAGCGGAAGAAGCCATGGGAGTTAAACGAAGAGTCTCCGCCGCTTTTGGTGCCGTCCGGTTCAGCAAGGCGGCCGCTTCCGGGGCCGGTACAGCTAAAATCACCCCATCGGCGAAAATGCTCTCATCTTCCCCAATTTGTACCTGAAAGCCGGTACCTAAAAAGTTCAGACCGGTAACCTCTTTCCCTTTGATAATCCTTCCCCGGAGTTTTTTTTCTAAGGCGTCCGTTAATTCTCCCATGCCCTTTTTGAAAGACATAAAATATGTCCTGGGCTTTCCTCCCCTGGCGTTAGGTGCTTTTTTCCGGACCTTTTTTCGTGCCGCCAGCATAGCCCGGATTAAACTGCCGTGGTTTTTCTCCATTTCCAAAAACCGGGGAAAACTTGCCTTCAGGCTCATGGTTTCCGGATTACCTCCGTGGATGCCCCCGATCAAGGGTTCGGCAATTTTATCCAAAGCCTCCCGTCCTAAACGGCGCATGACAAAGCTATGGAGAGTTTCATCGTCTTGATTCTTCTTTTTTGGAAGAATAAAATCAAGGGACATTCTCAACTTGCCCGGCCAGGAAATTAAAGGGCTTAAGGCAAAGGGGATAATTTTCGTAGGCACCATCAAAATCAGCCCCTCCGGCAAAGAATGGAGCTTGTTTCCAGAATAGATATAAGTTCCTTTAAATTGGTCATTGGTACCGATAAGACTGTCCCCCAGACCGATTTTTTCCGCCAGTTTAATTACCGACTGCTTTTCGGCAAGAAAACAATCCGGGCCCCCTTCTATAAGAAAACCGTCTTCATATTGGGTAATGATCTTCCCTCCCAACCGGGATTCCTTTTCCACCAGAATATACTCAATGTCCTTGCTTTCCTGCAAGGCATAGGCCGCGGCCAGTCCGGCAATTCCCCCGCCCACAACGACAACTTTTTTCATTCTATCACCATCATTCCGCACACGAAATATCAATATTTGCTAACACCAATTCCCCTAATAGTTTTATAAATCCGGAATCATTATTTAAGGCAGGTATGCGGCGAAAATCAATTCCTTCTTTTTCCGCCAGCTTTTTTAACTCTATATCCAAATCATACAAAGTTTCCAAATGATCGGCAACAAAACCGACAGGAATAATTAAAACCTTTTTTTCGCCTTGAGCTGCAAGTTTTTTAATCACTTCTTCCACCGGGGGAGCGAGCCAATTCCCCGGCCTTTTCCCTTTGCTTTGATAGGCCGGGTAAACCTTATTCCAAGGAAATCTTTCTCCCACTGCCTTTACCGTCTCTTGAAACTGTCTTTTATAAACCAGAGCATCTTCCATGGGGTTTAACGGAAGGCTGTGGGTGGTAAAAATCAAATTTACTTCCTCCCCATAGCCATCATCCCTTAAGGCTTGAGATATCTTCTCCACCCAAGCTTGGATAAAAAGGGGATGATGATACCATTCCCTGCCATAGGTGATACTCACATGGGAAGGGATCTTTTCCTTCATCTGCTCCACCTGAGCATAGTATGCTCCCGAACTGACCCGGGAATAAAAAGGGGCCAAACTTAGGGCGATAATTTTATTAATCCCCTCCTGCACCATTTTTTCCACCGATTGGGAGATAAAAGGCTTGCTATGAAGCATGCCGATATATACAGGAATACTCCGGCCCCGCTTTTTTAGTTCCTCCTCCAACCTTAATGCTTGAGCTGAGGTTATGGCATATAAGGGAGAACCCCCTCCAATCAAAGAGTATTTCTCCTGGGTCATCTTCAGGACATGCTCCGGCAGTTTCCTGCCATTAAAGATATGGGTAACAAACGATGCTACCTCTTCCAGTTTCTTTGGGGCGCCGAAGTTTATCAGCAGAACTCCTGTTTTTTTCCCTTCCATCCCTATTCAAATCTCCCTTACAGGAAAACTTTATGCTCTCCTGCTGTATTCATGAACCATTTCCACCAGGGCCTGAACATCCTCCACCCTACTTTCTTTATGAACTCCATGACCTAAATTAAAAATATGTCCCGGTCTGTTTTCAGCCCTGTTTAAAATATCTTTAACCTTTTCCTCCATAATTTGCCTGGGTGCCAGCAAAACAGCCGGGTCAATATTTCCTTGAATTCCCCTGTCATAGCCGATCCGGGCCCAGGCTTCATCTAAATTAATTCGCCAGTCAATACCAATCACATCTCCCCCGGCTTCTTTAACCAATTCCAAAAGGGTGGAACCGTTATTGGCAAAGTGGATTATCGGTACCCCCAAGTCTTTTAGACCCTGAATTACCAGCTTGGAATAAGGCATCACATATTCCCGGTAATCCTCCCGGTTCAGCGTCCCCACCCAGGAGTCAAAAAGTTGTATGGCCTGAGCCCCGGCCTTTACCTGAGCCCGCAAATAATTCAGAATTACCCGGGATACCCGGGACATTAATTCATGCCACAGATCTTTTGCTCCCCACATCATCTTTTTACAATTCAGGTAGTCCCGGGAACTGCCGCCCTCAATCATGTAGCTGGCCAGGGTAAAAGGAGCACCGGCAAAACCAATCAAAGGAACCCGACCGGCTATTTCCTTTCTTACTAAGCGAATGGCTTCCATCACATAAGGAGTTATTTCTTCCTCCGGCAAAACCCTGATCCTTTCCACATCATTACCGGAACGCACCGGGTTGTTGATGAGAGGCCCTTCTCCTTTGGTAAATTCCACTTCATAGCCCATGTCTTCTAAGGGAAGGAGGATATCGGCAAATAAAATGGCCGCATCTACGTTCAACCTATTAACGGGCTGCAATGTTATTTCTGCGGCAATTTCCGGGTTTTTGCACATCTCCAAAAAAGAACGGCGTCGGCGAATTTTCATATAATCATCCATATAACGCCCCGCCTGGCGCATAAGCCAGACAGGAGTGTATTCCACCTGTTCCCGACGGCATGCCCTAAGAAAAACATCATTCATGTGATACTTCCTCCTCCGTATTGTTCTCCGGCCAGATGAGTCTCGGCCGAAAGCCAAGATAATCGGCACTGACCAAATAAAATCTAATTCCCCACTTTTCCTCCGGCAGTCTTTGTTGAAAAGCTCCCTGATGCAAGTGTCCGTAAACACAGTATTCTACCCCATACTCTTCCATCAGTTTAATAAAACCGCTATGTTCGTGAAAATCATTGGTTGGCAGAAAATGCATCATGGCCACAACTCTTTTTGCTTGGGGACTAACGGTCCTAAGCGATAACTCCAGCCGTTTCAGCTCTCTTAAATAAATTCTTTCATCATGCTGACTAAAACCGGTGCTGCCCGGGCAAATCCAGCCCCGAGTACCGGCAATGTAAGTATCTCCAAGAAGAATCCCGTCATTTTGAATAGCCCGGCAATTTTTCGGCAGCGCCTGGCGCACCCGGCTGATACTTTTCCACCAATAGTCATGGTTTCCCTGGAGCAAGATCAATTTCCCCGGAAGCATGCCTAAAAAATCAAAGTCAAAACAAGCTTCCTCAATATTCATAGCCCAGGATATATCCCCGGGAATCAGCACTGCATCATCATCGGTAATGTGATCTGTCCATTCCTGGAGTAGTTTTACTGCATGGTTCTGCCACTGCGGGCCGAAAACATCCATAGGTTTGTACAGAGGAATTTCCTGTTCCTCCCCGGGAACAATTGGGCGGCTTATAGATAAATGCAAATCTCCCAATGCAAAAATCTTCATTATTCTCACCCATCAGTAAAGCCATATTAATTACCAAATAACCTATGGCTTAAAAACTTTTAATACTATTATAACAGTTTTTCATAGGTTAAAACCCCTAATATTGGTCCCTATATCCATATTATCATATGAACTAATAGGGATATAACAAAAACAAATACAAAGTACCGGTGTCGGGTCTTATGACGGAAAACCTTCATCCCCCCGTAAGCTCCGACAAATCCTCCCCCCAGGGCAAGGAGCAATAAAGTTTTTTCGGAAATTCTCTTTCCTTTTCTTCTTGCCTGATGTTTATCCCATCCCATAAAAATAAAAGCCCAGCAATTTAACACTATGTAATAAATTATAATTAATGCTTCCATTTATAAAACCCACTCTCTTTCTTGAAGAAAGTTTGGAAAAAACGCATAAACACTTCCTTAATTTGGCATAATACTTGTATCAAGTGATAAAGGAGGAATGATTTTGGATAGGATTGCCCTTATTTTAGTTATTATCGGTGCTCTTAACTGGGGCTTGATCGGAATTTTCAATTTCGATTTGGTTGCCACCATTTTTGGCGGTCAATCTTCTGTATTGAGCCGCATTGTCTATTCCTTGGTGGGACTGGCCGGCCTCTATGCCATCACTCTTTTGTTCAAAGAAAAAGCGGAAGTTAAGTAAGAAAAGCGCCTGACCGGCGCTTTTCTTACTTAAACAAATCAAAATTATCCCGAACCTTAGTCCCGGTTAATGATATATGCCAAATCACCGTTTTTAACCAAAGCGGCATTAGCCTCATCGGTATCCAGGTGGAAATCCAATTTCATGGTATCCCCCACCCGAGCTAACACATCACAAAAGCACACCGTCCTTTGCCCTTTGACCAATAAATCAATTTTATCTTTGTCTTTTATGTTCATCCTTTTCGCATCTTCCGTATGGAAATGAACATGGGTTTTGGCAACGATGCAACCCTGGTTAATTACCAGAGGACCTTTGGGTCCGATAATAATACAGCCGGGAGTTCCCTGGACATCTCCTGATTCCCTTAAGGGAGCGTTAATCCCTAATTGACGGGCGTCAGTTTGGCTTAATTCCACCTGGGTATCTTTCCGGGCAGGTCCCAAAATGCGCACTCCATGGAGCACACCTTTGGTCCCGACAATGGTCACCACTTCTTTGCACGCATACTGGCCGGGCTGGGTCAAGTCTTTAATATTAGTCAGCTCATACCCTTCACCGAATAAAGCCTCAATATGCTCTTTACTTAAGTGGATATGACGATTGGAAATCCCAATAGGGACAGCCCACTTACTATTTTCGCAGCCACATTCACAACACATAAAAAAACACCTCCTAAGAAAAATTACTTTGTACTTTTCAGTACAATTATAGCAATAACTCACGATAATAACAATGAAATTTCCAGACAAAATTAAGCCTTGGATTATTCATACTAAAATTAATCTTGTCAATCCAAGCAAAATTGTTAACTCTCCTGCACAAAAATTATCCCGGTGTTGGCATGAGTATAATCAATAATAGCCCGGCATTTTTTCTTTTTCCGCTCAATTATGCGGCCTTTTTCCAAAAGAAAAAAATAATGAAACTCCTCCACAGCCACCTTTTTATAAATCTCTTTCAAAGTCATTCTTCTGGCCCAGGGAAGATAAGCACTAATGTCCAGGGTTCGATCCTGCTTGCGATTTCCTCCTAACCACTCCGGCAAAGTATGCCTTGGCTGAAAAAGCAGCCAATCCAGTTTCAACAAATCGTAAAATAATAACTCATCCTCCTCAGGGTAAATCTCCTGCAGGTACTGGAATAAAAGTTTGAATTTTGCTTCCGGCCGGAGCATTTTTTCCTTTGTTTTCTTTTCCCAAAAACGGGCTAAACCCTGGAAAAACTTGAATGGCCCTGCTTTCTCCCAGCCGAACACATAATCTAAAGTGTACAAATATTTCCCCGAGTTATGATATTGTTCCACGATGTCTTCCATCTTCTTCAAACAGACCAATTCATCAAAAGACATTTCCCCGGTCATTAAAATTTCATAGGGCGGATGATCTTGAAAAACCAGCCCAAACTCTTCCGCCCGGTTTCTCAAACCGGATCCTTTCAGCAATTTTAGAAAACCTAACTGAAGATGGTCCGGCCTAAGATGATATACATCGTTAAAAGACTTTTCAAAGGAAGCCATATCTTCTCCGGGCAGTCCGGCAATCAAATCTAAATGCAGGTGGACATTTCCTTTGTTTTTTAACCTGGCTACCGACTCTCCCACCCGGGAAAAATCCATCTTTCGTTGGATTATTTCCAACACCCGAGGATTGGTGGATTGGACCCCGATTTCCACTTGGAAAAAGCCCGCGGGTGCCTGTCCCATTAAATCAATAATTTCCTCATCCAATAAATCTGCCGCAATTTCAAAATGAAAATTAATCTTCCGGTGGGCAAACCGGAGCAAGAAGGAGAGCAACTCTTTGGTCCGGGTTAAATTACAATTAAAAGTGCGGTCCACAAACTTTACTTGTTTTACCCCGGCATCAATTAATTTGACCAGGTCAGTCTTGACCCGCTCCAGGGAGAAAAACCGCACTCCATGAATGGTAGAAGAAAGACAATACTGACAATTAAAGGGACATCCCCGGCTTGATTCATAATAAACAATCTTCCCCGCAAAATGGGTTAAATCTTCCTGGGAAAAAGGAAAAGGAAGACAGTCCAGTTCCTTGATTAAGGGCCAGAGAGGATTTTTCACCACTTGATGATTTTTACTATACACCAGCCCGGATATATCCTCCCAAGGGAGATCAAGCACTTTTCTTTCCACCAGTTGATAGAAAGTCTCTTCTCCCTCTCCCGGAATAATACAATCAACCCAGGGGTTTTTCTTTAAGATTTCCTCAGGATCATAAGAAACTTCCGGACCTCCTAAAACAATAAAAAGACGGGGGTTTACTTTTTTCAGGACAGCACAAATCTCCAGAGTTGCTTCTATATTCCAAATATAACAGGAGAAAGCAATTATATCCGCCTTTTCCCTATGAAGGTCTCCAGCAATATCCAGTACCTTTTCATTAATAGTATATTCTTTAATGAAGATTTTCCGGGAAAACTGCCGACAATAACTCTTTAAGGCATAAAGGGCTAAAGTTGAGTATATAAACCTGGCATTAAGAGAAGTAAGGATAATTTTCATAGCCAAACCATCCTATCGTTCCCGGCCAAAGAAAAACAAAGCCAAAGTTCCCGGTCCGGAATGAGCCCCGATGACCGGTCCGACGTAGTTGATGAGCACATCTTTAACAGGGCAGTTTTCCATGATTAATTCCTTTAAGTATAAGGCATCCTCCGGACAATCCCCGTGGCTGATACCCACCACCTGCTCCTGAGGGTTTATTATGCGCTCAGCCAGCATATCCGCTAAAACTTTGATAGATTTTTTTCTGCCTCGCACCTTGGTTACGGGAATCAGCCTCCCCTCATTATCCACATGAAGAACCGGCTTAATATTAAGCATGGTACCCACAAAAGCAGCCGTCCCGGAAACCCGACCGCCCCGTTTTAAATGACCTAAATCCTCTACAGTAAACCAGTGATTAAGTTTTAACTTATTCTCCTCAATCCAGGTAACTATTTCTTCCTTTTTTGCCCCCTTCTTCAGCATTTCCAGGGCATGGCGCAAAATAAGCCCTTCTCCCAGGGAGGCACATTTAGTATCAATAACAGTGATATCCGCTCCAGCATATTTTTCCCTGATGGTTTCTCCGGCCATCACGGCATTGGCAAAGGTATTGCTTAAAGCGGAAGAAAATGACACATAAATAACAGCATAACCTTCTTTTATATACTTCTCAAATATTTCTTCAAAGGTATGCACATTAACTTGGGAAGTGGTAGGCATTTCCCCTAATCGTACCTCATGATAAAAATCCCGATAAGACATGCTTTTACCGAAATCATCAAAATACTCCTGTCCTTTAAACAAGTACATATAATGGACAATGGGAACTTGATTCTCCAGAAGATAGTCTCCGGGTAAATCACAGCAGGAATCACCAATAATTATCGTTTTCATCAACTACAACATCCTTATCACCAAAATTTTCTAATCCTAATTCTATGCTGATTTATCCTTAAAATCAAGGGGACGGGCTTATATGATGAAAATCAAAAAGAACCGTCCCCAAAGCTCTTATATTACCATATTAATGATAAGGAAAATTGCTCCTGATAACAGGGCGGTAATGGGAATGGTCAAAATCCATGCCCAGACAATATCCTTTGCCACCGTCCAGCGTACCGAGGTGAGCCTCTTGGCTGCCCCTACCCCCATAATTGATGTGGATATAATATGGGTGGTACTGACCGGTGCGTGCAGCATGGTAGCAGTGAATATCACCGCTGCTGCACCGGTCTCAGCAGCAAAACCGTTTACCGGAGCAAGACGGGCCATATTTACCCCCATGGTTTTGATAATTTTCCAGCCTCCTACGGAAGTTCCCGCTGCCATGGCCAAGGCACAGGCAAATTTTACCCAAAAAGGAACATCAAATTGAGGAATTAAGCCACCGCTCAGTAAAGCCATGGTAATAATCCCCATAGACTTTTGAGCATCATTTCCCCCGTGGTTTAACGCCATCAAACCGGCGGAAGCTATTTGTGCTTTGGAAAAAACCTTGGTTACCGCTGCCGGGCGCCAGGACCGAAGCACGAAATTAAGGAAATTCATAAACAAAAATCCTACAATAAAGCCGATACAAGGAGACAAAAACAACCATAATAATACCTTTTCAAAGAAATTAAGCCAGTTAACAATGGAAAAAGAACCGCTGAAAGCAATAGCCGCACCCAATAAACCTCCCATTAAAGCATGGGAACTGCTGCTGGGCAACCCAAAATACCAGGTAACCAAATTCCAAATAATTGCTCCCAGAAGGGTGGCAATAATTACCGTTTGGGGAATGCTTTCCGGGCTGACAATGCCCGCTCCTACGGTCTTAGCCACTTTTACGCTGATAAAAGCGCCTAAAAAGTTTAAGGTGGCGGCCATAATGATTGCCGCTCTCGGTGACAAGACCCGTGTCGAAACTGAAGTGGCAATGGAATTGGCCGTATCATGAAATCCGTTAATAAAATCAAAAATCAGGGCTAGAACTACAACCGCCAGGGTAACTATCAAGGTAAAATTAAGCATGTTTCATAACTACCCCTTCAACAGTATTAGCCACATCTTCGCAAGCATCCGAGATATTTTCCAAGTAATCATAAATTTCTTTCCATTTAATCACATCTATTACCGGTAGTGGCTCTCTGAAGATTTTCCGTACAGCCTGGCGAAAAATTTCATCCGCTTCTTCTTCAAGCCGGTTGATTTCTACAATTGTCGGAAGAAGCTTCTTGCTTTTATTAACTTTTTTTAGTTCTTCCATTAATTGAATCACCTGCTCCGTACCCTTTGTCACCAAATCGCTTAATTCCCTTGCTTCTTTTGTGGCTGTTTTCACATTAAACAAGACAAATCTACTGGCAGTTGCCTCAATAGCATCCGCGATATTATCCATTTGTTTACCGATAGTATAGATATCCTCCCGGTCAAGAGGTGTGATAAAAGACTTATTTAATTCCTGGAAAATATTATGTAGTATTTGGTCGCATTTAACTTCTAAGTCTTTGATTTCTTTAAATCTTTTATCTGAGTGATCTAAATCATTTACAAAATCTCTTAGTTTTTCAGCCGAAACATGTATGTTTTGGGCGAATAGAATAAACAAGTCATAGAATTTATTATCCTTGGGGCAAAGAGATAGCTTAAACATAATTTTCCTCCTTATTTAATCACAAACTGAATATTAAAATGCCCGCCTATATTGCCAGGAGTCTTTTGGAAACCTCAATTCCAAGCATATATAAGGTAGCTGTCGCTAAATGGCAGCCGGATCGGCTGTCAAACAAGATATTGGACCGAGCCGGGAACTCATCATCTTCTTCCCACAACATCACCATTAAGGCGATTTTGGGAAAAACCTGAAATTTAAAAGAAGCATCTCCCCCCTGAACTCTGAGTCCTCCCAGTTTTTCCCCTGCCCGTAAAAATAAAGCCGGGTTTGTGCCGAACTTATGAGCAATGGGTTCAATAGCCTCTTTAATAAAAGGTTGGTAATGATGCTGGCCTTCCGGCAGTTCCAAAAATGAAATCCACCGGTTGCAGTCACGTGAAATACCGCTGCTTTCCGATAAGTATTGGTAAATAATTATCTTTTCTTCAGTGGACAGATTATTTGGCAATATCTCTCCCGTTTGCCAATTAAGGCATATAGGAATATTTAAATAATTAAACTTGAATAAGGGCTCCTCCCAGGTAACATCTGCCAAATCAGCCATGATCTCTGGTTTTTTACTTCTAAATGCATGAAGTGAATAATCAAAGGCATCCTGATATTGATGTCTTCCGGCCATAATTTGTCCCCCTTGTCACAATCCTCCTCTGTAATCATATATCGCTTCCAGAAGTTTGACAATACCTAACAAATATACAGACAAAAAAAGCCGACCTGCTTAGGTCGACTTTATCGGCAATTTTTCTATGCAATTATAAAACACATTATAGCTGTTACGGAAGTAATTATAAGAGAAATGATAAAAGCTGATTTTATCACCTTGGTTTCCTCCCCCAAAGCATCAATGGTGGCAGCCGCATTCTGCAGCTTTGCCGGGGAAATGACACTGGCCAAGCCCCCACCGATAGCTGTAGCGGCAGTCACAGTTAAAGGATTTACCTTTAGTAAATCTGCGGTAATTAAGTTATATTTGGCAAACATAGCCACAGTTGATGCTTCGCTGCCGCTGATAAAACCGCCGAAGAGTCCCAAAGGTGCCACAATTAAAGGATACAGGTTGCCGATAAACACAGCGGAACCCTGGGCCAAAACCCAAATCATATTGTCATCAGGTTTGACTACCTGCCATGTTCCTCCCACATCAACCAAACCTGTGTTATTCATGACAAAACCGATGGCAAAAAATATGGCCGCGGAGAAAAAAGGACGAATCCCTCGTTTCAACCCTTTGCTAACTGTATAACTTATTTGTTTAACTGTAGGCTTCAGCACCAATGCCGCTGCGATTGTGCTTACCAATACCCAGGTATAGGCATTCCAAAGCATACGGGTTTTAATTATTTGTCCTGGGATGACCGAAATAGCCATCTCCATTTTGGTAAAGAAAAATTCCTGCAAGGGTCGGCAGAAGTTCACCACTAACAATAAGGCCACTAAAATCAGCCAAGGCAATACAGCTTTCATTAACGACATTTCCTGTTCAATCTTTAAATCTTTTTCAGTTAAATGACTCCGGTCAATAACAGGTTTGCCCTGCAACTTCAGGTAAACCAGCATGGAACATATGGTGCAGGCCCCGGCAATTACCCCGGTCAAAACCACTCCGGAGCTTAAAAACGGAATATATCCTATCGCCACGGCAACCCCGCCGTTAGTTAACCCGGCAATAAGGGCCGGCAGGAACCCTTCTTTCATCAATTTGAATCCCCCGACCAGCCAGAGCATGGCAAAACCGATTAATGTGGAAATTACCGGCAAATATACGGCAAAAACCTGAGCCGCCTTTACTAAGGATACCCCGGTTAAATCAGAGTAAACCACCAGAGGTGCCCCTAGCAAAGAAAATGTGCAAAGAGCATCAAAACCTAAAGCAGGCAGCGCAATTGCCACAAAGGTGGAGTAGCCGAGAGAAACTAAAATCGGCGGCAAGACAGAGACCGGTGTCGCCCCCACAGAAACTAAAAGAGTCCCCGCTCCCACACTAATCATCATGATTTGCACCGATTTGTCAGAGCAAGCCAAAGTCTTCACGAAAACAGTTATCCGCTTAATAGCTCCGATGGACTCCATAAAGGTAATCTGTAAAATCGAAACAAGCACCATTAGAGATACGGGGAATGAAGCGATGAGACCTGCCAAACTTGCCCGCAGGCCCACTTCCAGAGAAGTGTGAAAAAAAAGAATTGCAATAAGGAAGGTTAAAAACCATCCTACCAGGCCGCTTAGATCAGCAGCCAGTTGCTTCCATGTCATAAGCAGTACAATCACAAAAATCGGAAGCAACGTTAACAAAATTGATAGCACCATTACTACCATCCTCCCATCCTACACATTTTTGGTTTTTTCTGGGAAAATCCTGAACATCTTTAGGATTTTCGAAACATAATTATAACATATTCGCTAAAAATTTAAAAATACCTTCTCATCTGAAAAATTTTTTTAGGCCAAATAAATCTTCGGCCTCTCAACAGAATACTCCTCCTTAGAAAATTTTATATTGACGGGTTTAATACCTCTAATATACAATATTTAGAATAATATCTTTTCAAAAATAATCCTGCATACATACTTATTTGGGAAAGAGGTGTGTTTCCATATGGAAAAACTTTGGGAGATAACTCTGGGGGACCTCCTGGATAAAATGGCAGAACAACTCCCTGACCAGGACTGTGTTATTTATACCGATAGGCCTTTTCGCAAAACATATAGAGAATTCAGAGATCTAGTCAATTTAACGGCAAAGGGCTTATTAAAACTGGGCATTAAAAAAGGGGACCACGTATCCATCTGGGCCACCAATTATCCCCAATGGCTGATAACCATGTTTGCCACCGCAAAAATCGGCGCCGTCTTGGTCACGGTCAACACCAACTATAAAGTTTTTGAGGTGGAATACCTTTTAAGACAATCGGATACTCATACCTTGATCTTGATAGACGGTTTTAAAGATGCCAATTACATAGAGATTATCAATCAATTGGTGCCGGAATTGGAGGGGAAAAAACCGGGTACCTGGCAATCAAAGAATTTCCCCTATTTAAGAAATATCATTTATATCGGGGAAAAACAGCATGACGGCATGATAAATTGGGACTATCTTTATGAATTGGGACAAAGTGTTTCTGACGAGGAATTGGTACAGGTGCAAAAATCCCTGGATGTGCATGATGTGGTGAATATGCAGTATACCTCCGGTACTACCGGCTTCCCCAAGGGGGTAATGCTTACTCATTATAATATTGTCAATAACGGTAAATCCATTGGTGACCGGATGAAGTTTACCCACAAGGACCGCCTGTGCATACCGGTGCCCCTTTTTCATTGCTTTGGCTGCGTTTTAGGAGTTATGGCATCAGTAACTCACGGGACCTCCATGGTAATTTTGGAATACTTCAGTCCTCTGAAGGTACTGGAAGCTGTTACCGCGGAAAAATGCACCGCTGTCCACGGAGTGCCCACCATGTTTATTGCCATGTTGGAGCATCCGGAGTTTAAACGTTTCTCTTTTCCCCATCTGCGCACCGGTATCATGGCCGGCTCCCCTTGTCCGGTAAAGGTAATGCGCCAGGTACAGGATGAAATGAATTTAAAAGAAATCACCATTGTCTACGGCCTGACAGAAGCTTCTCCCGGTTGTACCCAAACGACAACGGATGATCCCATCGAGGCCAGGGTATCCACTGTGGGACGAGCGTTCCCTTTTGTGGAGACAAAGGTAATCAATCCGGAAACCGGTGCGGAATGTCCCCCGGGAGTACCTGGTGAATTTGTTGCCCGGGGCTATAATATCATGAAAGGATATTATAAAATGCCGGAAGCTACCGCCCAGGCTATTGATAAAGACGGCTGGCTCCATACCGGTGACCTTGCCACCTATGATGAAAAAGGCTATTATAAAATTACCGGCCGAATCAAAGATATGATCATTCGAGGCGGGGAAAACATCTACCCGAAAGAGATTGAAGAATTTCTTTACACTCACCCTTGCATC
>DUPU01000017.1 GCA_012838175.1 Clostridia bacterium
AAAATGCTTTTTTATGGGTAAACAGAACTATTGAAGCTTTACAAGAACAAAGAAAAACTCATGCCGATTATTTTTTTATGGGGATAAAGGCGACCATAATTCATGATAACGTAAATGAATTGGGAAACATGCTGGATTATGCAAATAAGAGAAATATGTTTTTTATTATATCATCGGTGATCATTGCTCAGAAGCGTTTTCGTAATATCCGTTGGAAAGATAGACTTATGCTTAAGGAAGAAGATATGGAAGTGATTAGAAAGTTTTATCAGAACAAAGCTATGGAATTTGATTTTTACTATCGAAAAATATTTGATTCTATGGTTTCCGGTGAAAAGAAATGGATCTGTACCGCACTTTATAATTATTTGTTTATTGATTATGATCGAAAGGTATATCCTTGTCCTATTCAAGATGATTGTGTAGGTGATCTGACTAATAATAGTATAAGTGAGATTTTGAATTCACAAAAAGCAGCCGAAATAAGAAAAAAGGTAGGAAACTATCCAATTTGCCGTCAATGTACCGAGCCTGGAACTGTGAGATATAGTCAGATTTTAGAGGGGGAAGGGTTTTTAGATTTTATTAGAACCAGTGGGCCGGAGAATTTGCAGGAAACTGTTTTTAATAAAGGACTCCATAAGTTATTATTAATTTAGCTTATTGACTTTGGTGGGATACCTTATTCAAAGACTGATGATGATTTTCAGTTACAAAATTAAAATTTTACTTCTGAATTGCAATATTAAATGTAACAAATTTTGTTTGTTATATAGAATAAAAAGAAAGCAGGCAGTTAGATGAAAAGGGTGTTGCAAGTATTATGTCAAAAACCGGGAAATACTGGGAGCGGTACTTTTCTGCTTGCTTTGTATGAAAGGGCAAAAAATAGAGGGTACAAGCAAGCTGTAATCGCAGGTGTTTCCCAAAATGAAACTGATAAATATAGGAGGTGCCTGAAAAATTCCGATTTCTTTCCAGTGCAGTTTGATAGTGAATTATTAAATTTTCCGGTGGCAGGGATGAGTGATGTCATGCCCTATCCCAGCACCAGATATCGAGACATGACCGAGGAGATGCTGGAGCAATGGACCCGTGCTTTCCGGGTAGTATTACAAAAGGCGGTGGATAATTTCCAACCGGACCTGGTTTTGTCTCATCATCTCTGGCTGCTTACTGCTTTAACAAGAAAAACAATTAAGCACATACCGGTATTTGGCATATGTCATGGGACCTGTTTGCGCCAATTGAAGCTGGCAGAAAGGTTTTCCTCCTTGGCTGTTGATGGATGCCGGAAATTGGACGGAATTTTTGCTCTGAATGAATATCAGAGGGAGTCTATTATCAGGAATTATAAAATAGATAAGAATCGTGTTTTCGTTACCGGAGCAGGATATGATGACCATATCTTCAATACTCTTGGAAGGAAGAAACGCATAGATACAGTAAAGTTAGTGTATGCGGGAAAATTAAGCTTTTCTAAAGGGGTTCCGTCACTAATCAGAGCATATGGAAAACTTACGGAAATGGGTTGGTCGGGGGAACTGCATCTGGCAGGTTCAGGCTCCAGTGATGAGGAAAGGCAGATTAGACAGCTGGCCGGGGAAAAAAGGGGGAAAATTGTTTTTCATGGGGCATTGTCTCAGGAAGAGTTGGCAAACCTTTTTCGCGTCAGTGATATTTTTGTATTACCATCCTTTTATGAAGGCTTGCCCCTCGTGGTGCTGGAGGCCTTGGCCTCAGGATTACGGGTGGTTACTACGGATTTACTCGGATTAAAAGAATATCTGGGCCGGGAAATAAACTATAGTGGTTTAATTAGATACGTGGAGCTTCCCAGGTGTGAACATGAGGATTCACCGATAGCCGAGGATCTGCCTGATTTTGAGGACAGGCTGGCAGAGGGCATAAAAGTACAAATAAATTCTTTAATTGACACCTCTGCTTGGCAAAGGGTAGGTGTGGTTAAGGCAATAGCAGGCATGAGCTGGGACGGAGTTTTGAGCAGGATGGAGGATATCTATTTAAAATATTTATCAGACAAGAAGTGACAATAAAATAATTTAATTTTCCATTATTTGCAGGTGGTTATACAATTAAGGTATGGAACACTAGTATTGATACTGAAGAGAAGAGGACAAGCAGCATGATTATAGATACTCACTTGCATGAAAGCAAATACTCCCTGGATAGCCATGTGTCTTTAGAGGAAATTGTCGCCAGGGCAAAATCTATGGGTATGGATGGGGTGTGCATTACCGATCATGAAAGCAATGAAATTAAGGACGAAGCAAAAAAGCTTTCTCAGGAAACCGGCTTTTTGATTATTGTGGGAGCTGAAATTCTCACTTTTGAGGGTGATATGGTAGTATTTGGATTAGAGGATCTGCCAAAGAGAAAAATGCATGCCCAATCTCTGGTAGACCTAGTGAGAAAGGAAGGTGGGGTGGCAATCAGCGCCCATCCTTTTCGGCAAAATAACCGGGGTATGGGTGAATATATCAGGAAAATAGAGGGTTTATGGGCCTTAGAGGCTTTTAATGGAAATACGGATTTTTCCCATAACATGCAGGCATATTTTTTAGCCCTGGAATTAGAGCTACCCTGCTTAGGAGGGAGTGATGCCCATCACCGACATGAAGTAGGGAGATACGCCACGGTTTTTCCTGACGGGATCAGGGACGAAAGAGACTTCATTCAAGCTATTGAGGCCAGGGAAATTTATCCTGTGGCATATAATGGAGGTCAATTTATTTCATGTACTATTAGCAGGGAAATGGATGAGCTTTCTTGGGTCAAGCCATCATTTGCAAAAATAGGTAACAAGGCTTAGATTATTGTAATCTGAACAGAATGCCTGGAAGTGATGAATTCATTTCCAGGCATTCTAGTTGATTAGAGTAACTATCGATCAAATTTCTGAGTTTCTTGCAGTTCCTTTAAAACAAAAAAGAACGTGTCCAATAAGCATGATGAATTGCTGGAGTTTTTTGTGGTCAAGGCACCTGCTCTGCACAAAATAGGGAATTAAAGCAAAAATTGATTTAACCGTTAATCCTTGGCCATATTTGTTTATCTTGGTATCAGACGTTATGCTTTAGATTTGCTTATTTTTCTTCAGCAATGGCTAAAACTCCGTATATTACACCAATAAAAACCCCTACAGGTATGAAACATCCTAATAATAAAGTGAAGAATTGTTCCAAGATAATTACCTCTTGTTTAAAAATTTCTTAATATTTCTGACGGAAAAGAGGACTATTAAGTTCCCTGCCAAAACAAATTTTACAACTTAAAATGATTATGGCCAAAAAGAAAAAAGCAAAGGTTTATTTATCATAGGTGGCAAAATAGCTCCTCCCTGAATAGTATGCAGAGAGATTTCGTGGGAATAATTCTGTGAAAAGGGGAGTGAAAATGCCGGGATTTTTCGTGGAAAGCAATGTTGTTGTCTTAGGGTTACTGGCTA
The DNA here is from genome assembly GCA_012838175.1 of Clostridia bacterium. Classification (GTDB taxonomy): domain Bacteria; phylum Bacillota; class Dehalobacteriia; order Dehalobacteriales; family Dehalobacteriaceae; genus DUPU01. The sequence goes on from DUPU01000017.1 coordinate 3,470, forward strand.
GTCTTGCTGCCGGTTTGGCGACTTCAGTTGGGGCGATACCAATCTTTTTTACAAAAAATATATCGAAAAAACTGATGAATTGTTTACTGGGGTTTGCTGCCGGAGTAATGCTGGCAGCTACCTCCTTCAGCCTGATTATACCTGCTATTTCAAGCGGTGGCGGTGGGATAAAAGGAGCAACCATTGCTTTGGGAGGTATTTTGATCGGAGGATTCTTCCTGGATTTTGTGGATAAAATGTTTCCCGATACCAATCTAATGGCAGGGCCGGGAAAAAATCACGATAATTTACGCCGGGTCTGGCTTTTTGTCTTGGCTATTACCATTCATAATTTTCCGGAAGGATTAGCCGTGGGAGTTGGTTTTGGCGATGGCAATATAGCCAAAGGTTTAAGCTTAGCAATCGCTATTGGTTTGCAAAACATTCCGGAAGGATTGGCGGTAGCCCTTCCGTTACTGAGAGAAAACTATACTAAATTACAAGCTTACGGCGTGGCAGTATGCACCGGGTTAGTGGAACCTATTGGGGGTCTTTTGGGTGTAGGATTAATCCAGGTGGCAAAGCCGCTTTTGCCCTGGACATTAGCCTTTGCCGCAGGGGCTATGCTTTTTGTAATCGCTTACGAAATTATTCCGGAAACCCAGAAAGATTCTTCCTCAAAAAAAGCCATCCATGTTTTGTTGCTGGGGTTTGTGATTATGATGTTTTTGGATAATGTACTAGGTTAATAAATAAAGGGAATACTTTTGGAGAAAAATATGAGCAAGAGAATAGCCCCTGTAAAAAGCTCCCGGGGTGTGGTCACCTTGATGGGAAATGTGACTGATCCTCAAGAAATAGAAAATCCTCGGTTGGAGTTTTCTTGGTAATGTTTACTGATTCATGGATTAAAAGGCAGCGTTCTGCCCGGCGATAAAACCGGAAGTCCATGCCCATTGCAGGTTATATCCGCCGCACATGCCGTCAATATCTATTATTTCTCCCGCAAAAAATAAGCCGGGAATAAGTGCGGATTCCATAGTAAGGGGGTTGATTTCCTCTGTATTAATACCTCCCGCTGTTATCTGTGCGCTGGTCCAACCTTTGG